>NZ_JACCAE010000001.1:300680-601361 GCF_013409205.1 Janibacter cremeus
AGTGCCGGTGACCCGCATCGGGGTCAGCGACCTCCTGGAGTCGAAGGTCGACTGGTCGCAGATCGACTGGCAGGACCCTCAGCAGTACCTGCCGACCACCGGGAAGCACGAGCTGCGTCCTCACCAGAAGAAGGCCAAGCAGGCCGTGATGGACGGGCTCCTCGAGCACGACCGTGGTCAACTCATCATGGCCTGCGGCACCGGCAAGACCTTCACGAGCCTGAAGATCGCCGAGCAGTTCGCCACGGACCACAAGAACAAGACCACGACGGTGCTCTTCCTCGTGCCCTCGATCCAGTTGCTGAACCAGACGCTGCGCGAGTGGAAGCAGGAGACCGAGATCCCCTTCCGGGCCTTTGCCGTGTGCTCCGACACCCGGGTCGGCAAGCGCTCGGACTCCGAGGACATCAGCGTCACCGACCTGATCCACCCCGCAACGACGGACACCCAGGCTCTCGCCGAGCAGATCCGCGAGCAGCACGAGGACGAGAACTTCACCGTCGTCTTCTCCACCTACCAGTCCATCGATGTCGTGGCAGAGGCGCAGAAGGACGGCTTGCCCGAGTTTGACCTCATCGTCGCCGACGAGGCACACCGGACCACCGGCGTCACACTCGCCGATGATGAGGATGGGTCCGCCTTCGTCCGTGTGCACGACAACTCCCGCATCAAGGGGGCCAAGCGCCTCTACATGACCGCCACTCCCCGACTCTTCAACCCGGAGACGAAGGAGAAGGCCGACAACGCCGATGCCGTCCTCGCTTCAATGGATGACGAGTCGGTCTACGGCCCGGTGTTCCACCGGCTGGGCTTCGGTCAGGCTGTGGAGCAGGACCTGCTGACCGACTACAAGGTCCTGGTCCTCAAGGTCGATCGCGGCACCATCGCCGAGTCCTTCCACCAGGAGCTGGCAGCCTCGAGCGACATCAAGCTCGATGACGCGACCAAGCTCGTCGGTTGTTGGAACGGTCTGGCCAAGCGCTTCGACACCAAGGACCCCGACAGCCAGCCACTCACTCGTGCCGCGATGAAGACCGCCGTCGCCTTCGCCGGCAACATCAAGTCGTCAAAGGCAGTCGAGCAGGCCTTCCCCCAGATCGTCGATCGCCTGATCTCCACCTATGAGGACGACACCGACGCGCAGCACCCCAACAACCTCCAAGTCGACATCCGGCACGTCGACGGCACGATGAATGCGTTGGAGCGAGGCGGTGACCTCCAGTGGCTCAAGGCGGGGAGTAACTCCGGGGACAACACCTGCCGGTTGCTGACCAACGTCAAGTGCTTGAGCGAAGGGGTGGACGTCCCCTCCCTCGATGCCGTGATCTTCCTGAGTCCGCGGGCGTCGCAGGTCGACATCGTCCAGTCGGTGGGGCGCGTGATGCGCAAGGACCCGACAGGGCGGAAGAAGACCGGCTACATCATCCTGCCGGTGGTCGTTGACGGGGACACGCCGCCGGAGGCAGCCTTGGCGGACAACAAGGCCTTCCAGACGGTGTGGGAGGTCCTGCAGGCTCTGCGAGCCCACGATGACCGCTTCAACGCGATGGTAAACCAGCTGGACCTGAACAAGGCCAAGGACACGCACGTCATCTTCGACGACGCGACCCCGGGCAAGGCGGATTCCGACAAGGAGGACACCCAGCTCACCCTCCCGTTCGGCATCGAGGCGTGGCGTGATGCGATCTACGCCCGGATCGTCAAGAAGGTCGGCGAACGCCGGTACTGGGAGACCTGGGCCAAGGACATCGCCGAGATCGCACAGACCCACATCGTCCGGATCAATGGTCTGCTCGCCGATCAGGACTCACCTGCCGCGCAGGAGTTCGAGGCCTTCCTGGAGGGTCTGCGGGGCAACCTCAATGACGGCATCACCCGGGACGATGCCGTCGAGATGCTTGCGCAGCACCTCATCACGCGCCCGGTCTTCGAGGCGCTCTTCGCCGGCTATGACTTCGCTCAGTCCAACCCCGTCGCCCAGACGATGGAGCGCATGCTCACCGTCCTCGACGAGCACGCACTGGACGACGAGAACGAGTCGCTGACCCAGTTCTACGACTCCGTACGCGCCCGCGTCGACGGTGTCGACAACGCCGAAGGGCGCCAGCGGATCATCGTCGAGCTCTACGACAAGTTCTTCGCCACCGCCTTTAAGAAGACCGTCGACAAACTCGGCATCGTCTACACGCCAGTGGAGATCGTCGACTTCATCCTGCGTTCGGCTGATGACCTCCTGCGCCAGCACTTCGGGCAGGGGCTCACGGATGAGGCGGTGCACGTCCTCGACGGATTCACCGGCACCGGCACCTTCATGACCCGCCTCCTCCAGTCGCACCTCATCGAGCCACACGACCTGGCCCGCAAGTACGCCAACGAGCTGCACGCCAACGAGATCCTGCTGCTGGCCTACTACATCGCCGCGGTCAACATCGAAACCACTTACCAGGACCTCCGCCACGGATCCCTCGACGCAGGCAAGGCGCAGTACGAACCCTTCGAGGGTCTGGTCCTGACCGACACGTTCCAGTCCTACGAGCATGGCGACGAGGACGACCTCGGTGTCTTCCCTGAGAACAATGAGCGCATCAACCGCCAGCGCAAACTCCCCATCACCGTCATCGTCGGCAACCCGCCCTACTCGTCCGGCCAGGACAGCGCCAATGACGACAATGCCAACGAGAAGTACCCAACGCTCGACGCAGCGATCCGCGAGACATACGCGGCGGCTTCAACCGCACGGTCAACTTGGAAGTTGTACGACTCCTACATCCGCGCGATCAAGTGGGCGACACTTCGGATCCAGAATCGAGGAATCATCGCGTATGTGACGAATGGTGGGTTCCTGGACGCCAACAGTGCGGACGGGCTTCGCAAGTCCCTGGCAGAGGAGTTCAGTGAAGTTCACGTCCTTAACCTCCGCGGCAACCAGCGCACCGCCGGCGAGCAGTCCCGCAAGGAAGGGGGGAAGGTGTTCGGCGCAGGCAGCCGAGCCACCGTCGCGATCACGGTCCTCGTCAAAGACCCCAGCCACACCGGACCAGCGACCATCCACTACACGGACATTGGCGATTACCTTTCCCGAGAAGACAAGTTAAGGATGGTCGGAGACGCGCGGAGCATCGTCGAACAGACGAGCGTCACGATCGAGGCAAACGAGCATGGCGACTGGCTGAGTCAACGGCGGGATGACTTCGGGAGTTTCATGCCGGCGGTCGGCGACGAGCCGGCGCGAATTGGCGCATTTCAGAGCCGAGGCCTGACCACCGGACGAGATTGGTGGGTCTACGGATCTTCTCGTGGGGGCGTGCAATCCACGGTCCAGACGACCTTAGCGACGTTTAACGAGGTGGTCGATGGTGCGCCCCGAACCAACGACAAGGGTCGCATCGCTTGGAGTGGGGGCCTTCAGACGGTTGCTGGCCGCGGCAGGCACCTATCCTTCGATCCGAACTTGATCCGCGAGGCGACCTACCGGCCCTTCTTCCGCCAGTTCGTCTACTTCAGCCCCGAGCTGATCGAGCGGCCAGCACGGTTGTCTGCGCTCCTTCCTACTCCCGACGCGTCCAACAGCGTGATCTCGATGTCGGCACCCGGCGCAGGTGCTCCGTTCACAAGTTTGCTGGTGAGCGGCCTCCCAGACATCGTGATCCCTGGCGCAGGAAACCCCAGCCACTTCCTGCCCCGATGGCGGTACGAACCTGTCGACGAGGCTGGATCACTCTTCGGGTCAGGCGTTGATGACCTCGTCGACGGCTATCGCCGGATCGACAACATTACGGACGAGGCGCTGGGACGGTTCCGAGCGGCATATGGGCAGTCGTTCACGAAGGACGACATCTTCTTCTATGTGTACGGGCTCCTCCACTCCCCGGACTACCGCGAGACGTACGCAGCGGACCTGAAGAAGTCGTTGCCTCGCATCCCCCTCGTGGTGGACGCTGCCCCCTTCGTCGAGGCCGGACGCAGGCTCTCCGAGTTGCACCTCGGATACGAAGCCGTCGCGCCGTACCCACTCGACGGTCTGGAGACCGATCCGGGCAACGCCGACCCATACGAGTACTTCCGGGTCGAGAAGATGAAGTTTGCCAAGGTCCGCGACCCCGAGAGCAAGAAACTCGTCGCCGACAAGACGACGGTCGTCTACAACGACCGGATCACCCTCAGTGGCATCCCCGAAGAGGCGTACCGGTACATGCTCGGCTCCCGTTCCGCGATCGAGTGGATCATCGACCGCTACCGCGTCAAGACGGACAAGCCATCGGGCATCGTCAACGACCCCAATGACTGGTCCAAGGAAGTTGAGGACCCCCGCTACATCGTCGACCTCCTGGCCCGGATCGTCACGGTCAGCCTCGAGACGATGGCCATCGTCGATTCCCTCCCCGCCCTCGACATACTCCAGGAGCAGTAGGCGTGGAGAAGCACTGCGACCTGTGTGACCTGCCATTCGCCCAATGCGCCCATGGGCTGGCGAAACGTCAACGCAGAGCTGCCCGAAAGGCCGCGAAGGCGCACGCAACGAAGGCCAGCAGGAAGTCCAGTAGAGCCTCGAAACCTCCGAAAGAGCGCCAGTTCTCGTCGGCTGAACAGGCAAAGCTGCCCGCAGTGCTGCAGGGAGTCAATGTGGTGAGAATCGGCCCGAAGGCCGAGCCCACGAAGAGGTCGGGCTGCGTGGAGTGCGGACAGCGTCGATTCAGCCGCTACAACATCTGCGCCAGCTGTCTGAGGAAGCAAGGTGGCAGGGAGTGCGTGCGCTGCGGTCGTCTCTTCCGACCACCCCCGGGGTCGAAGAAGGCTCGTAAGTGCGGTACCTGTCATGGCAAGGTCGCATACACGACCACGACAATGGGCGCGCCATCCCTTGGGCATCGGACGTAACGACTGCCAACCACGGTCACCGCGATCCGAACGCGATCACGGTGTCGGTGGTGTCGGGGAAGATCTGAAGTCGACGCGACGGGGAAGGTCGCAGGGAGGGATGGACATATGTCGGGGTACACGGTCATCGACGTCGAGACCACGGGGCTGTCGCCGGAGCGGCATGACCGCATCGTGGAGATCGGGGTCGTCTACGTCTCCGACGAGGGCCACATCCAGGACAAGTGGTCAACGCTCGTCAATCCCGGCCGCGATGTGGGCCCCACTCGGATCCACGGGATCTCAGCGAGCGACGTGCTCGGCGCCCCTCGGTTCGAGGACCTGGCTCCCTACGTGCTCCGTGCCGTCGCCGGTCGCACGATCGTGGCGCACAACGCCCCCTTCGACCTGCGGTTTCTGACCCACGAGATGCGCCGCGCCGGCATCGACGGAGGAGACCGTCCCGCCGCGTTGTGCACGATGCAGTGGTCCACCGCCTATCTCGATGCGCCCAGCCGACGGCTCATCGACTGCTGTCACGCCTCGGGTATCCAGTTGGACCATGCCCACTCAGCATTGGCGGATGCGACAGCCACGGCGCAACTGCTCGGCCACTACCTGTCCCTGTCGGACCGTCAGCCACCGTGGGACGAGATCCTGCAATCGAGTCGAAGCCACCCTTGGCCCCCCTTCGACCGTCCGTATCCAAGGGTCGGGATGGTGTCCAGGAGCGCACCATCCGCCGTCGAGGAGGCATGGATGGGATCCGTGGTCTCCCAGATGCCGCGCGCCGCAGACGCCCGCACTGACAGCTACCTCGCCGTTCTCGAGACCGCGATGCTCGACGGGGTCCTGGACGAGGACGAGCAAGCCGCGCTGGTGAGCCTGGCCGTCGAGTCCGGACTCACCCGTCAGCACGTGCTGCGCATCCACCACCAGTACGTCCTGGACATGGCCAAGGTCGCCACCCACGACCACGTGGTGACAGCTGCCGAGCACGCTGAGTTGGTGCGTACCTCCCAGATCCTGGGCCTCGGTCCCGATGACCTCGAGCACGCCCTCGCGGTCGCGTGGCGTGAGGCAGAGGCCGGGCACTCCGCACCGCGGCGTGAATCAACTGCTGACATCACTCTCGAGACAGGCGACCGGGTGTCTTTCACTGGCGACATGGCGGTCGACCGGCCAGTGTGGGAAGCCCGCGCGCAAACTGCCGGGCTCACCACAGGTGGGGTGACCAAGAAGGCGAAGCTCCTCGTGGCGAGCGACCCGAACTCACTCAGCTCGAAGGCCAACAAGGCGAGGTCCTACGGGGTTCCGATCGTCTCCGAAGGCGCCTTCGACTCCCTGCTCACCGACTTCGAGCGGACTACGCTCACCCCGACCGTCTGATCCGAAGGACACACCTGCATGCAAGAGCACGACCCGCTCGTCGACAAGGCCACTCGCCTCTTCACCTTCCTTGCCAAGGCCCAGCGTCTCAAGGAGCGACCGGTACGGGACGTCGAGAAGTACAAGCGCGAAGGCGTGGTGCGCTGGTTCAGCGACCTCCCCGACAACCCGGCCATTCGATGGACCGACTCGGACACCGCCATCGACCAACCCCTCCTCGTCATCGATCGGTTGGACAAGATCGACCCGCCTGAGATGCCGGCATCCATGGGCATGTGGGTGTCCGGCGGCGGTTTGCGGTGCGATGACCGACCGAAGCTGCGTCCATACATCGTCACGGGGCAGCGCTGGGACGAGGAGACCGACTCGATGGTGGACGAGCAGGTCACCATCGAGGATCGCGCTGACGTGCAGAAGGCGTTCGACCGCTGGATCGCGCTGTGGGACATGTGGGCCGAGGACGAGAAGGCAGCGGTCCCCGTGCGTGAGGTGTACCGCGAGGTCTTCGGTGCGCATGTGGAGGCGTCGCAGAACGCTGAGGAGAGCGAGCTCGTGCTCGCGCTGGGGCTCTTGGCGTGGAACCCGCTCGATCACCAACCGGTGCGTCGACACCTCTTCACCCTCAAGGTCGACGTCCACGTCGACGCCCGTACCGGCCAGCTCGTCGTCGAAGCCGATCCGGAGGCCATCGGGCTCAAGGCCGAGCTGGACATGCTGGACCCGGCCGCCTTCCCCACTCGCGAGCTGCCGATCCTGACGGAGGAGCGGGCAGCGGCGTTCTCAGCGCACGGTCTCGACCGGGCTGCTCTGGAAGAGCTCGGTTCGAGGACCATCCACGAGCTCGATGCCGAGGGGCGCTACCTCGACGAAGGGGGGAGCCACTCCCCCAGCAATGTAGCCACGCTGGCGTGGTCTCCGGCGCTCATCCTGCGGCCACGCCCGAAGATCGGTCTTGCCCAGGCCTTCGAGAAGATCGCTGCAGACATTGCCGAGACCGGACGCGTCCCGGCCGGACTCCGTCCCCTACTCGACCCGAGTGAGGCGCCTCCGGCGCAGCCGGACCCGAGCTCCGGCGCATTGCTGGACGTCGGTGGGGACATCTTCTCGCCGCTGCCCCTCAACGCTGTGCAGCGACAGATCCTCGAGCGAGTCGACCGGAACGCCCAAACCCTGGTTCAAGGTCCTCCTGGCACCGGCAAGACCCACACTGCTGCGGCGCTGCTGTCGCACCTGCTGGCCCAGGGCAAGCGCGTACTGGTCACCGCTCACACGGACCGGGCGCTCTACGAAGTCCGCGGGAAGCTCCCGGAGCTGATCAAACCGCTGGCGGTCTCGGTCATCGGGGCCAGTCGCAGCGACATGGCAGAACTCCGAACGGCCGTCGACACGATCTCCCGCAACGCGACGGAGCACGACGTCGGCCAGACCGAGCAGATGGTCGAGCAGACCCTCGGTGATGTCCAGGACCTGCGCCGGGAGCGCCAGCGCCTCAACCAGCTCCTCCTCAATGCGCGTGAGCGCGAGACCACCGTGCTGTCCCACGCGGGGTACTCCGGCACATTGGCCGCGATCGCCCAGCAGTACGAAGCCGAGCGGGAGGCCTACAGCTGGGTTGGGACATTCACCCCCGCCTCGTCGACTCCAGTCCAGATCCTCTCCGACAGCGAGGCGCTCGAGTGGCTCGGCCTGCTGCAGGACGAGCGGTTGCAAGCCCACGGTGCGCAGGCACGCAAGCGCACGCTCGAGGTCAGTGCACTGCCATTACCCGAGGAGTACGCCGCGATGGCGGACACGTTGGCCAGCGCGGAGAACCACCAGCAGACATTCCATACGGTTGCGGACCACCCCGCCCGAAAGCCCCTGGCCGACCTGCACCCAGAGGACCGGCGCGCCTTCCGTGACCGACTGAACGCAGTGGTGGGCCTCGTCCAGGAGACATCCCAGCTCCGTGCTGCCTGGCTCGACGACGCCATCGCCGATGTGCGGATGGGGTTCACAGACGTCTGGGACGCCCGTTACCGCGACATCGTTGCCCAGTTGGAGTACCTCGACGTACGGACGAGTTTCCTGGGCTACGACACTCGCGTGGAGATGACCGGTGATCCCAACACGAACATGCAGCTGGCGCAGGCGCTTCGTCATCATGTCGCGTCCGGTTCCGAGATCAAGACCAACGTCGATGGCTCGGTCAAGACCGGCATGTTCACGCCTTCGATCGTGAAGCAGTGCAAGCCCTTCTTCGACGCCGTCAAGGTCAACGGCCGCGCCGCCACTACCACCGATCTCATCGATCGCTTCATGGCGCACCAGGAATCCCTGTGGACGCTCGAGCGCATGGACCGGGGCTGGCCCGCCGGAACGCACGTTCCTCCGGAGGACACGTTGAGCGAGCGGGCGGCGTGGCACCGCACGCAGGTACAGACGCTGGGGCGAGTCCTCGCAATGCGACAGAAGCTCAACGAGATCGACAGTTTCGTCCGGGACCACAACATGCCCGCCATCGACTGGACCGACCTCGACCACGTCGTCGAGTACGGCACCGTGGTGGGATCGCTGACCGCCGAGGAGGAGCACGGGCAGGCGAGCGCCCCCCTTCGCTTCATCTACGAGCAACTCGCGGCGCTCACCAAGTGGGATGACCACGCCGACTGGATCGTGCCCATGCAACAGGCGGTCGATGCCGGTGACCACCTCGCCTATGCCCGTGCTCACACGCGGGCGTTGGAGTTGGATGCAGTAGCGCGTGACTGCGACCGGACCGAAGAGCTGACGGCCCGGGTCGAGGAGGCAACGCCCCGCCTGGCGGAGGCCGTTACCGCTGATGTGCATGCACCCGAATGGCGCTCCCGCTTGGCGCGCCTCGAGGAGGCCGTTGCCTGGGCAGCGGCCGGCCACTGGATCCTCGAGCAGGAAGCCCTCGATGCCAACGCATTGCAGGACGAGATCGCGCAGGTCGAGGACCGCCTGCAAGGAGCCGCCGAGACGGTGGCCGCGATGCGCGCGTGGAACCATGCGGTCGGACCAGAGCGACTGAGCCTCGGCTCTCGTGCTGACCTGACGCAGTACTCGCAACTGGTCCGCAAGCTCGGCAAGGGAACAGGCAAGTACGCGGCACGACAACGCGCCGAGATCCGCGAATCGCTGGACCGGTGTCGACCGTCCGTCCCGGTGTGGATCATGCCGATCTACCGCATCGTCGAGCAGCTGCGTCTGAGCGAGAACATGTTCGACGTCATCCTGATCGATGAGGCGTCACAGGCCGGCCTGGAGGCGTCATTCCTCCAGTACCTCGCTCCGAAAATCGTCGTGATCGGTGACGACAAGCAGGTCTCCCCCACGGCGGTCGGCGTCGATCAGCAAGCCCTTCGGGACCTCGCTGATCAGTACCTCCACGACGACCGCTACAAAGCATCGTGGCTCGACCCGGCACGATCACTCTTCGACGAAGCGCTCATGCGGTACGGAGGTCAGCTCACGTTGACCGAGCACCGCCGTTGCGTCCCCGAGATCATCGGCTTCTCGAACCGCATCGCATACGAGCCCAACGGGATTCGCCTGGTCCCCGTCCGGCAGTTCGGCGCCGACCGACTCGAGCCGATCAAGATCACCCGCACCGCCGAGGCCTTCGAAGAGGGACCCAGCGGCAACAAGATCAACCGAGACGAGGCCCGGGCACTCGTTGACGCGCTCAAGGAGTGCCTGGAGGATCCGAGCTACGACGGGCGGACCTTTGGCGTCATCTCGTTGCTGGGAACAACCCAGGGCAAGCTCATCGAGTCCATGCTCCTCGAAGAGGTCGACGCCGACGAGTGGGAGCAGCGGCAGCTGCGCGTCGGCTCTCCCGCGGAGTTCCAGGGCTCAGAGCGCGACGTCATCTTCCTCAGCATGGTGTCCTCTGCCGAACCCGGCCGTCGCGTTGCCGCTCTGACGCGCGACATGTACATGCAGCGATACAACGTCGCCGTCAGCCGTGCCAAGGACCAGGTCTGGCTCTTCCACACGCTGGGGACCCGAGACCTGAGCAACGAGCAGGACATGCGATACCAGCTCCTCGACTACGCCTACGGCGTGAAACAGCGAGGGCGCGACCTGGATGTCGGTGAGTCCCCCGTCGTCCCTGAGGACGACCGGGTGGACGGTTTCGACTCGCTCTTCGAGCAGCGGGTGTACAACCGCGTCGTCGATCGTGGGTTCACCGTGATCCCGCAGTTCGAGGCACAGGGCTATCTCATCGACTTGGTCGTCGTTGGGGCGAATGGCCGTCTGGCCATCGAGTGCGATGGAGACCGTTGGCACGGGCCAGACGCCTACGAAGCCGACCTCAAGCGCCAACGTGACCTCGAGCGATGCGGCTGGACCTTCTTCAGGGTGCGGGAATCTGCCTTCTACGTCGACAAGGCTGCAGCCCTCGAGCCCTTGTGGCAGTTGCTCAACGAGCTGGAGATCCGGTCAGCCGATTTCCTCGACGACGCCGCCGACGCCTACGCGGGCGACGAAGGCGGCGCCGACGAGGTAACGAAATCTGCGATCGCCGAGGACGAGTTCACATCTGAAGTTGGCGTCGTCGTTCCTGCAGAGGGGATGGCAGTGGATCAGGCAACGTCGGAGTCTGACTTGTCAGCTGAGGATGACGTTCCCGAACCAGCGTCAGCAGACGACTCCTCCCACTGGACCTCGCAGATCCCTGAGCACAGCGACGACGATGACGCTCTTGGCTCCTCTTCGATCGGTGCGTCGGACTCGTGGGCCTCCGCCGCCTCGTGGCCCTTGACAGACCATGCGCCAGCTGCAGTCGGGTCCCCGCCGCCTCCGCCCGCGCCGGTCCCACAGACGATGACCGACACTCAGGCTGAGGTGATGGAAGCAGAAGGCGCCGCCCTACCCGAGGCAGGAGAAGCCTCGACGGTCGACGGTCGCCTACCGCACTACGACGTCTTCGCCGGGACGACAGTCCCGGTTGGCGACGCAACGACAGAGGAAATCATCGAAGGTATCGAGCAGATCGTCGCAGCGGAGGGCCCCATCACCGGTGAGCACCTCCAACGGTCTTACGTCGTGGCGTCCGGCGGGAAGCGCGTCGGCAAGCTGATCGCCAAGGAGCTCAACTCGGCGATCACCCGAGCCGAGCGGACCGGTCGCATCGTCTCTGACAACCCTCTCCAGCAGCCGGGGATCAAACCGAAGACCTTCCGGCTCTCGGATCAGCCTGCCGTGACGTTGCGGACCCTTGGGCCCCGCACACTCGACGAGGTGCCTCCAGCGGAAATCGCCGCCGCGATGCACATCGCCCAGAAAGACTTCGGTGCCATCAGCGACGAGGAGATCATGCGCCACACACTCTGGCTCTTCGGCCGGAAGTCACTGACCCAGGCCGTCCGCGATCAGATGGACCCTGTGCTCGCGTTAGTACGCCGTGAGGAGATCGGGGCTGCCAGTCACCTGTCCGAGATGGAAGAGAGCCGCTCATGACCGAAGTCACCTCAGATACGCAGACCGAGAGTGTCCGGCAAGAGATCCGTGCTTATCTCACGGAAGACGAGACGCGACTGGGAGACGTCTATAGGCTGCGGGAGGAGGGCCTGAGCGCTACCGAAATGGCTGAGAAGCTGGGGATCCCGAGCGTGGGTTTCACGTACACGTACGGCCAGCAGCTCGACGCTCTCATAGAAGGCTCCCTCCCGTGGAAGAGTGCCCACCTCGCCCGGCAGACCGCTGCTCGGGCACGTACCTTGATGAAGACGAAGCAGTGGTCACCAGCCGCCAGATCATGGCTGGAAGAACTGGAACTCCAGCTGGACGCGATCGGCTCGGACGAGGTGACTCGTGCACGCGAAGAAGATGCGGCGCGTGATCGAACCGAGCAGGTCGAGGACAGCGGCAAGCCCGGGATCTACGTGTACTCCCTGCCGCACTACCTGCGGAACCCGTACGACCCCGAGCGCGGGCACACGCTCTTGAAGGTCGGGCGATCCCAGGTGGACGTCTTCCAGAGGACGGCCCAACAGAGCCGAACGACTGCCCTTCCCGAGGACCCGCTCCTGCTTCGCGTCTACCCGACGAGCCCAGAGGATGCATCGGCGATCGAGCGCTACTTCCACACCTTCCTCGAGGACGCCGACCACCTCCGCAACCGCTCGTCGCGAGCCGGGCGAGAGTGGTTCCTCACCACGACGAAGTTCCTCGACCGGCTGGCCCTCGAGAAGGGTCTGACGATCGAGGTCGTCAACGAACTCGACCCGGCGACGGACTGAGGTCAACCATGCCCTCGACCATTGGATGGCTGGACACCACTGCCGACCAACAACGCATCGCTCGGGAGATGGTCTCGCTCTTCATGGTGAGCGAGTCCCGCGACGAGCTCGGGATCGGACAGATCCGAGACGTGATGAGCAACTGGATGTTTCCCGGAACCTCAGTGCTGCAGGCGCGCGCCAGGTACTTCGTCCTCGTCCCCTGGTGTCACCTCGTGGCGGAGCAGCGGGCACGAGGCCGGGGCCGAGACCTCGCGCAGCAGGTGCGCGAGGTCCAGCTGGAGATGATCGAGACGATGCGCCGTGACCACGAAGAGGCCGAAGGGTTGATCGGCAAGCAGGCCGGACGGTCGCTCAAGGGACTCCCTCGCGACCTCTTCTGGACCGGTCTGGTGACTTTCGACATCCGACGTTCCGAGAGCGATCTCCCCCGCGCGCAGGGCCATGCCGAGGGCGAGGTCACTGAGATGACCAGCCGACAGACCACGGCCTGGGACCCGGACCTACCGCCAGTCCCCACGGGGTTCCCGGACATTGTCCCTGGCGGCCTGGATATGTCGGCCAACGAGGCACAGTGGCTCTACGAGCGCATGCGGACGGATCGCGAGGACACCTACCTGGCCCACCTGCTCGCACTCGACCCTGAGCTCATCGCGCAGGCCGACGCCCCGTGGCAGGTCGCGACCGAGACGACCTTTGCCTCGGTGCAACACGCCCGGCAGTTCAGCCTCGTCATGGAGGGCGCCTCCCTGCTCTACAACCTCCTCGTCGCAGAACGTTACGAGGAACACGCGGACCTCAACCGCCTCGATGGTGGCGACCTTGGCGCCACTTATCGCGGCAAGCTCGCCCGCTGGGGCGAGCGGCTGACGAGCACCGCACCGCCCGGTTCGTGGGATCTCGACAACTTCATCACAGAGGTCAACGCCCGCAATCGTCGGATCAGCAATCGCACATGGGCCTTCGTCGTCGACTGGGTGACCCTCCTGCGGGACGAGGACCCGGTTACGGTCGCGGACTCCCCCGGGGGCCGCCGGCTCATCTCCTTGAGGGAGAGCCGCAAGGGCGCCAAGTCACGCCTCACGGACAACTCCAAGACCCTCGAGACGTGGAGCGGCAATTCCGGCAGCGGGGCGCTGACCTTCCGCTGGGACACGATCAAGACGCTGGTGCTGGACGTCAATCAGGGTCACGGGACGCAGGGGGTCGCCGATGCTGACGCCTGACGCCCGCACGGTCCTCCTGGACGATCTGCATGCGCCCTCCGGGTTCACGATCGACCATGCCGTCGCAACGACCTTCACGCTCGACCTCACCGCGGCGATGCTCCCTCCCTTCGCCATCGCCGATATCGGGATCACCGGGCGACGACCGGACCCGATCACCCTCCTGCAGGCCCTGCGACACGCCAGCGACAAGGTCGACATCTTCTGCCAAGCTGGATCGATCGGCGTCCCACGCAGCGCAGACCTCGTTGCCTTCCTCGAACCGATGGTCCACCAGGTCGTCCCGACGGGTGGCCTCTTTCACTCCAAGGTCTGGGTCATGCGCTTCGTCGCCGACAACGCCCCACCGAAGTACCGGCTGCTCGTCCTGAGCCGCAACCTGACCCACGACAACACGTGGGACATCGCCGTCCGACTGGACTCGGAGTCCACCGCTGACGAGCCACTCGACATCAACGATCCCCTCGTAGCCCTCCTGCGATGGCTGCCGGAGCACGCCCACCACATAGACCCCGATCGGGTGACACGAATTCGCACACTCACCGATGAGATCGCCCACGTGAGGTGGGAGCGGCCGGAGGACGTCGAGAGGCTGTCCTTCCACGTCATCGGCCTGCCCGGACACGACACCCTGTCGTTGCACGCCGGTCGTCACCTCGTCATCTCCCCCTTCGTCGAGGCCGACGGCCTGCGCAAGGTGACCCATGGCCACAACGAGCCGCCCACCCTCATCTCCCGGCAGGAAACCCTCGACGCCCTGCCGGCCGACGCTCTCAAGGGCGTCGAAACGTACACGCTGGCAGCGGATGTCGACGTACCGACAGCCGATGACACGGGCGAGGCTGAACCCGACATGCCGTTGCTCCACGGCCTCCACGCGAAGGTCTACGTGCTCGAGCCGACCGACAAATGGACCAAGGCCCGAGTGTTGCTCGGCTCAAGCAACACGACGACTCCTGGCCTGACCAGCAACGTCGAGTTCCTCGTCGAGGTGATCGGTCGGCGCGACAGACTCGGCATCGACCGCATCCTGCCTCCCGACGCTGAGAGCCGCGGTGGTTTGCGTCCGCTCATCGAGCCCTACGTTCGGCAGCCGCCGAATGACCACGATGAGGAACGGGTGCGGCGAGGCCTGCAGCGTTCACTACGGTCGATCGCGGCCATCGAGCATCTCGTCGAGATCGTTGTCGAGGAGATGGGGGGCGACGGACACACGTACCGCGCCACGATCTCGGCTGCTACTGATTACCCCACCACGGAAGCCTCGGCCTGCATCGCCCTGCTGACGCGTCGCGCCAGCTCCGCCGTGGTCACGGGGCGGCCCCATCACATCGTCCACCACTTGCCACCCGCGGACATCTCACCGTGCGTGATCGTCACGCTGACGGAGGGCGACATCACCGAGTCCACCGTCGTCTTGGGCCGACTGGTCGGTGCTCCTGAGGGGAGGCTCGATGCCGTCATCGCCCGACAGGTCAATGACCGCGACAAGTTCATGCGACTGCTCATGCTCATGTTGAGCCTCGGCAGTCCCTCCGAACTGGCGGCACTGCTGGCAGCCCATCGGGGTTCCGGCAGCGGCGGGGGCAGTCTAGACATCACTACCTCCGGTGTCCTCGAGCTCGTCCTGCGGGGGCTGAGCAGCGGTGGTGGCGGGATCGAGGACCTCGACCACCTGATCACCGAGGTCCTGGACGACGAGGTCCTGCCGGAAGGATTCCGCACGTTCTGGGGCGAGGTCTCACGGGCCCGCCGACTACTGGAGGTGGGTCGATGAGCGACGAGCGATTCTCCGCCGAACCGGTACTAGACGGACTCATGGGCTTTCAACGCGAGACCGTCGAGCACGTCTTCAGCGCGCTGCACGGCGAGGGGGGATCGGACCGGTTCCTGGTCGCCGACGAGACCGGCCTGGGCAAGAGCATTGTCGCGCGCGGCCTCGTCGCGAAGACCATCGAGCGGCTGCAGGACGACACCTCAGTGGACCGCATCGACATCGTCTATGTCTGTTCCAACATGGACCTCGCCCGACAGAACATCGGACGACTCAACGTGACGGGCGAGCAGGAGGTCGCCTTCAGCAGCCGCCTGACCCTGCTCGGGCAACACTCTGCACGGTTGAACCAGAGGGAGGGACGGCGGACCTTCCATGGCAAACCCGTCAACCTTGTGTCCTTCACGCCCTCGACGTCTTTCGACCCTGGGCACCAGACAGGGCAGGCACGAGAGCGTGCGCTGCTGGTCCTGGTCCTTGAGCAAGTACTTGGCATGACGGCCAAGGAGAGGCGTTGGACGACGAACCTGCTGCGGGCCTCGGTCTCGAGCGTCAAGTCGATGCGGCGCTACGTCACCGACATGGAAGCGGATCTTGAGCGCGGCATCGACGCGTCTGTCCTCCAGGAGTTCGCCCACGAGGCAAGTACTGCACCAAGCTCCGGGGCTGCATCGTTGGACGAGTTCCGGGCACTGCTCGATGAGGTGATGACTCACCGCGGCGTCACCCAGGTCCCACGCTCCAGAGCGCACAGGATCATCGGCGCGCTACGTCACGACCTTGCCAAAGCAGGCATCGCGACACTCGAGCCCGACCTCGTCATCCTCGACGAGTTCCAAAGATTCCGCCCGTTGCTCTCCCGGGACAACGACGCCGGTGCACTGGCCCACGACCTCTTCTCCTTCCCTTCGGCCAGAGTCGTCCTGCTCTCGGCCACCCCCTACAAACCCTTCACGTACGCGGAAGAAGCCGAGGACCACGCCTCTGACTTCCTGCGCACGATCCGCTTCCTGCACGAGGAGCCCAAGGAGTTGTCCCCCAGAACTGACCACGTCGCCGAGCTACTCGCGGACTACCGCCGGGATGTGACCAAGGGTCAGGATGCGACCGCAGCGGCCGCCGCGGCGAGTGAAGCGCTCCTGCGGGTCATGTGCCGCAATGAACGACCACTCATCGAGGAGCGGTCGATGCTCGACGTGCGTCTGCGGCCGGCGGACCGCATCACCGCCGACGACCTCGCCGGATACGTCCGGCTGAGGCAGTTGGCCGATGTCGTCGGCCCGGGAGCCGGCCTCGTCGGCATCGACTACTGGAAATCTGCGCCATACTTTCTCACATTCTGCGACGGGTATCGTCTGCGCGAACGGATCAAGGACAGCACCGCTCCGGAGCTGCCCAGGGCTCTGCGTGCCGCCCGGCACCTAACTCGGGCCGATATCGACGCACGTCGGCCGATCGACTTGGGTAACGCGCGGATCAGGCGCCTGGCGGACGAGCTCACCGACAGCGGATTGTGGCGCCTCCTCTGGATGCCCCCTTCGCTGCCGTACCTCACTCCGAGCGGCCCATACGCGGGGCTCGACGAAGCCGAGATCACCAAACGTCTGGTGTTCTCGGCGTGGACAGCAACGCCTGCGTCCGTGGCCAGCCTGCTCAGCTACGAGGTGGACCGCCTGATCCACGAGATGTCGGCCGGAGGCATGTCCGATCGAGGTCAGACACTCGTTTACCGAGGTATGTCGGAGACGGGTCGGCCACAATCGATGACGACGCTCATGACCTTCTGGCCGATGCCGGGACTGGCTCGGCTGACCGATCCCCGCGAGCACGCGCGCGACCACGGTGTGGGTGCTCTCGAGGTGTTTCTGGCGGACTCGATCCCACGCGTGCGCGCGGAGTTTGACGGTGGCGGCAGTGGTGGCACCGACACGGACCTCGAGGAAGCGCAGCGTACGTGGCATTCGGCCTTCGCTCATCACTCGTCATGGCCCCGGACACGTGAGGGGCAGGACGCCATGGTCCAAGCCATGGCACCCACCGCGAAGGCGACGGCCATCGACCACCAGCGTGAGCAGACCGAGGCCTCGCGGAACCTGAGCGAGCACGTGCGCTACGCATCCGAACTGGGCGCGAGCCCATCACTACGGGACGAGGACGTTCGAATCCTCGCAGAGGTCGGCGCCTTCTCCCCCGCCAATATCAGTTGGCGTGTGCTCCATCGACTCTTCGGCCAGTATGAGGGAGTGTCCACGGACGGTCTCATGGTCGCCGCAGCGGCCCTAGCGGGTGGCTTGCGCACTTTGTTCAACACACCGCACGCCACCGCGATCGTGCGTGCTGCAGGTGAAGGCGGCTACGAGCTTCCCCAGTGGCGTCGAATCCTCGACTACACGGCCAAAGGGAACCTGGAAGCCGCTCTCGAAGAATGGCTCTTCAACCGCCGCAACGAGGTCGCGCGCGAGTGGTCGGATGCGACACTGCTGACCTTCGCCAACGACGAGGCCGCCGCAATCGGCCTCCGCACGTCGACACTGACGGCCTTTGACGCCAGCGCCCACGGGTCCGACGATCCGACGATCCGCTTCCCGATGCGCTTTGCCGTCCGGTACGGCGCCAGGGACGCCCGTGGTGGAGACGACGCCCGCATGCCGGAGGTTCGCGCCTCTTTCAACAGCCCCTTCTGGCCCTTCCTCCTCGTCTCGACGTCGGTCGGGCAGGAGGGCATCGATTTCCACTGGTGGTGCCACGCGATCCTGCACTGGAACACACCTCCCAACCCGGTCGACTTCGAGCAGCGCGAAGGGAGAGTCGACCGGTTCCGCGGCCATGCGATCCGCAAGAACATCGCGGCCAAGCATGGTGACACCGCTCTGAGCAGCGACTGCCCGAGTCCGTGGCCGCACCTCTTCGAGCTGGCAACCGACCTACGCAACGAGCACGGCCACTTCACACCGGACTGGGTCTACCCCGGACCGGCGAAGATCCAACGGCACCTTGCGCCCTACGCCATGAGCCGGGACGAGGAGCAGTATCGGAAGGTGGAACGGGACGTGGCTCTCTATCGGCTGGCTCTGGGGCAGCCGCGCCAAGAGGACATGGTCAGCTTGGTGCGCAAACAGGTCGAAGCCGGCGCGAAGCCGGCACGAATCAATCTGATGCCGGGCCAATCGATCGACTGATTCTGGCTTTCTTCAACGACAACGGACCATTCTGGCTGAACGCAACCAAATGACTATCACCGCGTCATTCATGTACACATGCGAAATACAATACCAACGCGACCTCTCCTGCCTGAGCGCACGCGGATTACGTGTCGAATGAGGGTGCAGGCATTATTCGCGCCCGCACCCTCATTCTTTCGATCAGACGTCCAGATCCGCCACATCCGAAATCCATGTCTGGTCCGACCCGAGGTAGAGGCGCAGGTCGACCCGCGGGTCGACACCCAACTGACCTCGCGCGGCGCGGATAACATCCTCTGAGTGGCTCCAGACCATGGGCCGGGCATCCGGCTTGTGCGCGATCGCGGACTCCCACGTCTCGCCGTTTATGCGGACCTCAACGACGACCTCTTCCCCGACCTCCCACGTGTAGGTGGTGAGCTCGCCTCGGACACTCGTCGTGGGCTCCGGCAGGTCGGTGTCGTGGCGGATGAGGTTCTTCGCGCGGATGGCGCCGACGCTTGGCTGGCCCTGCTCGCCCTTGATGTCGTGGCGTTGAACCTGCACGATCTCGTACGGACCCCAGCACTCCTGCAGGTACTCGGCCAGACGCATGCCCTGCTCCCGCTCCTGCGAGATCTCCCAGTTCTCGAAGCCGGTGATGTCCCAGGCCTCGAGGTCCTCGCGCGCGCTGGCACGCGTCACGCTGTAGCCCCAGTCGTCGCAGATCTCACCCTCCTCGAGCAAGAGCCATACGCTGTCGGGGACGCTTCCACCCCGGTGGATCTCGTACTTCGTGTCCTCGATCTCGACGATCGACGAGTAGCCGCCGCGCTGCCCCCCTCCTGCCTGGGAAGCCAGCTCGTCGACACGGCGGCGAGCATCCTCCTCGGTGACGTAGAAGCCGTCCTCGAGGTCGGCATTGACAATAAAGATAGAACTCATGAGGAGCCTTTCACCGGAAGGGAGTAAAGGTGCGATTCCCCTTGCACCTTCTACGTTCATTTTAGCGTCATTCCACCAATGAACCAAGACGAAAAACCCCGTCCACCCGAGGCACAGTCATCGGATCTCGAAGGGCTTTTGGGACGACGTTGTCGGTGGTCAACGGTAGGTTTGTCACTATGTACGCCACCTCGTCAGCGCTCACCGGTTCCGCCCCCCTCGATGACCTCACGACAGTCCTCGAGTGGGCTCGATTCTCGGCAGGTGCGGGGACGTGGCGCGGCGTCGAGGAGATTCTCACCAGGCCGGCTCCTACTGATGTGACTGAGGCAGTGGAGCGTCTGCGCGACACCGAGATCGCTCCAGCAGACCGACAGGACCCAATGGACCTGCTGAGCGAGTGGCAGCAGGGTCTCGACCCGAGGGAATCGGACATCCTCACCCACCGGCTGCTCAAGCTCGGGCCAGGTCGCAGGACCCTTGACGAGATCGGTCAGGCGCATGGCGTGACCCGTGAGCGGGTGCGACAGCTCGAGTCGCGCCTCCTCACGCGCTTCCGGGAGAAGCTCGCACAACCCCGGTTCCGTGCGGTGCGGTGGGCCCTCTTCCAGCTCGAGTCGGGTCTGGGCGCGTTTGCTCCTGAGACGGAGGTTCCGTTGGACGGGGATTCCACCGACGCGGGAGCCTTCCGACTCCTGCTCCACGTGAGCGGCTACGTCCACGACGCCGAGCTCGCCGCCATCCGCCGAAGTGACTTCCGGCTGCCGCAGTCGGATGCTCTACCGCTCGTGGACAAAGGCCCCATCCTCGACGAGGCTCGACTTGATGAACTGCTTACTCAGGATGGTGTTGCGCGCCAGCACCTCCCCTTCGCCATCCAACAGATTGCTGGCATCCGTCGTCTCGAGGGATCACTCGTCCTGTGGCCCCGCAACATCGCCCGCAAGGGGGTGGCTGTCCTCGCCCTGCGCCGCCGACCGATGACCACTGACGAGATCGCGGACGTCATCGACGAGGACTTCAACAGGCGAGGGTTCCGTGACCGGGTCTTCAACGAGCCGCGGGTCATGCGATCCAGCCGCCACCACGTCGCACTACGCGAATGGGAACTGCCAGAGTACGGAGGGGTCGTTCCCGCGATGATCGAGCGCCTGGGAAGTGGTCCGGCTGTCTTGTCCGACCTCGCGCAGGACCTGTCGATGGCCTTCCAGATCTCACCCAACTCGGTGATGATGTACAGCGCGGCACCGGTCTTCCGCACCCACAAGGGCATGATCGAATTGCGACCAGCTGACGACCCCTTCGTCCCGACCAACGCACCGGAGACTGTGGCTGGCCTCTATCGCCTCGACACGGACCGGTTGGCTTGGCACGTGCGCGTCGACCACGACGTCCTGCGCGGTAGTGGTCGCGCCGTGCCCGACGAGATCGGCGTCTTCCTCGCCGGCGCTCCCCCGCTCTCGCTGCAGCTGAAGAACACCGGGAAGGACATCGCCTTCACGTGGGCGCAGACCAGTCACGTGGGCCCATCGATCGGGTCCTTCCGCGAGCTCGCTCTTGCGGCCGGAAGCCACGAGGGTGATCTGCTCCGGCTGGTCTTCGACCGGACGGACCACTCCGTCACGGCCCACGTCGTCCATGTCTCCCCGGGTGGTGAGCCGGGCGAGACGCTGGCCCGACTCACCGGGCTAGGCGAGCAGCACCTCGCGAGCCAAACGGCATTCGCCGGGGCCGTCAGCGCGAGTGACGGGGCCCTCGTCGAGCTTCTGCGCAGTCGCGGTGACGAAGCCGTGGCCGACCTGGTCGACATGCTTCCGTCGCACTGACACAACAGGGGGACATGATGAAGGCAGCACAAGGGACCGCGACCCACGTCTCGACATCAGAGGGGGCCCGCCAGCTGGCGCAGCGGATCACCGACCCGCAGCGCCCACACCCGTTCGTCGTGATCACGAAGGATGACTCGGGCACATCGAGCTTCGACGCGGACGACATCGCCGCCGCTCTGCGGATCCACGCAGACGTCTGGGTCGTCAGCGCAGGGTGTACCTGGGATCTGAACGAAGGGCTCGGGCTTCACAAGGTCTTCGGTGATGCGGCCGCGGTCTATCCGCCACTGGCTGGCAACGATCTACGGAATACTGTCGTTCTAGGGACCAGCCGGGCAGCGGACGAGGCCATCGTCGCGGCCGCGCGTGAAGCCGCCCCAGGCCGGACTCCTCGACGACCGGTCGTCACCCGCGCAGCCAAGGAAACGACAGGGAGCACACGACCAAGCGGCGGTCTGCACTTCGCAGACACCGCGGCGAAGGTCGACGCGCTCGCCCACCACCTGCTCGACCCCACCCGCGACCGTCCTCTCGCCGTGGTCACCATCCCCTCGAACCGCACGAAACCGTGGATCGACCCGCAGGAAATCGTCACCACCGTGGGCTCGGGTGCCGAGGTGCACCTCCTCGAGACGGGGCCACGCACCTTCCAGCTCACCTCCCACCTCAACCGCATGGCAGGTGTCTACGGGGGCGCCGGCCGCGTCTACGACGTGGGCCAGGAGTGGCTGGCCAATCCATACCTCTCGCCCCTGCGTTTCGCCTACGACCAGGTCGAGGGGAGGCGCGCGTGCGCCGACCTCATCAATGATCTCGTGGGCGCCCTCGCCCGGACGGGCCACCTTTCGACAGAGTCCTCGGTGACGACGAAGCAGGTCACCGGGGAAGTGGCCGGGGTCGTGCCCCCGTCACGCGCCTTGGTACGGCTGGATGACGGAGAACTCGCCACGATCTGGGCCGAGTTGGTCAGCCCCGGTCTCGACATCGGCGCCATCGTCGAGACGGGGACGGCCATCTCCGGCGAGTACGACCCGGAATCGCGCCGGGTCGACATCGGTGGGGTGCTGCGGTCGTCCAGCGAGGTACGTGCTGGGCTTTCAGCGGGCGTCGTCATCGCCGCATCCGTCAAGGAGATCACTGCGAACGAGGTCGTCCTCGTCCCGTATCCCGGGGTGACTTCGACCCTCTCCGCGGACGCCGTCACCGGCAACGAGCTCGACGACCTCACCGAGTTGCTCAGCCCGGGCGAGGTCGTCCCCGTCCGCTATCTCGGTCCCGGACTGGAGGCGGCGTCATGGTCGCTGGGGATGGCAGATGTCGATGACGACGAGCCAGTCCTGCCTGTGGCACTCGTGCCCGAGGGACCCAGTTGGCTGGCGGTCCCAGCACCTGCCGCTGACCAGACGGGGCCAGAGGATGTGCAGCCTGCCGACGAGACCGGCGACGAGCGACTCCATCAGGAGCGACTCGAGAGCGCCTTGCGTGAGGCCGAGCAGCGGCTGGCGGAGTTGTCCGCAGAGTCCGTCCGCAGCGATGACCTCGCGAGACGCAATGCCGAGCTCGAGATCGAGCTGAGGGCTCGCGACCTCGAGATCGACACCATGCACCGCGAGATCCGAGATGCCATGCGCAAGGTCTCGTCACTGGAACGTCAGCTCGAGCACGAGCGCACGGTGAGGCGACGTGCGGTGCAGAAGTCGAACAAGAGCAAGGGTGACGAACAGCGCGAGGTCCTGGGATTCGCCGACCCAGAGCAGCAGTTGCGGTGGGACATCCAGCGGACGTGGGTCGAGAGCACCCGACCCGAGTACAAGGATGAGTGGCGCCTCCCAGACGGGTATGCCGTGGGACCGGACTTCTGCGACTCCCTCCAGGGCGTCGAAGGGGTGAGCCGTGACCGGGTCCTGCACGTGCTGGTGCGCTTGCTCACCGGCCGGGGTGTGCCCGGCGACCACCCTTTGCGGACGAACAAGAGTGGGAACTCTCCGGCTGTCACCCGCATGGTGGACGGGGTTGAATGGTTGTGCCGACGGGCGCCACTACAGCAGTCGACCCCGTCTGCCCGGCGGTTGAGCTACTGGCGCGACGACTCGGGCCGGATCGCATTGTCGCGGGTGGCCGTCCACGATGACCTCACTCCGTGAAGCCCTCCAGGTTCTCTGCCGCTCCCATGCGGCGCATGTTTAGACCGTTGCTCAGCTTTCGTTGGCGCCTTCTCGTAGGTAGTCACTGACCCGCTGGAGGGCGGATGCCCTTCCGGAGGGGTTGAGTGATTCCATCCGGCACCGACTTCGGCGGGACCCGCTCTACTTCTCGTCAGGTGACGTTATAGGCGGGACCGGATCGCTGGTGACCTGTACCAGCCCGCCGGAGAGATACTCCAAGGCCGGAAATGCCTTGTCAGCCAGCTCCTCGGTCCACGAGTTCTTCTTCAGCACCCACGTATCTCCGTTGTCGTGGATCGGCTCATTTACGAACCACTTGTCCATGGTGGCCGGCGCCCCAGCCTCCGACATGCTCCGCCAGAGTTCTTCTCCATGGGCGAGCCCAGGAACGTGCCGAATATTCGCCTTGAGGACCTCATGGACCTGGACCGGGGTGACGCCCACGTCGATCACCTCGTGCACCAGTCGCAAAGCGACTTGGCTTCGAGCCAACCCCGTCACGGTCCCGTTCGGGGAGTGGATCGTGAATTTTGTGAGACTACCGGGACCAGTCCCCCCGACGCTGTGGCTCTTCTTCGGCTGCCCACTCACTTGGTGAGTCACTGCGGCGGGTGGGAGGAACTGCCTGGCCGCCGTCGAGAATGGATGCAGGTGCTGTTGGAGACGTGAACGCACATCGGGGCTCACCGAGGCCAGACTGTCCTTGTAGACCGCCGGCGTGAGTTTCACGACGCTGACATCTTCCCTGCACCGCAGCTTCTCCAAGTATGCGGAGATGCTGCGAACCTTTGCAGTCTTCGACTGATAGAACTTCTCGGGCACGACGAATTCGTTGGCTCGCGTCAGCTCCTCCTGTAGGTCATCCGCGATCGGTGGATCGAGGAGACTCCACGCCTCCTCAACCACGTCTCGAAGCGCAGGGTCGACGTCGACGTGTCGATATCGCGCCCAAGCAATCGCACGCAACTCATCGGCGAATACCAGTCGTTCGTCGTCCGTGAGCCTGCCCATCGCGTGGGGCAGCCACACGAGGTTTGGCACGAAGCTGTTGGTCAGCGGGTGGGTGGCCGTGCTTTGACCTGTGTCGGACAGATAGGACCAGCAGTGAGACTGCATCCATTCGTGTGTGCCGCTCTTCAGGGCCTTCGACTTGAACGTTTCGTCGAGACCGCCTGCCCACCTGACTGGCAGATCATTCTTCAGGGTGCCGACGGGAGAGTTGTCCGAGCGAAGTAGTCCCGTCGCTGGGGACGCCGTCTTGATCAAGGGCTTCCCTGTCTTGTCTGCTTTGCCCTTCGAAGGAGCGACGGAGTTGTCCCTCACTACCCACGGAAGGACCACCGGCCACACTCGATAGGTCTCGATCGGCATCCAGACACCCGCGCGCAGCAACAGCTGGCGAGCGGCCTGACGCTGCTGGTCGCCGCCGCGTCGAAAGACCCAAGCGAGGCTCTGGAACATGGCTGAGGATCCCGCAACAGAGAGCTGCTGGGATGGCTCCAACGGCTCCTCTCGTGCATCCATCGCCTCGGAGTCCATCAAGTCACTCATTCGGTCGCTCCCATTCATCAAGCTGCCTACGGAACCCCGGGTTCGGTGACGCTGCCGGCAGTGCCGAGCAGACCCCCTTCGTCGCGGTCTCCACATCCACACCGCTGATCATGGCGTAGGCGATGCCCACCGTGGGGGTTCGCGACTCGGCGGCCACGCAGTGGATTAGGACCTGGTGGCCGTCGGCCCGCAGCTCGGCCGCGGTCCGGGCCGCGTCGGTGATGACGTGCTCGAGGTTGAGATTCGACTCCGACTCTGGCTCGTCGATGAGGCGGAAGGGCACCTGGAGCACGCCCGCCGGGACCTGCTTCGAGCCAGTGAGGCAGAGGCTGACCACGGCGGTGATCTCCTGCGGCAGGTCGTCGAGCGCCTTGACGTTGCCGAGCCACACCCCTTCGTCGAAGGGGTGCTGCACGAGGACCGGCCGGTGGGCCTGCCAGTACGGGATGTACTCGCAGCCGGGCCAGTCGTACCCGTTGGGCTCTCCGCCGCGGGTCGCGAGGAAGGCGAGCTCGACGAGCTCCTCCGCCGTACGGCCCGGGTAGCCGTGGACGATCCGACGCCACGCAGCGGGCACCGCCGAGGCGCCCCAGCGGGCACCGAGCAGGCCGCCGGCGATCGCCGCGACGGTGTCGGTGTCGTTGCCGATCCGGATCGCGGTGTCGAGGGTGTGCTGCAGGTGCAGGCAGGAGATCTCATGGGGGACCGGCGTGTGGTGGATCGCGGACCAGGCCGCCTGCAGTGCGGTGACGACGTAGCCGTTGGGGGTGAAGGTCGACGGGTCCTGGGACTCGGCTTCATCGATGCGGGCAGTCCAGAAGGCCTGGGCCTCTGCAGGGAGGTGCTGGAGGCCGGGCCGAAGATCGAGCTCGCCCTCGAGGACGGCGTGGTTGATGGCGAGCGACCACAGGGCGCAGGCTTCGCCGGCTCGTGGGTCGGTGTGGGTCAGGGCGGATATCGCCGTCGCTGCCTCGACGATCGCCGTAGGGTCGCCGAGGTGGGCGAGGGCGACCGGACTGGTGCGCATGAGGGAGCCGTTGCCGGCTGTGTGGCCAGTCCGCTCGTGGAGGCGGGCTGCGGCTTGAGTCATGGCTGCTGCGAGAGCGCCTGTGTTCTCCCTTCGAGACGGTCGCGGGGCGACCTCCTCAGGGAGCGGTGGGGTGCCTGGCTTCGAGGCTTCGGTTCCCTCCCTTCGAGACGCTTGCTGCGCAAGGTCCTCAGGGAGCATGCGTGAGACATCGCCGACGACGCTGCTGGTCTGCATGCCGATGTCAGGTGGGTGCGAGTCGTACCAGCGCAGGAAGCCGCGGGAGATGTCGTCAAGCGCCTCCGGGGAGCGAAGGTCCGCCCCCTTCGCCGCGACCTCCGCGATCGCATAGGTCATGGAGGTGTCATCGGTCCACTCCCCCGGCGCGAAGCCGCCGAGGCCGCCGCCGATCATCTCGGGTCCGTCAGGGCCGAGCGGTGCGCAGCCGAACTCGTAACCGGCGCCGAGGGCGTCACCCACGGCCGAGCCGAGGATGACGCCGCAGGCGCGGTCGTTCTGTGCGGTGGTGAGATACATCAGGCCACCTCTCCCCCGACGCGCAGCGCCAGGTCGTCGCGGGTTGCGCTCAGCGCCTGGCAAAAGATCTCCAACGTCGTCGTCAGGTGCTCTGGTGCGAAGGGCGAGGTGTCGATGATCGCCGTCTGGAAGACATCGCGGCCGCTCACCTGCCACCAGATCCACGGGTTGGATCGGTTGAGAATACCGACCTCGACTGCGGCCTGCCGGCGTGAAGTGGTCCCGTGCGCGGCTCGGGCCGTGATCTCGATGGCCGGCACGTTGGGGAGGACACGGATCCAGATCCGCTGACCCTCGTGGTCGACGAAGAAGTCGTCGTCCTCGTCACGCCCCACAGGCATCTCGGCGCCGATGGTCTGCTCGACGAGGTCGAGCAGCGTGTCGCGGTCGGCGGGGTGCGCGTATCCCGGACCAGCCCCCTTCGTCCACTCCAGACCCAGGACGCCGGACCACTGGGCGCAGGGGCCGGATGCCCGGTGCGTCAGCAGGTGCGGGTGCGGGATCGCGCACTTGTTGCGGAGCAACATCATCGCTCGGGTCACGAGCGCCGCACGGCCCCCGTGGCGCTCGTCGAGGTGGTTGCCCCCGACGGCGAGCACGAGGATGTCCCCCATGACGAACTCCATGGTCGGCAGGTCGTGCAGTCCGCCGGTTCGCCCCACCTCGAGGACGAGGCTGTCCCCCTCGACCTTCATCGTGTGGACGAAGGTCCGCAGCCGGTGCTCGAAGGCTCGCCACTCCCGGTTGGTCTCCTTGGCCCCCGCCGCCAGCTCTTCGTGGTTGATGTCAGTCATCGTGACCACTTCCCCTCTTGTTTAGTTCGTCATCCTAGCTAAAGGTTAGCACGCTATCCGCGCTAATGTAGGCGCATGCCCCGACGACGCCCGCTCGACGCCTATCCCCGCCCCGGAGTGACCGTGGATCTGGCGATCCTCACGGTCACCTCAGCGGGCACCGATGACGCCGCCCTGCGGGTGCTTGTGCAAGAACGTCAGGAGCCCGACGGGCGGGTGCTGCCGGGGCGGTTCCTGCGGGAGCGGCACACGGTCGTGGAGACCGTGCGGGAGGTCTTCGAGCAGAAGGTCGGGGTGAGTCCGAGCGAGGTCACTCCCCCGCGGCTGCTGCGGCTGTTCGACGCGCCCGATCGTGACGACCGGACCTGGGCGATATCGGTGGCCCACTCGGTGTCGATGCCGGAGCAGGAGCTCGAAGGAGCGAAGGGGGACCTCGTCCCCGTGTCGTCGGAAGGGAAGCTCCTGAATGGCGGGTCGATGCTGTGGGACCACGACGAGATCATCACTGCAGCGGTGGGGTCACTGCAGGAGCGGTACGAGTTTCGTCAGCGCTATAACGACACGTTGCCTGATCCGGACGGGTTCCTGCCCGAGCCCTTCACGCTGCACCAGCTGCGCAAAGTCCACGAGGCGGTCGTCGGCGAGGAGCTACACAAGGACAACTTTGCTCGGCGGATGAAGCCCAACCTCACCCCGGTCATGCAGCGTGGCGAAGTGGTGAAGTCGACAGCTCATCGAGGCCGGCCGGCGACCCTGTACCAGCGAGCTACGACCGGTCGTTGAGCGGAGTGCCGCACCTCGTTGCTCGTGAAGTACGAGAATGACGCCATTTGCGGTGCCCGGGCGAATGTCCGCGACACCGAGCGCGAAAGGAACTGAATGACACTCACGTTGGGAACCGTCCTCTCAGCAGAGGGCATCGACCCGAGGAACGCGCTGGTGATCCGTCACGCCTACGTGGTTCATGCGGATGGGACCCCCGGGATCCATGCCGACTCCACCGAAGATGAGATCCTCAGGTACACGAGTGCGCAGGCAGTGGGCAGTTTTCCGCGAACCCCAACAGACCGTTGGCTCGTATTCCTCCCCGAGAGCGGCAGAAGAGCTCGGTTCTGGGGCGTCATCCGAAACCACGGCGAGGTGGCCAACGACGGATCGATTCGCACCTTCAACCTCGAGCGGACGGATCTCCTGCAGGAGTATGTCGGACGCCTCGTCATCGGGTGGGCAGCGCCCTTGGCTTGGTATGTGCACGGAACCACGGCCTCGGCCTATCCGGTTCGTGAGCTCGCCGACGCGGCTGCTCCGCGATTCCCCGGTTTCGAGAACCTGCGGCTCGACTACCCCACCCTCCAGGCAGTCATGCGAGATCGTCGTTACGCGACCTGGCGTACCGCGCTGTCATCGGTTGCAGGCATTTACGTCATCACAGATCTGCGGGATGGACGAAACTACGTAGGCAAGGCCGACGGCGCCGAGAACATCTGTCAGCGTTGGTCGACGTACGCGAGCAACGGCCACGGAGATAACGTCGAGCTCCGAGACCTCGACCCCACGTCATTCCGGTTCTCCTTGCTGCGTGTGTTCGACCCCTCCACACCGCAGCAGGTCATCAACCGTGCCGAGTCGCACTACAAGCGAGCTCTGGACTCCGTTCGACACGGCCTGAACGGCGGTTGATCGACCCGCTGGTACCCGTTCGACAACACTCACAAGAGGTGCGCGGCCAAGAATCCGCGCACAGGATTCATGCGCGGGTCGGACCGCTCAACGCCAAGAATGGAGGACCGCCAAGTCCGTGCTTAGGGGCATCGCCCCCGTAGCGTGCCGACCATGGAAACCATCAGCGTCGGTCGCGTCGCCGTCCCCATCGACAAGGCGAAGCAGTGGGTTCGCGAATACACTGACCCTATGAGGAAGGCGGGCAAGAAGCCCTACGCCTACCCGGCCTACGACGCGTTCGTTTCAGGGAGTGCATCCACTGAGCTGAACGACGGAGATCTCCTCGCGCCGGCCTTGCTCAACTCAACTCCATCTGTCAGCGCTGTCTACCGGTTCCAAGAAATGCAGGAAGACCTTCAGGCGGCGCTCAGGGCCCACCCAGATCGACCGCTCGTCGCGATGGCCGCTGATGCCGTAACTGCCAAGGTGCGTGACCTTTACCAGGTGCTGGACGACGACAGGGGTCGACACGGCAAGCGAGGCCAAGGGGGCACCACGCTCTCCAAGATCCTGCACCGCAAACACCCGCAGTCTCTCCCGTTGCACGACCGCTGGGTCCGACTCTGCTACGTCGGAAGCGACGCTCCAGTCCCGACCGGAAGGCGCTCGTGGGCTGACTACATGGTTCGCGTGACGCTCGCCATGAGGGAAGACCTCGTCCAGCATCAGGACGCACTGTACGCCCTCACAGAGGAGGTCCTAGGGGATACAGCGCTAACCGATCTGCGGCTGATCGACATCCTCGCTTGGACCAGCCAAGGCGTGAGCCCCTCGAACTGAGAGGCTTCACCCGGCTACTGCTGCGGGAGCGTTCAGAAGCCCCACGATCTCGTCGTGCAGCCGAGTGTCACTCGGGTCCAACCCGTTGAGCGCCTCCTCGAGAGTCACCTCTGATTGCCGGATCTCGCTGCTCGTTGAACTCGTGATGAAGATGCGCCCGTAGTCGGCTTCAGCCTCCTCCACTGTCTTTCGCCACTTCTCGTCTCTCTCGTTGGCGAACCATGCCGACGGGCCAAACTTCAGCTGCACGCGTCCCTCATCGGAGCTGGACTCTTTCCTCGGCACATGGAAGGTGATCGTCCACTGGTGGATGCCCTGCAGGTTGGCGCCCACGCCCCGGACGAAGTCCTCGCCCAGCGTCGAGTTCAATTGGCCCTTGAGCACTTCTGCGCTGAACGACTTCAGTTGACCCTTGAGATTCATAAGCAACTCGCGGCCTTCACCGAATCGCTCTCGTGCTTGCGCCGCCAGATCCGTTGCGAACTGGTCGGCCGCAACCGCTTGGGACTGCGCCTGGTACCGGCGGGCTTCTCCGGCGTCACACATGGCGACAACGAACCCCAACACATCGTCCTGCTTCACGGTCCTGCCCCCTTCTACGAACTTGCGGTGGATCTGCTCGATAAATGAATGCGCTTCCGGGTGCTGTTTCCGATAACTCGAATCGCTACCCACTTGGCTCCAGAGACGATCAATCAGCTGCGCGTAAGTGAGCACGGCTGCTTGGTCCCAGTTGTTGGTCAGCAAACTCTTCTGCACACGTCGACACAGCAAAACCACGCTCCCGCGCTTGCCGTCCCGCTGACCGTAGGCGAGGTAGCGGTCGTAGCAATGTCCGTGCCCGTCGGAGGTGAAATAGTTCTCCACCACCATTACCGTGGTGTCACCCTCGACGACCAGGTCAGCGATGTCGACGATCCCGTCTTCCCGCGCTGTATTGACCTCCTGCCGTACCCAGTAGCGATCATCAGCAGGGAGATCGGGATTAGTTTCCGCGTTCACAGCGTCGACGAAGATCCTGATGAAGCGGTCCCCCAGCCCATGAGTGCCGTCCGCCTCGAGGAGCCACCCGAAGACATTGCTGATCTGCTTCTCGTGCAGTCCGTGGTGCATCACGTCGAAGACGTTGAACTCTGGCTCCAGATCCCTCCCCAGGATCGGGACCATGGCTGCCATCAAGTCATCCGACACACTTCCCCCTCCATACCCATACTCAGAGTTGGCAACGTACCGCGGTCATGGCCCGTCGTGACGGGTTGAGACTCCAGAACGTCGGACTTCTGCCGCCCATGTGCCGCGATCAGCCACGAGCACCTCGGTCGGTAGGTATCCCTATCGCCTCGACTCGCTCCCAGTTGATGTCGTCCTGCGGCCCGTAAACGCGGTCGGTGGTCGCCATGTTGATCAGGTCCGCATCCTCGGACCGCGGAATCTCGCCCCACATCGCCCAAAACTTCCTCGTGCGGTCCTCCGTATAGAGGTAGAGATTCGTCGATCGGTAGAACTTGCCGGGCTCACCGAACGTACGGATCACCCGGCCCGCTCTCACGAAGTCATCCATGGTGAGCCCTTCGGTCCGACCGTGCACGACGTACCAGTGCGGCGCACTGTCCGCGTAAGTCTTTGCCCAGGTCCACTCGAGGGTGGGCGCGAGGTCAAGCCACCAGCGCAGGTCGTCCCGTCCGGCCTTCATGTTCGTCTCCATCTCCAACTTTCGATGCCCTCGGGTGGGCTCAGCTCTCCCCGCGCTCGCGCATGCGTCGACGCTTGTACGAAATCAACTCAGCCGCCTCATCGGGGTCGGTTTCAGCCAAGAGCTCCAAGGACTCCCAGTCCGTGTCCGGCATGGTCCTCAGAGGTCGGCTCAGCTCCTTGGTCACCCAAGCACTGACGAGCGGCACGCTCTCCCACGCTCCACCGCGGGCGATCGCGACGACCGCGTGCGCCCTGGAGAAGTCGAGCTCGACGCGCTCCACCTTCGTCTCCACGAAGTCCGGCATCCTCGTGACCATGGCGACCGCAGTGATCGCGGCAGCGCGGAACCCGTCCTCGTCGAACTCCCCGCGCACGCTCTGGACGCACTCGACCTCCGGGTCCGTGATCTCCGGCAGGAGCGCGCGAGCAACCTCTGCCAAGCCCGGCGTCGCAATGAGGTCGAGGGTCTCCTGCGCGGACCATCGCCGCAGCCGGCTGCTCCACCGGCGAACCGGCCCGCCCCCTTCGCCCGCCTCGCCTCGGAGGACGGACTCCACCCGCGTCCGGCACTTCCACGCGTGCCCTACGTCCGGGGTGCCGGCCGGCTTCTCCGCGTGCCACAGCGCGCCCTTGCTGAGCAGCTCGACCACCTCGTCGACGCCCTTCCAGACCTGCGAAGGGGGCACCCTTGGGTCGGCGATGACGCTCACGACATCCACCGCGTCCTCGGAGTGGGGCTTGGCCACGGCCACGAGACCGGCGGCCTCGGTGTCGACGATCGTCTGGAGCCCGCCGGTGAGCACGAGACCGTACGCGCCGGACGAGCGCAACGGCTCGGTCCACCGCGGCTCGAGAACGAGCGCCGTCGCCAGCAGCAACAAGGTCGAGGCGTCCACCTGCACGGGGAACCGATTGATGAGCCCGCGAGTGCGATCGGATGCCCACTGGTCCAACCACGCCTGCTCCGGGATGCCGCGGTCGGCGCCGGACAGCGGCGTGGTGACACCCTCCGCCACCCACGCGCCGAAGGTAGCGGCGAGAGTCGGGTGCGGCTCCGCCAGCAATCGGTGGGCCGCGGCGGTCGCGTCCTCGGTCGGCATCCCGAGGATCTGCGCGACCCGCTCCCCGTCCTCGCCGGTCACGTGCTCCGAGACCGAGGCCAGGAGCAGCCACAGGCCGGCATGGGACACGACCGAGGTCTCGGCCTGGTCTAGGTCACCCCGGCACCGGGCGGCGAACCTGGAGACCGCGGAAGCAGCGGAGACATCGGGCGCGGTCCACCCGTCGAAGTGCGGACCTGGGTCCTCCACGGTCTCCCGCTGACCACAGGTGAGGCACTCCGCGGTCCACATCCCGGGGGCGATGACACAGCCACCCAGCCGCTGCCACGGACTGGCGATCACGTCCTCCGCCATCTCGTGCGACGGGAAGCCCATCACGATCGAGTGAGTCGCCACCGATCCGCAGCGACGGCACACGAGTCGGGGACCGCTCGGCTGATCTCCCCGGGCCATCACAGGTCCTCGAAGCGGACACCGCCGGGCCACCCGAGGGCACCCCACCCCGGGAGCGGCAGGTCGCGGACCCCTCCCGAGTCCCAGACCCAGCCGGTGCCTCGACCACCGGGCCCCACGGGAGGTGGCTGCCATGCGGCCCACTGCTCGGCCATCTCGCGCTCTTCCGGATCGAGGTCGCCGCAGAAGCCACCGCACTCCTCGCAGAACTCAACCTCCTCGGCCGCAGCTCCGTGCGACTCCTGCCACTCGGCAAGGACCCTCTGCGCGAGGCGCGCCAGTCCCCCTTCGCCCATGGTGTGCGACGTCGTGTCCATGGTGAGCCCCGATCCCTCGTACCCCCGGTGGCACGGCCTGTGCCACGTCCCCTCGTGCACTATCAATGTAGGTGGGACCACCGACAACCGAGCGAGCCTCAGTCGGCCTTCCGGGTGGTCCGGACCCCGCGCCACCTGCCCCGTGATCGGGTCGCTGCCGTCGAAGGAGAACGGGCGCTACTCGACCCCCAGATACGCCTGCACGATCTTCTCGTCAGCCAACAGCTCGGCCGCAGGGCCGGCATGCACGATCTCACCGGTCGCCATGAGGTACCCGTGGTCGGCGGCCTTCAACGCCCGGCGGGCGTTCTGCTCGACGAGAACCACCGTTGTACCGGTGGCACGGATCTCCCGGATGACGGTGAAGACTTCGTCGACGATCTTCGGCGCCAGGCCCATGGACGGCTCGTCGAGCAGCATCAACCGCGGCCGGGCCACCAGGGCCCGCCCGATCGCGAGCATCTGCTGCTCACCACCGGAGAGCGCGCCGGCCGGCAGCTCTCGCCGCTCGGCGAGCACCGGGAATCGCTCGTACACCTCGTCGATCGCGGCCTTGTCGTTGCTGTGCCACCCACCGAGCTGCAGGTTCTCGTGGATCGTCAGCGTGGCAAGCACCTGCCGCCCCTCGGGGACCTGGACCAGCCCGTTGGCCACGAGCGTGTGGGCCTGCGTGCGGGTGACGTCCTTGCCCTCGAAGGTGATCCGCCCCCCGGAGGGGCGCACCACCCCGGAGACGGCGTTGATGACCGAGGACTTCCCCGCACCGTTGGCACCCACCAGCGTGATGAGGTCGCCGGCGGCCACCTCGAAGGAGACCCCACGCACGGCCTCGACCCGCCCGTAGCTCACGGCGAGGTCCTCCACCGTCAGGATCGGTGCGGTCATGACGCCTCCTCCGACTCGGAGCTGCCGAGGTAGGCCTCGATGACAGCAGGATTCTCGATGATCTGCTCCGGCGTGCCGGTGGCGATGACCTCACCGAAGTTCAGCACGACGATGCGGCTGCACGTCTTCATCACCATGCCGACGTTGTGCTCGATGAGCAGGATCGTCAGGCCGTCGCTCGCCAACGACCCGATGAGCTCCGACAGCGCATCGGCCTCGACGTGGTTCATCCCCGCGGCCGGCTCGTCGAGGATCAGCAGGGACGGGTCCGAGGCCAGGGCCCGCGCGATCTCCAGTCGCCGTTGGTCGCCGTAGGACAGCGCCGAGGCCTGGGTCCCGGCCTGCTCGGCCAGACCGACCCGCTCCAGGCACCACGCCGCGTGCCGCGCCACGCGCTGCTCGTCCCGGTGGGCCGAGGGCAGCCAGAGCAGCCGCCGCAGGAAGGTCGGCTTGCTCACCAGGTGGCCACCGACCATGACGTTCTCCAGGGCGGAGAGCCGGTCGAAGAGCTTGGAGTGCTGGAAGGTCCGGCTCACCCCGGCCGCGGCGACCTTGTGCACGGCCGCTCTGGCCGGCTGCAGACCGAGCACCTCCGCGGTGCCGGAGGTCGGCTTGGACAGGCCGCTGATCATGTTGATCAGCGTGGTCTTCCCCGCGCCGTTGGGGCCGATGAGACCGAGTACCTCACCGCCGGTGATCTGCAGGTCGATGTCCCGGTTGGCGAAGACCCCGCCGTAGTCCTTGCCCAGACCGGTGAGGCTGACGACGGTCTCGCCCGGGTCCGGGTGGACCCGCTGGGAGAGGCTGGTCTCCCCCCTTCGCCCGTCGTCGTCCCCGGCTGCACCGGTGGCCAGGCGCTGCCTGCGGTGTGGCAGGAAACTGGCCAGGCCACCGGGGAGGAAGAGGATGACGACCAGCAGCAGCAGGCTGGAGAGGAAGGGGCGGATCCAGCCGGCCTCGATGCCGATGGCGCGCTGCACCTCGGGGACCATCGTGAGGAAGACGCTGCCCAGGAGCGGGCCGATGAACATCGTCGAGCCGCCGACGACGGCCGTGACGAGCCCGTCGATCGCCTTGGCGAAACCGAAGTCCTCCGGGGCGATGAGCCGCACGTAGTAGGCCCACAGCACGCCGTAGAGCCCGGCGACCGCCCCCGCGGCGACGAAGGCGGACAGTCGGTGCCGACTGACGTCGATACCCATGGCCCGCGCGGCGAGCTCGTCCTCGCGGATGGCGTCCAGCGCCCGACCGTACCGTGAGGGGCCCTGCCGCCAGAACCAGTAGGCGACGAGCGCCAGCGCCACCCACGCCATCCACGGCTCGAGCACCTTGGGCACCGACGTCCCCCGGGCGCCGCCGGTCCACTCCATGTTGATCACGAGGATGCGCACCGCCTCGGCGAAGGCGAGCGTGGCGATGGCCAGGAAGACCCCGCGCAGTCGCATGGTCGGCAACCCGAGGATCACGGCGGTGACCGCACCGACGAGCATGCCGATGGCGATGGCGACGAGCAGCGCCGGCAGGTCCCCGATGTCACTGGGTGTCGGCGCCAGGGCGACCGCGGAGAAGGCCGCGAGCGAGGCGAAGCCGGCTTGGCCGAGGCTGAGCTGCCCGGCGACGAGGACGGCGTAGAAGGAGTAGGCGAAGATCCCGCCCAGGGCGATGAAGACGAAGGTCGATTCGACGAACATTCAGACCTCACGCACCTTCCGGGCACCGAAAAGACCCTGCGGTCGCACCAGGAGGATGAGGAAGAGCAGACCGAAGGCGACGAGGTCACGCCACGAGGAGCCGACGTACTGCACCGCGAAGACCTCGGCGAGCCCCAGCAGCAGGCCACCGACGAGCGCGCCGGGCAGCGAGCCCATCCCGCCGACGATGATCACGGCCAGCCCCTTGAGCTCGATCGCCGTGCCCATGCCCAGCTGGGCGCTGTTGACGTTCATCGCGAAGAGCGCGCCGGCGACGGCGCCCAGGGCCGAGGAGATGGCGAAGGTGGTGACCGTCACCCGGTCGACGTTGATCCCGAGGACCTTCGCGGCGGTCGGGTTCTCGGCGATGGCGCGCATGCCCCGCCCCAGGCGCGAGCGCGCGACGAGCAGGGTCAGGGCCACCATGAGCAGGACCGAGATGAGCAGGATCGCCACCTGCAGCACGGTGACCTGCGCACCGAGGATGCTGTAGGTCGTCGTCGGGAAGGACTCGGCGGGGAAGCGTCGCGTGTTCGGTCCGTATCTCCACTGGAGCAGGGCGATGAACATCCCCGCCAGGGCGATCGAGGAGATCAACCCCGCGAAGTGGGCATCGGGTCTGTTCTTCAGCGGCCGGAAGGCCACTCGCTCGATGACCACGCCGAGCACGCCGCCGACCGCGGCGACGATCGGCAGGGTGAGCCAGATCGAGAGACCGGCCACCTCGACCAGCTCGATCCCGATGAAGGCGGACACGGCGAACACCGACGGGTGCGCCAGATTCAGCCGGTCCAGCACGCCGAAGACCAGCGTGAAGCCGATCGCGAAGAGCGCGTAGATCGAGCCGATGGACAGCCCGAGGAGCAGTTGTTGCACGTGTCCGCCTTCGTCAGGGGTGTCGGTGAGGGGTGTCGGTCACTTCAGGACGGTGAACTCGCCGTCCTTGACGACCTGGACGACGGCCTCGTGCTCGGCGTCGCGGTCGTCGTTGATGCTGATGGTCCCCAGCACCGACTCCACCTCGGAGATGCTGCCCAGGCCCTCCTTGATGGCGTCGCGCTCAGCGGAGCAACCGCTGCGCACCGCGGTGTCGATGAGCATCATGCCGGTGTAGGCCTGCGCCGCGAACTGATCGGGCTGGGAGTCGTACTCCTTCTCGTAGGCTTCGAGGAAGTCGGCGTTCTGCGGGTTGTCGGAGGCGGAGTTCCACGCGGCGCCGACGACCACGCCCTCGGCGGCGTCGCCGGCATCGGCCATCAGCTGCGGGTTGTTGAAGCCGTTGCCGCCGATGATCGGCACGTCGATGCCCAGCTCACGCGCCTGGGTGACCAGCGGGATGGCCGCCTCGATCAGGCCGGAGACGAAGATGGCGTCCGGGTTCGAGGTCTTCGCCTCGGTCAGCAGGGCACGGAAGTCGGTGTCGGTGGTGGAGAACGTCAACGTGTCGGTGACCTCGGTGTCGCTGTCCTCCAGGGCGGAGGACATGACCTCGTAGCCCGACTCGGTGAACGCGTCGTCGTTGGAGTACATCACCACGACGTCCTCGAGGTCGTACTCCTCGATCGCCGTGGTCACGGTCTGCGGGATGACCTGGGACTCGGTCAGCGAGTCACGGAAGATGTAGTCGCCCTGCTCGGTGATGCCGTCGGCCGTGTTGGAGATGGCCAGCACGGGCACGCTCTCCTCCTGGGCGATCGGCTGCGCCTGGAAGGCGGTGTTGGACAGCGTCGGACCGATGATGACGCTGGCGCCGTCGTTGACGAAGCCCTCGAAGACCGAGATCCCCTGCTTCGGGTCGGTCTGGTCGTCCTCGACGGTCAGGTCGTAGGTGACGCCGTCCTTGGCGTTGAGCTCCTTGGCGGCCAGCTCGAGGCCGTTGCGCTGGGACTCCCCGTAGGAGGCTGCGGCGCCGGTCAGTGACAGTGCGGCACCCACGGGCACCTCGGCGTCGATGACACAGGAGTCGCCGCTGCCCTCGCCGACGAGGGCGGCGTTGCTGCCGTCGCTGCCGCCGTCGGAACCGCAGGCGGTCAGGGTCAGGGCCAGGGCGCCTGCGGCGGCCGACATCGTGAACAGGCTGGTACGCATGTTTCCTCCAGGGAGTGTGGTCGTGATGCTGGGTGTGGTGGTCAGTGCAGGACGGCGTGGTGCGGGGTGAGCTCGTCGACGCTGGTCACGCCGAGCAGCTGCATGGTGCGGGTGACCTGGCTGGTGAGGATCTGCAGGGCCCGGGTGACGCCCGCTTCGCCACCGGCCATGAGTCCGTAGAGGTAGGCCCGGCCGACCATGACGGCATCGGCCCCGTTGGCCACGGCGGCGACGATGTCGGCGCCGTGCATGATGCCGCCGTCGAGCAGGACCGGGACGCGCCCGTCGACGGCCGCGACGATGTCCGGAAGGACCTGCAACGGGGTGACCGAGCGGTCCAGCTGGCGCCCGCCGTGGTTGGAGACGACCAAGCCGTCAACCCCGAGGTCGACGAACTCCGTGGCGTCCTCGACGCTCTGGATGCCCTTGAGGACGATCGTGCCGGACCAGTTCTCCCGCAGCCAGGCCAGATCGGCGACGCTCAGCGAGGGGTCGAACATGCGGTTGACGAGCTGCTCGACGGTGCCACCGGACTGGGTCAGCGAGGCGAACGTCAGCGGCTCGGTCGTCAGGAGATTGGCCCACCACCGCGGGTGCAGCGCCATGTCCGCCATGGTCGAGGGCGTCAGCTGCGGCGGGATCGTCATGCCGTTGCGCACGTCGCGCAGCCGCTGCCCGGCGACGGCGGTGTCGACGGTGAGGACCAGGGTGGTGTAGCCGGCCGCCCGCGCCCGGGCCATCAGCTCCAGGGAGGCGGGCCGGTCGCGCCACAGGTAGAGCTGGAACCACCGCTGCAGGTCGGGCACCTCCGCGGCCAGGTCCTCGACGGACACGGTCCCCATGGTCGAGAGGGCGTAGGGCATACCGGCCGCCAGGGCGGCACGTCCCACGGCTCGCTCCCCCTCGTGGTGCATCATCCGGGTGAAGCCCGTGGGAGCCAGCACCATCGGGATCGGGCTGGTGACATCGAGGAGCCGGATCGAGGGGTCCACCTCGGAGACGTCGCGCAGGACCCGTGGTCGGAAGTCGACCGCGGCGAAGGCCGCGCGGGCCCGGCTCAGGCTGACCTCGCTCTCGGCGGCCCCGTCGACGTAGTCGAAGGCGGACCTGGGGGTGCGGCGCCGGGCGATGCGGCGCAGGTCGTCGATGGTGTGGGCCCGCTCGAGGTGACGGCGGGTGCGCTGGAGGGTCGGTCGCTCGACCCGCACGAGTGGGCGCAACTCGTCCAGTCGTGGCAGACGTCGCTCCACCCGTGTCATGTGCTTCCTCATTCCCCGCGTCGGAGCGGGCCCGCTGTGATTCCTGCGCTGGACAGTAGGGTCGCACATCCCCGCAGCGAGTCGACGACGCGGTGGTGTGATCGAAATGCAATCACGCTGGTCGGCCCATCCGGCGTCCGGGCCCCCAGCCCGCGCGGCGCGACCGACGGCAGGCGCGCCCAGTCCTCACCGTGACGGGACGATGACCACCTTGCCGCTGCCGTGCCCCGTCTCGACCGCAGCGACCGCCTCGGCAGACTGGCCCATTGCGCCAATCGTGATCTGTGCCACAGTGGATTGATCCGGTCCACCCATGACCAAGGAGACGGGATGGAAGCTGGGGTCTGGATCAGTCTGACCGCGTACTTCGTGCTCATGCTCGCCATCGGCTTCTACGCCTACGCCAAGTCCACCGGGACCGCGGAGCAGTACATCCTCGGCGGCCGACGACTGCCTCCCGCCGTCGCGGCGCTGTCCGCCGGTGCCTCCGACATGAGCGGCTGGCTGCTGCTGGGACTGCCGGGCGCCCTCTACGCCGCGGGACTGGTCGAGGCGTGGATCGGGATCGGACTGTTCATCGGCGCCTACCTCAACTGGATCATCGTCGCGCCGCGGCTGCGCGAGCAGACCGAGCGGTACGACAACTCGCTGACCGTGCCCGCCTTCCTGGCCGCGCGGTTCCCGAGCACCGCACTCCCCCTTCGCACGATCTCCGGGCTGGTGATCGTCGTCTTCTTCTCCGTCTACACCGCATCCGGCCTGGTGGGTGGCGGCAAGCTGTTCACCACGGCGTTCAGTGGAGTGGTCGACGTCGGCGGAGCCAGTGACTATGCCGTCGGGGTGTGGCTGACCCTGGGCATCGTGCTGGCCTACACCGTCGTCGGGGGCTTCCTGGCAGTCAGCCTGACCGACTTCGTGCAGGGCTGCATCATGATGATCGCCCTGATCGTGATGCCCGTGCTGGTGCTCACCACCGGCGAGGGTGACGGCATCGGCCAGGCCGCCGACCGGCTGCGCGGGATCGACCCCTCCTTCCTGTCGCTGACCCAGGGACTGTCCGTCATCGGATTCCTGTCCGCCATCACCTGGGGCCTGGGGTACTTCGGGCAGCCCCACATCATCGTGCGGTTCATGGCCGTGCGCAGCGTCAAGGCCGTCCCGGCCGCCCGCAGGATCGGTATGACGTGGATGGGGATCTCCCTCATCGGCGCGATCAGTGTGGGGGTCTTCGGCCGGGCCTACGCCGAGCGCAACGGCCTCGACATCCAGGACCCGGAGACCATCTTCATCGTGCTGGCAGAGCTGCTCTTCCACCCGCTCGTCACCGGGTTCCTCTTCGCCGCACTGCTCGCGGCGATCATGAGCACCGTCTCCAGCCAGCTGCTGGTGGCCTCCTCGTCCTTGACCGAGGACTTCTACCGCCTGTTCCTGCGGCGTCGGGCCAGCGAGAAGGAAACGGTGCTGGTGGGCCGGGTGTGCGTCCTGCTCGTCGGGTTGGTCGCGGCCGTGCTCGCCCGCGACCCCGACTCACAGGTCCTGGGGCTGGTGGCCAATGCCTGGGCCGGCTTCGGCGCCGCCTTCGGGCCGCTGATCCTGCTCGCCCTGACCTGGTCGCGGATGACCGGCACCGGCGCGGTGGCCGGTCTGGTGACGGGGGCCGCGGTGGTCATCGGCTGGATCTGGATCGGGTGGAGCGACAGCTTCCTCGGCGGCGAGGGGGTGTACGAGATCATCCCCGGCTTCCTGTGCGCCGCCATCGCCATCGTGGTCGTCAGTCTGCTGACCAGGCCCAGCGGCGAGTTCCGTGCGATCCCCTCACCCGAGGCGGACCCGGAACCCGCCGGTCGCCGCTGAGCCGCACCGACTGGCGCCTACCCCAGCAGGGCGGTCAGGCAGTTCACGCCACGTCGTCGTAGAAGCCACCACCGGCTCCCCGACCGAGGCGGCCCTTGTCGATGTACTCACGCTTGATCAGCTCGGCGAAGGCACGCTTGTCCGGGTCCTCGCTGTCCTTGTTCAGGGCGTAGGGCGTCATCATCCCGATCACGTCGAAGATCTGGAACGGCCCCAGCGGCGCGCCGGTGGACAGCCGCCACGTCTTGTCGATGGTATCGATGTCACCGACCCCACGCACGAGCAGCTGACCGGCGGCCGAGAGCCACGGCACGAGCAGGCTGTTGAGCAGGTAGCCGGGCTGCTCCTTCAGCACCGGGATCGGCACCATCCCGATCTCGTCGGCGAAGGTCGCGACCGCGTCGAAGGCATCCTGGTCGGTGCCGGCGTGGCCCATGACCTCGCCGATGTTGTTGCGCCAGATCTCGTTGGCGAAGTGCAGCGCGAGGAAACGCCCGGGACGGCCCGTGGACTCGGCCATGTCGCTGGGCAGGAGGGTGGAGGAGTTCGTGGCGAAGATCGTGCGCTCCGGCGCCAGCTCGCCCACCGTCGCCCAGGTCTGCTGCTTGATGTCCAGGCGCTCGGGGACGGCCTCGATGATCAGGTCCGCCTCGGCGACGGCGTCGGCCAGGTCTGCGCTGGCACGGATCCGGGCCACGGCCTGGCTCATCGTCTCCTGGGTCGCGGCCTCGACGTCCCGCACGTACAGCGGGGTGAGGTAGTCCCACCGGGCGGGGAGCTGATCCAGCACCTCCTGGCTGATGTCGTAGACCACGACGCTCTTGCCGTGGAAGGCCGCCTGGAGGGCGATCTGGGAGCCGAGGACTCCGCTGCCGAGGACCGTCAGGTTCTGCATGTCTTCTCCTTCTGCGGCGGGCGTACCGTCGCTGTTGTTCGTCATCTGTAGAACAATCGGCGGGCCGGTTGTCTTCCCCCTTCGCCGGCCCGCACGCGAAGGGGGTCACAGCCGGCCGTAGGCTGCGTGCACCCACCCCGCCGATCTGCCCAGGAGTGCACATGTTCCGTGAAGCCGTCGAAGCCAAGGACATCGACGCCGTCGACGAGATGCTCGCCGAGGACTGTGTCTTCCTCAGCCCGGTGGCGTACACCCCCTACCCCGGCAAGGCGATCACCAGCGCGATCCTGCGCACCGTCGTGGAGGTCTTCGAGGACTTCACCTATGTCCGCCAGCTGCGCGACGGCGACCACGAGGCGTACATCTTCACCGCAAGGGTCGACGGCATGGAGATCACCGGGTGCGACTTCCTCACCTTCAACGAGGAGGGCAAGATCAGCGAGTTCATGGTGATGACCCGCCCGCTCAAGGCCTCCCAGGCACTCGCTGCGGCCATGGGTGAGCGCTTCCCGCAGATCCAGGCCGCTGCGGCGGCCGCAGCCGGGGGCGAGTGAACCGCCACGCCGCGATGGTCACCCCGTGAGCGAGCGCCCCGTCACCCCTTGCCGCTGGTGACGAAGTCGGCGACCACCCGCCCGAGTTCCTCCCCCGCGTCCTCCTGCAGGAAGTGCCCGGCGCGGTCGATGACCGGGTGGGTCACCCCCTTCGCGCCGGGGATGTTGCGCTTGAGCACCGGGGCCATCGCGCCGGTGATCGGGTCGCTGTCGCCGAAGGCGACGAGGAAGGGCTTCTCCCAGCGCGTCAGCTCGTCCCACGCGCGACGGTTCGCCTCGGTGGCCGGGTCGTCGGTCGAGGTCGGGATGAGCCCCGGCATGACTCGTGGCCCGGCCTTGTACGTCTCGTCCGGGAAGGGCGCGTCGTAGGCGGCCCGTGACTCGTCGCCCAGACCGCGCGCGCACCCGGAGGCGACGAAGCGACCGACGTCGAGCACCTCGGCGTTCTCCACCGCGCGGCGAAAGCTCCACCACACCTCGGGCATGTCGTGGTCACCGGTCGGCAGGCCGGTGTTGGCGGCGACGACCGAGGCGAAGCGGTCGGGGTTCTCCGCGACCAGGCGCAACCCGATCAGCCCACCCCAGTCCTGCCCGACGAGGGTGACCTCGCGCAGGTCGAGCACGTCGAGGACGAGGCTGCGCACCCACTCCACGTGCCGGGCGTAGGTGTGCGCGGCGGTGTCGACCGGCTTGTCCGACCGACCGAAACCGACCAGGTCCACCGCGACCGCGTGGATGCCCGCGTCGGCGAGCACCCGCATCACGTGCCGGTAGAGGAAGGACCAGCTCGGCTCCCCGTGCAGCAGCAGCACCGTGGGTCCGTCCGCGGGGCCGGACTCGACCCACGCCATCCGCAACGTCCCACCGTCCTGGTCGGGCACGTCGGCGTAGTGAGGGTCGTAGCCGAAGTCGGGCAGGTCGGTGAATCGCTCGTCGGGCGTGCGCAGAGTCTCCATGCCCGGAGCCTACGAGGTGCGGCACTACACATGTCGTCGGACAGGCCTTCGTCCTCTGTCCCACCCACGGCACCACCTGGTCGGCCACGGGCGTCGATAGTTGCCCCTCCCGGCTAGCGTGTGGACCATGAAGGCCTTCGTGAAGTCCGACCCCGCCGGATCCAGTATCACGGCGACGGAGGTCCCGGCGCCTGAGGTGGACACGGACGACCTATTGGTGAGGATGCACGCGGTCGGGGTGGGGATCCACGACTCCTACTTCCTCCCGGCCGATGCCGGGCCCTCCTTCCCGATCGGCATGGAAGGCGCCGGCGTCGTCGAGCAGGTCGGCCCGGGCGTGACGCAGCACCGGCCCGGCGACCGCGTCGCCTTCGTCAACGCCATGGAGGCGAAGGGAGGGACCTGGGCCGAGTACGCCGTGGTCAACACCAACTCCCTGATCTTGCCGGTGCCTGACGGCCTCGACTTCGTCGAGGCCGCGGCGTTGCCGGTGGCGGGAAACACCATCCTGCGGACCCTGGCCGCGCTGCCCGGCATGCAGAGCGGCTCCTCACTCTTCGTCGCCGGTGGCGCCGGCGCCATCGGGTCCCTGGCGATCCAGATCGCGCGCCAGCGTGGCTGGCGGGTGGCCGCATCGGCATCAGCGCACAATCACGACTACATGCGGTCCCTGGGCGCGGAGCTGACGGTCGACTACCACGACAGCGACTGGCCGGAGCAGGTCCGGGGTTGGCTGGGCGAGGGAGTGGATGCCGCGATCGCGATCCATCCCGGCACGAGCACCGAGACCATGCGGGCCGTCAAGGACGGCGGCACCATCGTCCCGGTGTCCGGCGACTCCATGGCGGTCGAGCGCGGCATCCGGGCCGGGATGATCGCGTACCAGGCGGACGTGAGCCGCGAGCTCGACCAGCTGATGGCTGATGTGGTCTCCAAGGCCATCCACCTGGAGATCGAGCGGGTCTACCCCTTCGACGAGGCCGCGGACGCGCTTGCCCGGGTGCAGACCCGGCACGCCCGCGGCAAGCTCGTGCTGCGCCTGCCGTAGGGCGCGGATCCGGGCTCAGTTGTCGACGAGGCGGGTCTTGGTACCGACGACCTGGAGCTGAGCCACCGGCTCGTCCTGCAGGTCCGCGACCGCCCCGAGGTTCTGCCACGCGCCACCGTTGACCCGGAACTGGCCGACCAGCCGGGCGTCGACCTTCACCGACCGCTTGCCGGTGGTCTCGTAGGTGTGCGTGATGTCGCCGTCGGGGTAGACCCCGCCGGTGCTGTCCGTCCACTCGGAGGTGCTGTCGTCCCCGAAGTCGTAGCGATAGTCCTTCGAGGCGATCTTGAACTCGATCGTCCAGGACAACAACGTCACCGGCTTGCTGACGTCCCCCGGCTTCAACCCCGCACCCTTCGGCCAGGAGGCCTCGTAGAAGGTCGGCAGGTTGATCAGGGTCTGGTTGCCGACCGGCTGCATCGACACCTCCGGCTTGGCGAAGGGCAACTCCATGAAGGCCTCACGGATCTGAGCGATCGTGGGCACCGGCGGGGGCGGTGCCGACGTCCGCGGGATCGTCGGGTCGTCGACGTCCGGCGGAGGCGGGTACCCCGGCAGGCACGTCTGGATTGGGCCGTACCAGTGGTCACTCCCCTCCTGCTTCATCCACACCAGACGAGGCGGTCCGGAGGCACTGGGGTTGGCGCGGCAGTCAATGATCGTTGCGCTGCATGCCGGGTCAAGGCCACCGCTCGAGCAGTTCCGCTCCTTGGTCACCCACTTGGCCGGCGGGGTGCTCCAGGCGACGTCCTCGGCCTTGCCGGACGTGCGGGAACTTGTCCCGCCACTGATCTGCTCGTCCTTGTCCTTCAGACGATTGGTTTCCGTAATCCTCTTCTCACTAACGTGAGCGCCCGTCTGGAAATTAGTGGTCTTGGGCTTGGGCTCGGTGCCCGCGTCGGCAGTCGACGTCGCGCCCAAGATGATCAACCACGACGCGCAGATGGCAGCGAAGAACCTCATGTCAACATGTAACTGTCGACTACGGCCCAAGCACCTGACACCCAATCGAGGTAGATGATCACGTCATATTTGATGGGGTCGCTCGGGGCCATGTCCGATTGCCCGGACTTGTCGACCATCTTGTAGGCACGATCCTTGGCAGTGACCGTAACCGCTTGATCGGACTTGCCTGTCGTCTCAGAGGTGACCTTCGAATCCAAAACGGCAGTTGGAAGCACGTTCGCGTGTCGCCCGGCGCTGATCTCGGTGTCGACGGCGTTGATGTACTCGTAGCAAACCGCACAATCATCGGAAACAAGCGTCTTCAGGGTCGAGGTATCGCCTTCATGGATAGCTCGGCTCTGCGCGTTCCAGTAGTACTTCGCAAAGGCCACCGCCCCGTCCTGGGTGTGCTTGGTGGCCGCCTCAGGAAGATCGGGCGCATCGCTGGAGCCACTCGACGAAGACGACGAGCTCGAGCTGGACGATGAACTCGAACTACTCGACGGCGACTCGACCGACCGCGGAGTCGCGGTCGTCGACGAGCTGGAGGGCCCCCCTTCGCTCTCGCCACCACAGGCGGACAAAGCACCCATCGCCAACACGGTCGCAGCCACCACGGCCACCGGACGTCGTCGGACAACACCCACGCTCTCGCATCCTTCCCTCGGGCCCCGTCCGGGACCACATCAGTGACCAAGGGTATTGAGATCTGGCCCGACCGCATCTTGAGTATCCACAGGCCCGCCCGGAACCCGTGCGCCACAATGACCGGTATGGAACGACTCCCCGACGGCGCGCACCTGCTGCGCGGCGGCGACCTCGGGTGTGCGCGACTACTGGTCCTGCTGCGGCAGGAGGCCAAGCAGCTCCCCGAGGGTGCAGTCGTCCACCTCGAGACGAGCGACCCCATCGCGCCGATCGACCTGCCGGCGTGGTGCCGGATCACCGGGCACGGCTACCTCGGTCCGGTCGAGGACGAGGGCGTCCCGCGCTACGGGGTCCGGCTCTCGCCCGTGGCCAAGGCGACGGATCCACAGTTCCCTTGGCGTGTGGTGGGCTAGATCCCTTCGAGGCTCGGCCGCGGGCGGCCTCGCACCTCAGGAACCGTGGGGGTCAACGATCGGCCTCGCACCTCAGGGACCATGGGGGTCAACGATCGGCCTCGCACCTCAGGGACCGTGGGGGTCAACGATCGGCCTCGCACCTCAGGGACCGTGGGGGTCAACGATCGGCCTCGCACCTCAGGGACCGTGGGGGTCAACGATCGGCCTCGCACCTCAGGGACCGTGGGGTTTGACGATCGGTCTCACACCTCAGCCAGCGTGTAGGCGCGTGTGACAGGATCGGATCAGCAACAGCCACACCGATTCGCAGGGGATGAAGGCTTGAGCAACCGAGCCCAACAGTTCATGGACACTGCCCGGCAGGTCGCCGACGCGACCGGCATGGGCGAGGCAGTCGATCAGGCGGCCGAGGGCGCCCAGAACGCCGGATTCGACCTCAATGCGCGGGACTTTCCCGCAGCCCGGGGCGAAGGGGGGTCCGCGGGCACCCGGATCAACGCCGAGCACGTCCCTCTCGACGAGGCAGCGGAGCAGCTCAGTCGCAGCCAGTACGAGATGGGCACCGAGGGCCCCGTGCACGTCATCACCCCGATGGTCATGCCCAAGGGCGGCCGCCTGAGGGCGATGCTCCCGGCGCTGCTGCTGGTGTTCCTCGGCATCGTCGGTGCGATCTTCCTGCTGCCTTTCGGCCTGAGCATGACGGTCTTCGGCCCCCACTACTGGTTGCTCGTGGTGGTGGCCGCAGCCTTCAGGTGGTGGCGCCACGGGATGGTGATGGTCCCCGAGGGCTGCACCGCCCTGATCAGCCGGTTCGGCAAGGTCGAGGACGAGGTCGGCCCCGGCCGGGTGACGCTGTGGAACCCGTGGAAGCGGGTCTCCTACATCGTCAACACCACGCGTGAGTACCCCTTCAACGCCCCGATTCGCTCGGCCCCCACGAAGTCGGGCGTGCAGGCATCGGTCGACCTGTTCCTCCAGTTCCGCATCGTCAGCGCCCGCGAGTTCGTCTTCGTCCTCGGCGCCGTCCAGGGATTCCAGGACAAGCTGAACAACGCGATCTCCGAGACCACGCGCTCACTGATCTACGAGCAGGAGGCCTCGGGCATCTACGACCTCGTCGGGGAGAGCACCTCGCGCCTGCTCGAGCAGCTCAACTCCCAGTTCGCCCCCGCGGTGGAGCTGACGACGGCCAACATCACGCACGCCGAGCCGTCGGCGCAGGAGTACCGGATGGACCTCGCTGCCCCGGAGATGATCCGGGTCGCCAAGGAGGCCTACACCTACGACTACGAGCTGAGCCTGAAGAAGGAGCAGAACGAGGGTGACCTGAACAAGGACCTCGCCTCGCTCAACGAGAACCTCTCCGCGATCCAGGCCGACATCGCCCGCTACCAGGCGCAGATGGACACGGCACTGGAGCGCGAGACCAACCGCGCCGAGGCGGTGGCGCGCCAGCGCTTCGTCGAGTCCGAGTCCGACGCCAACGCCAACGCGGCACTGCTCGAGGCGCAGGCCCTGGACATCCGGGCGCTCAGTGCGGCGCTCGCGCCGGAGATCCTCGACTACCGCTACCAGCAGGACATGCTGGAGAAGATGAAGTCGGTCTCCACCTCCCTTCCGCAGATCGTGCGGGTCGGCGAGGAGTCCGAGAGCGTGGACTACCTCCAGATCGCTCGCCAGCTCGTCGGTGGTCAGGACCAGCAGCTCTTCTCCACCGAGGCCATGGAGGCCATCCGCTCGCGCCAGAGCGACATCTCCGAGCGTGTCTCCTCCCGCGAGACCGACATCGAGGAGCTGCTGAAGGCCCCCGAGGAGACGGACGTGGAGATCCTGCCGTCCTCGGAGTCCGAGTACGACGCCGAGGGCGATCAGCGCCTCGACGAGATCCGCCAGTCGGTGACCGACGAAGGGGTGGCCTCCCAGTTCAAGGACGTCACCTCCGACGTCCCGACGGCCCCGCAGCAGCACGACGTGACGAACGAGGGTGAGCAGGCATGAGCGACCAGATGATGGAGCAGGCCGTCCGCGCCTCCCGCGGGCAGGGAATGAGCTCGATCAAGGAGGTCGTCTCCGCGTGGAGCGACGTCGCACGCTTCCTGCGTGGTGGTGACGCCGGCTCGCTCGTGCCCGTCGTCATCCCCAAGGACAAGCGCGGCCTGCGCTGGACGGCGCTGATCTGGTTCGCCGTGTGGGCCCTGATCAGCGGGGTCGTCCTCGCGGTCACCGACCACGCCGTCCTGGGCGGACTGGCGATCATCGTCGCGTTCGTCTCGGTCCTGCTGGCCGCCCTGTGGTGGTGGCGCTCCTCGATCGTGGAGATCGAGGAGGGCACGATCGGCGTGCTGACGAAGTTCGGCGCGATCTCCGGCCCGGGCCTCTCCCCCGGCCGCCACTACCTGTGGCACCCGTGGGCGCGCGTGGCCTACGTCGTCGACGTGACCACGGAGATCCCCTATACGGCTCCGGTGCTGTCCTCGCCGACCCACGAGAACGTGCCGCTGAAGTCGATCGAGTTCTTCCTGCGGTTCCGCATCGTCGACGCGATCCGGTTCGTGCAGACGATCGGCGCGGGCAACTTCGACTTGGTGCTGTCCAACTCCGTGCAGGACGCCATCCGGCAGCGCAGCCGCCAGGTGCACACCGAGCAGGCCTACGACCTGCGCGGCAGCGACGTGAAGGACATGCAGGACATCCTCAACCGTCAGCTGACCCGCTACGGCGTGCAGATCATGGGTTGCAACATCCCCGATGTGCAGCTGCCCGACACCTACCGGGAGCACCTGGCCACACGTGAGCGGGTCGCCAAGGAGCTCGTCGCCTACGAGAAGGAGTGGGACCTGACGCGCAAGCGCCGGATCGACACCCTCCTGATGGAGATGGAGCGCTCGAAGAAGGTCCGTGACGCCAAGGTCGTCGAGGTCCAGGCCTCGCTGAACAAGGCGCGCAAGGACGTCGCGCAGATGCTCGAGGAGCGCGAGACCGAGGCGCAGAAGGTCCGCTACGAGATCGAGACCCGGGCACGCACGAACCTCGTTGCCGCCCAGGGTGAGGCCAAGGCACAGGAGCAGCTGGCCACCGCCTACCGCGACAACCGTGCGGTCCTGGAGTACGAGCTGGCACAGCGCCGCCTCGAGGTCGGTGCCTCGCTGGCCGAGCACGCCCCGCGTCCGGTCATCGTGCACACCGACAGCGGCAGCGGTGACACCTCCGCGCTGTCGACACTGCTCATGGCGCAGCTGCTGCCGCAGATGACGAGCGCGAGCGGGTCCAGCCCACGGCGCTCGATCGGGCAGTCCGGCTCCGACGAGCACCAGTCGACCGCGGACATGCAGGATGACGCCCAGCAGGCTGCCGACTTCGCCGCCCGGTCCTTCCGGGAGCACTTGGGCCAGTAGTTCCCCATTCATGACGAAGGGGGGTCACACGACACGCCGTCGTGTGACCCCCCTTCGCCGTCCCGGGTCTACCAAGTGGTAGCCGCTACGGTCGAGAGGTCCGCACCTCGGCGTATCGGAGTCAATGATGAATTCGGTCCTGCTCGCTGTCATCGGCGTGGCCATGATCCTCGCTGGCTACTTCCTCTACTCGAAGTACTTGGCCAACCGCGTGTACCGGTTGGAGCCGAACTTCACGACTCCCTCGCACGAGCTGACCGACGGGGTCGACTACGTCCCGACGAACAAGTACGTGCTGTGGGGGCACCACTTCACCTCCGTCGCCGGCGCGGCACCGATCGTCGGGCCGGCGGTCGCGGTGATCTGGGGCTGGCTGCCGGCCTTCCTCTGGGTCACCATCGGCACGATCTTCATGGCCGGCATGCACGACATGGGTGCGCTGTGGGCGTCGGTGCGCAACAAGGGCAAGTCCATCGGTGCCCTGTCCGAGCGCTACATCGGCGCCCGCGGGGCCAACCTCTTCCTCGTCGTGATCTTCCTGCTGCTGCTGATGGTCAACGCCGCCTTCGCCGTGGTCATCGCCAACCTGCTGATCAGCACCCCGACCGCCGTCATCCCCACCTGGGGGGCGATCGTCGTCGCCCTGCTCATCGGGCAGGCGATCTACCGCTTCAAGTGGAACCTCGCGGCCGTGTCCGTCGTCGGCGTCGTCGCCCTGTACGCCCTGATCCTCATCGGCAACAGCGTCCCGCTCTCCCTCCCCGAGACGGTCATGGGCATCCCGGACAACGCAGTGTGGATCATCATCCTCTTCGTCTACGCGGGCATCGCCTCGATCCTGCCGGTGTGGCTGCTGCTCCAGCCGCGGGACTACATCAACGGACTGCAGCTCTTCATCGGCCTGGGCCTGCTCTACGGCTCGGTCCTCCTGGCCGGTCGCGACATGGTCGCCCCGGCTTTCAACAGCAACGTTCCCGAGGGCACGCCGAGCCTGGTGCCGCTGCTCTTCGTCACCATCGCCTGCGGCGCCATCTCGGGCTTCCACGGCATGGTCGCCTCCGGCACCAGCTCCAAGCAGCTGGACAAGGAGACCGACGCCCGCTTCGTCGGCTACTTCGGGGCCGTCGGCGAGGGGCTCCTGGCGCTCGGCGCGATCATCGCCACCACGGCCGGCTTCCGAACCCTCGCCGACTGGGAGTCCGTCTACTCGGCCTTCAACGAGGGTGGCGTGACCGCCTTCGTCAACGGTGGCGGCTCGATCATGAATGCCGGCCTGGGCCTGTCGACCACCCTGAGCGCGACCGTGCTGGCCACGATGGCAGTGCTCTTCGCCGCGACCACGATGGACACGGGCGTGCGTCTGCAGCGCTTCGTCGTCCAGGAGGCGGGCGAGGCCATGCGCCTGACGGTCGGCAAGGGCGCCGCGACGATCATCGCCGTTGCGGTCGCGCTGGGCCTGACCTTCGGCGCCGGACTGGACGGCTCGGGCGGTCTGCTCATCTGGCCGCTCTTCGGTACGACCAACCAGCTGATGGCCGGCCTGACGCTGGGCATCCTCGCGGTGATGTTGCTGCGCCGGAAGCGGACGATCGTGCCCGTCGTGCTGCCGATGATCTTCCTGCTGGCCATGACGGTCTACGCACTCTTCGTCCAGCTGGGCACCTTCTACCGTGACAGCAACTGGCTGCTGCTGGTGCTGGACCTGATCATCCTCGTCGCCGCCGTCTGGGTGATCGTCGAGTCGATCGGCGCGATGAACCGGGCTCGGCAGGGTGAGGGCGCCGACGACGAGGAGGTCGAACAGGCATCCACCTCGCAGGACAGGTCGTCATGACTTGGTTCGAGCGCTTCTCCGCGGGGCTGAAGGAGTTCTACTACGGGCCCTACCGGCAGACCTTCGCCCGGGCGAAGCAGGAGGAGGACGACCTGTTCATGATGCTCGTGCTCTCCGAGGCGCTCGGGGTGCCCAACCCGGCGAGTTACTACACCATCGAGCTGCTGCCGGTGATGTACGACCGGGTGCACGAGTGGCACACCCGCATGGGTCTGGACCGCTCGCCGCTGGACCAGTTCTCGTGCTGCTGCTAGACGTCGTCGAGGGTCGGCAGGTCCTCTTCGTCGGCGGCAAGGGCGGGGTCGGCAAGACGAGCGTCGCCTCCGCCCTCGCGCTGGCGGCAGCACGAAGGGGGCGGCGCACCCTCGTCGTCTCCACGGACCCTGCGCACAACCTCGGGCACCTGTGGGACCGCACCGTCGGTGACGAGATCGTCACCCTCGCCGAGGGGCTCGACGGGGTCGAGATCGACCCGGCACGCACCACGGACGAGCACCTTGCGGCGGTCGGGGCGACGATGCGCCGGTTGATGCCCGAGCACCTGCACGGGGAGGTCACCAAGCATCTCGACCTGGCCCGCGACGCCCCGGGCACCCATGAGGCGGCCGTCCTCGAGCGCGTCGCCGAGACCGTGGAGGAGGCCGAAGGGAGGTACGACCTCGTCGTCTTCGACACCGCTCCCTCGGGTCACACGAGTCGCCTGATGTCCCTGCCGGAGACGATGTCGGCGTGGACCGAGGGTCTGCTGCGGCGACAGGACCGCTCCGAGAAGTTCGGCGCCGCGCTGCGGGGCCTCGGCGGTGACACCCAGGACCCCGACGACCCGGCCGTCACCCTCCTGGGCGATCGGGAGGGTCCCACCGCCAAGCGGGACCGCCGTGGTCGACGCGACCAGGAGATCCGACGCATCCTCGTGCGCCGGCAGAAGCGCTTCGCCCGGCTGCGTGAGGTGCTTCAGGATGCGCAGCGCACCGCCTTCCTCATCGTACTCACCGCCGAGCGACTGCCCGTGCTGGAGACGATCGAGCTGCACGCACAGCTGGAGCGCACCGGCGTCGACGTCGCCACTCTCGTGGTCAACAAACGCTCCCCCGCGGACGTCGGCGGCTTCCTGGAGTCCCGGCGTGACCAGGAGGAGGTGCACCTGAGCGCCCTGCGCCAGGAGCTGCCGGGCGTGCCCATGGTGCAGCTGCCGTTGCTCGGCGCGGACATCGTCGGCCCGGACGCCGTGGCGGACTTCGCCAAGGCCCTCGCCGCTCCGTCGGCCTGACCGATGAACGACCCCCGACCCGGTCGACACCGCGACCGCGGACATGCGGGCGAGACCGTCCAGCCGCCGACGGCGACGGGGCGACGCACCCTGCTCATCGCCCCGGACAAGTTCCGTGGGTCGCTGACCGCACCCGAGGTGGTGGCCGCGGTCACCACCGTCGCCGACCGACTGGGGTGGGACGTCGTGTCCCGACCGATGGCCGACGGTGGCGAGGGCCTGCTCGACGCCTTCGGCGGTCCCAACCGCACGAGCGCCGTCACCGGGCCGCACGGACGCCACGTGGAGGCGCGGTGGCGCCACGCGGACGGTGTGGCCGTCATCGAGAGCGCACTCGCCTCGGGCCTGGACCTGGCCGGGGGCGGTTCAGTCAACGACCCCATGGCGGCCACCAGCCGCGGCACCGGTGAGCTCATCGCCGATGCCGTCCTGGACGGGGCCCGACGGATCATCGTCGGGCTGGGCGGCTCCGCCATGACCGACGGCGGACTGGCCGCCGTCGAGGCGGTCGTCGATCGCCTCGACGGGGACCGGCCGGTCGATCGTGGAGTCGAGCTGCTCGTCGCGTGCGACGTCGAGACGCTCTTCGCCGACGCGGCACGGGTCTTCGCACCGCAGAAGGGCGCCGACCCCGATCAGGTCGTCGAGCTGACCGACCGGTTGCGCCGGGTGCAGACCCACTACGACGACAGCTACGGCCACTGGCTGGCCGACCATGGCGTCGACCTGGCGACCACGCCGGGCGGCGGCGCCGCCGGTGGGCTCGGCGGCGGCCTGCTCGTGCTCGGCGGGCAGCTCGTCCCCGGACTGCGACTGGTGGCCGAGCAGGTCGGTCTCGACGAGGTGCTCGAGCGCGTCGACGCGGTCGTCACGGGCGAGGGCGCCCTGGACGCCGAGTCCTTCAACGGCAAGGTCGTCGGCGGCGTCGTGGCGGCCGCGCTCCCCCACGGCCTTCCGGTGCTCGTCATCGCCGGCACGATCCGGGCGGACGTGCCCGACCTGCCCTCGCGGGTGACGGCCGTCGACCTCAGCGAGAGGTTCGGCGAGGACGCGTCCTGGGGGCAGACGGCACAGTGCGTCCGCAGTGCCGTCGAGCAGGAGCTCGAGCGCCTGCTCTGATCGGTTCCGGCGCTCGCTCCCTCGACGGGCCGTGGTGGTCGTGCGAGGGTGGCGGGCATGACGACAGCCACGCCTGACGAGCGCTCCACCACCGCAGTCGAGGGCGGGGAGCTCCCGGTCGAGCTCTTCCTGCCCGCTGCCGGGTCGGGCCCGGGGATCGTGCTCTTCCAGGAGATCTTCGGAGTCACCGGATACATCCGCTCCCGTGCCCGTGATCTCGCGGACCTGGGCTATGTCGTCCTCGTCCCGGAGTCGTACTGGCGCCTGGGCAGCCCGGTGATCAGCGAGGGGATGGACGGTCTCGAGGAGGCCATGGGCGCCTCCAACCGGCTCGACTGGGACCAGACCGTCGCGGACGCGGTGGCGGCCACCCGGCACCTGACGCAGCGTTCCGAGGTCACGGGAGCGACCGGGCTGGTGGGCTTCTGCTTCGGGGGTGGCCTCGCCTGGGCGACGGCCGCCGTGCTGGCCGATGAGGGCGAGGCACCGGCGGCGTTGGTCGCCTACTACGGCTCGCAGATCCCGACCCTGCTGGACCTGGCCGAGCGAGTCCGCTCACCCCAGCTGCACCACTGGGGCAACTCCGACCAGTTCATCCCTGCCGAGGGCGTCGCTGCCGTCGAAGATGCCGTCACGGCCGCCGAGGACGCGACCTTCTGCCGCTACGACGGTGCGGGTCACGCCTTCGACAACCCGTCACCGGCCTTCCACCACGCCGAGGCCTCCGCACTCGCCTGGCCGGTCACGACCGACTGGCTCGCCACCCACCTGGCCGGGACGGCTGGCGCGAGCTGACGGTGCAGCCGGCTGCAGGTGACGGGTGGGGCCTCGCAAGGTGCTCATCGTCGGTGACTCTCCATCGCCCTCGTGCCTGGGCATGCCTCTGGGCCCTCCCGAGAGGGAGGGCGCGGGGCGTGGTCGCTAGACGTGCCAGGTGACGCCGGTCGCCGTGATGGTCGCGGTCAGGTCGTGGGTGTGGACCTTCGTGTGGTGGCGTTCGCAGAGCAGGGCGGCGTTGCCGGTGTCGGTGGCTCCGCCTCGGGACCACCAGGCCACGTGGTGGGCATCGCACCACTGCGGGGGCATGGTGCACCCCGGGTAGGTACAGCCGCCGTCGCGCAGCCAGATCGCCTTGCGCTGCCCGGGGGTGAAGAACCGCGCCGTACGGCCCAGGTCGAGGACTTCACCGTCGGAGCCCAGGATGACGGGAATGATCCCCGCGTCGCAGGCCAGCTTGCGCACCGTGGCCGGCGCCAGGACCTCACCAGTGGCGCTCACCCCGGCACCGTTGGTGCCTGAGCGCAGGTCGTCCAGGCCGATGGTGACCATCAACTGGGCCTTCTCGCTCTTGGCCGCTTCGCCGGGCGCGGAGACCCCGCGTCGGACGATCTCCACCAGTGCGTCCGCGCGACGCCGGGTCGCGGGCCGCTCGTCGTGCTCACCGTCGGGGCCCTTGACCGGCCCGGACATGGCCGCGATGGCCGAGTCGATGACCGCGGCACCCTCGGCGTCCAGGACGACCTTGTAGGCGCTCATCCCGGCCGGGCCTGGGGACTTGGTGAACGTGCGCGCGGCCTTGGCGCGCTTGTCCTCGCGGTCCTGGTCCTTCTCGGGCCTCAGCAGCCGCCCGGCACGCGTGATCCCGGCCGCGAGCTCCTTGTCCGTCAGTCCCCGCACCCGCTCGCGGCGTCGACCGTCGGGGCCGGTGGCCACGATGTCGTCCTGCGCGGCCGCGACCAACGCCGACAGGTCGTCGGCCAACTCCTCCTCGTCGGCCACCGGCGCGACCTGCGCATGGAACCGCGCCAGCTGGTCGGCCTTGCCCAACGGCAGATCCCCCCTGGTGAAGGCCTCGCGCAACTCACCGACCGCACCATCCGCTCGGGTCCAGTACCGGCCGGCCATCGTGGTGCCGGCCTGGGCCACCCGCACCACCGAACCCACGTGCCGCACACTCGGATCCGGGGACCGCTCACCCTCCGCGCGGGTGACCCAGTCACACGCCGACCACGCAGACTCGGCCGACAGACCCCGCGCCAGACCCTCACGCACCAGATCGACCTCCGCGACCTCCAACAGCTGCCGCAATTGACCGACGACGGCCAAGGCCTCGGTGACCTCACGGTCCTGAAGTCGCCACAATCCCGCGTCCGCAGCCTCACCACCACTCGCATCGACACCAAGTGCGCCCGCTCCAACGGCGGCCGTCAGTACGGGGGCGGCGGCCCCGAAAGACATCGAGCGCAATGCGTCACGCAGCCCGGGAACCATCCCGTACCCCTCGCTCCACTGCGCTGCCGTCGTCGCCATGAAGACACCCTGTCAGCGACCACTGACAACGCTCCGCAGCTGGGCGGGCCGCCCCTTCGTCATCCCGTTGCCCGAGGTGGCGGAACGAGCCGGGGGTCACCTCACTGGGGCGTCGGCGCGACGGTCCCCACGCCCGGCTGATGGCGGAGGGTGAGCCCCGCGATCACCGCGGCCGTGACCATGAGGATCGCAGCGATCGACGAGGTCACGACGACGCCGGAGTCGAATGCGCTGCGGGCGGAGTCGAGCAGCTGCGCCGCCAGGGGCGAGGGCAGCCCGCCGGCCACCTCGACCGCACCACCGAGCGTCTCGCGCGCGGCAGTTGCAGCCGCGGGCGGCACCTCCGCAGGAACGACCACCTGTGATCGGTAGGCGGCGGTGAGCACGCTGCCGAGGACGGCGGTGCCAAGCACCGCACCGCCTTCGTACGCGGTCTCGGAGACGGCCGAGGCGGCCCCTGCCTTGTGGGCAGGGACGGCGGAGAGGATGACGTCGTTCGAGATCGTCTCGGCCATCCCGACGCCCGCGCCGAGGATGGCGAACGCGACGAGGAGTCCCAGGTCGGACCCTGCCCATCCGCTCACCAGGACCACGCCGTACCCCACCGCATTGAGCAGCAGGCCACCGGCGACGACGGTCGCAGGGGTGAAGACCCGCACCAGCCATACGGCGGCCAGTCCCGCGATGATCGTCACCACGAGCCCGGGCAGCAGGAAGAGTGCCGATTCGAGGGGGCCTCGTCCACTCACCAACTGCAGGTGCTGGGAGATGAAGAACAGGAACCCGACCAGCGAGAACACGCTCAACAGATTCGCCGCGAGCGCCCCGCTGAAGGCCGGGACAGTGAACAGACGCACGTCGAGCATGGGGTGCGGGCGTCGCAGCTGCCGACCGACGAAGAGCGCTCCGCTGACCAGCCCCACGAGCCCGGCCACCACTGCGGCCCCGGTCAGCCCGGCGTAGGAGATTTCCTTGACGGCCCACACGATCGGAGTCATCGTCGCCATCACCAGCAGGATGCTCACGGGGTCGATGGGACCGGGGTGCGGGTCCCTGGACTCGGGGACGAGCCAAAGGCCGAGCACCAGGAGCGGGACGAGCACGGGCACCGCGAGCAACAGCACGGACCCCCACCAGAAGTGCTCGAGCAGGAGGCCACCCACGATGGGCCCCAGTGCCGCGCCACCGGCGAAACCGGCTGCCCACACCGCGATCGCAGTGCGCCGCTCGGTGGGGTCGGTGAAGACGTTGCGGATGATCGACAGGGTCGCCGGCATGAGCATGGCTCCGAAGAACCCCTGCGCTGCGCGAGCGACGATGAGGACTTCCGCCGTCGGCGCGAACGCGGCGAACGCGGAGACGACGGCGAAACCGAGTCCGCCGACCATGAGGAGTCGACGCCTGCCGATCGCGTCGCCCAGGCTCCCCATCGGGACCAGGAGTCCGGCGAGCACCAGCGGATAGGCATCGACGATCCACAGCAGCTGCGCCCCGGAGGGTGAGAGCGCTGCCGAGATCCCCGGCAGCGCGAACGCCAGCACGGTGTTGTCGACGGCGATGAGGAGCACCGGGAGCATCAGGACGCCCAGCGCCGCCCAGCGCCGACGCACGCTGGGTGCGGATGCGTGGGGTGCCGTGGTCAGCGCAGGGGCGGACATGGTGCTCCATCGTGGGAAAGGTGTGCCGGTGAGCGGTGGTTCCACACAACAATACCGTCCAGCCGGTACAGTCGCGTCCATGCCAACTGCCCGTGAAGGACTGCTCGATGCCCTCGAAGACCTCCTCGTCGAGGAGGGAGAGCGCGCCGCGACGCTGGACGCCGTGGCCGCTCGCGCCGGGGTGTCCAAGGGCGGGCTGCTCTACCACTTCGCCTCGAAGGCTGCGCTCGTCGACGGTCTCGTCGCGCGGATGCAGGAGCGCGCCGAGCTGGATGTCCGGGCCATGCGTGACGCGCCGGACGGCCCGGCCGCCTACTACGTGCGCACCTCCGCGGAAGTGGGCTCGGCATTCGACCACACCCTGCTGGCCGCCTTCCGTCTGGCCCCGGGTTCGGACTCGCGTGTGACAGCGGCGATCCAGGGCATCCGATCCCGCTGGCTCGAGCTGATCACGAACGAGGTCGGCGACGGCGACCTCGCGCTGGCGATCCTGCTCATGGGCGACGGGCTGTACTACAGCGCCTCACTGGCCCTGGACTCCCCGGGCAGCGAGCACCACGGCACCTCGACGCAGGCACCGGCAGACGCACAGGCGCCGGACCTGTCGGACATCGACTCACTGCTGCGGGTCGTCTCCCGCATGCGAGGTGGGTCAGGCCGGGTCTGAGCCGGCCCACCTCGGACACACCCGGATGGTCGGGCGCCAACCCGGACGCGATGATCGGGATCAGCCCGGGTCTCAGTCGATCGGGGACGGGATGATCACGACCTTGCCCGCGGCGTGCCCGGACTCCACCTCGGCCATCGCTTCGGCTGCCTGCGCCAATGGGTACGACGCGCCGATGTGGGGGCTGACGAGCCCCTCGGCCACCATCTCGCTGACCCGTGCCAGGGCTTCGTCGGACGAGGCCCGACCGGCTCCGCCGAGCTCGGTAGCGGTGTCGGGGTCCGCGGCCGAGACGATGCCGGAGGGGTCCACGATCACCGGCGCCAGCTCACGCAGGGGGTCCCCACCGACGAGGTCGACGAGCCGGCCGATGCCCTCGGGCACGTGTTCGCGCACCCGGTCGGCCACCCCGGGCCCCGAGCTGACGAAGACCGCGCCCGTGCCCTCGACGAGCTCCCGCTTGGCCGGCGAGGCGACACCGATCGTGGTGAGCCCATCGGCCCGGGCGACCTGCAGCGCCAGCAGCCCCACCCCGCCCCCGGCACCGAGGACGACGAGACTCCCACCGGGCCCGGCCGGTACCTGGTGGATCATGTCGTAGGCGGTGGTCCCGGCCACGGGGAGGGTGGCCGCCACCTCGAAGGACACCTCGGCCGGCTTGCGCACGACCTTCGACGCCTTGAGCACCGTGTGCTCGGCGAAGGAGCCCTGGCCACGCGCCGGCGGGCCGAGGACCTCGTCCCCGACGGCGACGTCGTCGACGTCCTCACCGACGGCGGTGACCACACCCGCAACCTCCAGTCCCATCGCGACGGGCAGCGTCCCCTTCGTGCCGAAGTCGCCCTCACGGCGCTTGGCGTCCGCCGGGTTGACCCCGGCGGCGCGCACCCGGATCGCGACCTCGTCGGGTCGTGGCTGCGGCGCCTCACGCTCGATGAGTTGCTGGTTCTCCGGGCCGCCATAGGCGGCGAAGGCGAAGACTGCGGACATGGCTCGAGGCTCCTTTCGCGAGGGTGTGCACCTGCAGGTGTCCCACCGTACGGGTCATCCGGCGAAGGGTGTTCGCGCACCATCCCCAGTGGGGCCTGACTACGTAGACTCCACACCTGGTCACGTGAGCACTTCCCGAACGAGTGAGAGGCGACGAGCAATGACGATCAAGCACACACTGGTGGGCACCGGCCCGACCAAGGTGATCACGGTGCACGGCTGGTTCGGGGGCGAGGACGGCTGGGGGCTGCTCCCCGACCTCGTGGACACCGACGCGTACACCTACGCCTTCTTCGACCTGCGCGGGTACGGATCGCGCAAGGACGTCGAGGCGGACTTCACCCTGGACGAGGTCGCCGACGACGTCCTCGCGCTCGCCGACGAGCTGGGCTGGCAGCACTTCGCCCTGGTCGGTCACTCGATGGGCGGGGCCATGGTGCTGCGCGCCTTCTGCCGTGCCCCCGAGCGGGTGACCGCCCTTGTGGGCATCAGCCCGGTGCCTGCCTCCGGTGTCCCGCTCGATGCCGAGTCGCAGGCCCTCTTCGACGGTGCTGCGCAGGAGCACGGCAACCGATACGCGATCATCGACCTGACCACCGGCAACCGCCAGCCGAAGAGCTGGATCGAGGGCATGGTCGCCTACTCCGCGGAGCATTCGCGGCCCGAGGCGGTGGCCGGCTACCTCACGTCGTGGACGGGCGCCGACTTCGTCGCCGACCTACCGGAGGTCACCGTGCCGGTGCACGCGGTCGTCGGCGAGCACGACCCCGCCCTCGGCGAGGAGACGATGCGCGCGACCTGGCTGGAGCAGCTGTCCGGGTGCGAGCTGACAGTCATCCCCAACGCCGGGCACTACGCGATGTTCGAGACGCCGGTGTCGTTGATCGCCGCGCTCGAGGCCACGCTGGCCCCGGCGGAGTCCTGACCGGCGATCCCGGGCGTCACCACCCGTGCACGCGCTCCCACCGCTGGCTGACCGGCTCACCCTCGCCCGCCATGACCTCGTAGTGGTCGTGCTGGGCGGCGGTGGCGCAGGCGTGGATCGGCAGGATCCGCACCCGGGTGCCGACCGGGAGGTCCGGCAGCTCACGCTCGACGCCGGGCCGCACGGCGAGCACCCCGTGCTCCTGGCTCGCGCCGACCATGACCAGGTCCTCGATGACCTCCCCCTCGCTCGTGGTCACGATCCCCAGGTGCTGGTCGACGGGCTGGGCCGAGGTGCCCCGGTCGCTGGAGGTGGCCATCCACCCGGCGTCGGTGAGCAGGGACGCGCCGGGTCCGTGGCCGATGACGGTCGCGGCCACCGACAGCGCGATGTCGTCGACGGTGCACACGCCGATGCCGGCCATGACGAGGTCGAAGAAGACGTAGTTGCCCGCCCGCACCTCCGTGACCCCGCTCAGGTCCCTCGCGGCGTGCGCGGTGGGGGTGGAGCCGACGCTGACCACGGGTGCGGAGTGACCCCCTTCGCGCAACCGGGTCGCGGCCTCGACCGTGGCCCGACGCTCCTCCTCGGCGGCCGCCTGCAGGGCCTGCGGCGTGTAGGCGAAGTACGACTCCCCCGCGTGCGTCATGACCCCGCGCACCTCCACCCCACCATCAGCGAGGACCCGGGCGATCTCGAGCAGTTGCGGGTCGCCGGGGAGCACCCCACCGCGGTGCCCGTCGCTGTCGATCTCGATGAGCGCCGGCAGGGGCGTGCCGTGCTCACCGGCGAAGGCGACCACCGCTTGGGCCTGGGCCACGGTGTCGAGCAGGATCGTCAGGTCCACGCCTCGCTGCTTCAGCCGGGCGACCCGGTCGAGCTTGCCGGGTGCGATACCCACCGCGTAGAGGATGTCGGTGTAGCCCGCATCAGCGAAGAACTCGGCCTCCGCCAGCGTGGAGACGGTGATCGGCCCGGTGCCGCCGCCGAAGACCATGCTCGTCGGCTCGAGCGCCTTGGTGGTCTTCACGTGCGGCCGCAGCGCCACACCGAGCCCGCCCAGGTGGTCACGTAGTCGTGCGATGTTGCGTTCGACCTTGGCGCGGTCGACGAGGGCGAAGGGGGTCTCGGCGGGAGTGGTCATGTGGGCATGATGGTGCAGACAGCCGGGACATGACGAGAGGGACGAGCAAATGAGCACACCGCGCGTCGGCGTGGCAGCGCTGGGCGGCACGATCGCGATGACGTCGCGGACCGGGCGCGAGGTGACACCGACCCTCGCTGCGGACGATCTCATCGCGGCCGTGCCCCGGCTCGGCGATCTCGCCGACGTCACGGCGACCACGGTGGCGACCCGACCGAGCGCGTCGGTCACCTCGGCCGATCTGGCCGCGGTGATCGAGTGGGCCGCGGCCCAGGTGGCGCAGGGCGCCTGTGGCGTCGTCGTCACGCAGGGGACGGACTCGATCGAGGAGAGCGCCTACTGGCTGGACCTGCACTGGGACCGTCCCGAGCCGCTGGTCGTCACCGGAGCGATGCGTCCGCCCACCACCCCCGGGGCCGACGGCCCGGCCAATCTCCTCGCCGCGGTGCTCACCGCGTCGGCGCAGGAGGCCCGTGGCCGCGGCGTGCTCGTCGTCCTCAATGACACGGTCCACACCGCCGCCGAGGTGCTCAAGGGGCGCAGCAGCCACCCGGACGCATTCGTCTCACGGCCCTTCGGGCCGCTCGGGTTCCTCGAGGAGGAGCGACTGCACATGCGCGCTCCCGCCGCCCGACGCCGCCCGGCACTGCCCGTGACGAAGGGGGCCGCACCCCCGTCAGTGGCCCTGCTGGAGACGCACCTGGACGACACCGGACACGTGCTCGACCTCGTGGTGCGAGCCGGGTACGACGGTGTCGTCATCGCCGGCTTCGGCGTCGGGCACGTCCCGGAGCGCATGGTCGACGCGGTCCAGCGCGCCATCGACGCGGGGGTGATCGTCGCCGTGGCGACCCGCGCGGGCAACGGCCCCACGCACGAGGCCAGCTACGGCTACGCCGGGTCCGAGGTCGACCTGCTCGCCCGTGGCGTCATCGCCGCAGGGTGGTTGCACCCGCGCAAGGCACGGGTGCTGCTGGTCGAGCTGCTGCGAGACGGCGCCGGCGTCGAGCAGGTCAGGGACGAGTTCGCACAGCGGGGAACCGTCGCCGGCTGAGGCCACGGACGACGGCGCGGCTCAGCGCTCGGTGACCGTGATCCGCGCCGTGGGGCGGACCTCGGGCTCGCCCTCGAGGTGCTCCCACACGGCGTCGACCATCGGCTCGAGGAAGAGCTGTCCGATCTGGTCCATGAGCATGCGCACCACCTGCACCTTGCGCGAGGTCGAGGTCGAGGCGTAACCGCTGCGGCGTAGTCCCTCGATCTCGTGTGCCATGAGGTCGACGAGGGCTCGCAGCAGGTGGGCGCCGCGGTGCGTGGGCTCGGTCAGGGACCGATTGAGGTACTGCACGACCAGCGGGCTGTCCCTGAGCATCACCCGGACGGCATCGTCGCGAGCGGCGATGACGTCCTGGGCGGAGCCGGACTCCTCCACCGTGGCCAGGGCGCTGACGAAGTGGTCGACGACGTAGTCGTCGACGGCCTGGCCCAGCCCCGCCTTCGTCCCGAAGTGGTGCTGGATCAGGCCGACGGTCACGCCCGCTTCGGCAGCGACCGTGCGCATCGACACCCGCCCCTCCCCACGCGTGGCGTACAGCTCGAGCGCGGCGTTGCGGATGCGGGCCCGGGCGGTGAGGTCCGACTGCTGGGGGCCGTGGTGGATGGTCATCGTCACGAATTGTCGTCCATCCGGGCGACCGGGGCATCGGCGCGTCCGGCACTCGTCTCGTGGGTCGCGGTCATGACTGAACCTCCAAGGCGACGGGCGCGGGGACGGGGTGAGATGACTGACAATACAGTTGCATAGGAGTAGATACAAACGTATTGTCTCTTCCGAGTTGCTTTCCGACCCATTGGAGAAGACACATGCTCGAGCCCGCCCCGTACCGTTCGCCGTGGATGAGCGACGACCTCGACGACGTCCGCACCCTCGCCAAGACCTTCATGGAGCGCGAGGCCGCCCCCCACATGGAGCGCTGGGCCAAGGAGGGCGCGGTCGACCGCGACTTCTGGAACAAGGCCGGCGACGCCGGCCTGCTGTGCATCTCCATCCCCGAGGAGTACGGCGGCGGTGGCGGGACCTTCGCCCATGAGGCGATCATCGCCGAGGAGCAGGCCAAGGCTGTCGACGACGGCTGGGGCAACTCCGTCCACAGCACGATCGTGGCCCACTACATCCACGCCTACGGCACCGAGGAGCAGAAGCAGCGCTGGCTGCCCAAGATGGCCTCCGGCGAGATGGTCGGCGCCATCGCGATGACCGAGCCGGGTGCCGGCTCGGACCTGCAGGCGCTGCGCACGAGCGCCACCCGCGACGGCGACGACTTCGTCATCAACGGCGCCAAGACCTTCATCTCCAACGGGCTGCACTGCGACCTGGTGATCATCGTGACCCGCACGGGCGGCGAAGGGGCCCAGGGCCTCTCCCTCATCGTCGCCGAGACGAAGGACCTGCCCGGTTTCTCCCGCGGTCGCCAGCTGGACAAGGTCGGCCTGAAGTACCAGGACACGATGGAGCTGTTCTTCGAGGACATGCGCGTCCCCGCGGCGAACGTCCTCGGTGGTGAGGCCGGGCTCGAGCAGGGCTTCGTGCAGCTGATGATGCAGCTGGGCCAGGAGCGCCTGATCATCGCGGTCGGCGCCGTCGCCGCCGCCGAGACCGCCGTCCGGCTCGCCGTCGACTACGCCAAGGAACGCGAGGCCTTCGGCCGACCGATCCTGAAGTTCCAGAACCTGCGCTTCGAGCTGGCCGAGTGCAAGACCGAGGCCCTGGCCGCGCGCACCCTCGTCGACCACGCCATCGGCCTGCACCTGGAGGGCAAGCTCGATGCCGCGACCGCGTCGATGGCCAAGTACTACGCCACCGACAAGCAGTGCGAGCTCGTCGACCGGTGCCTGCAGATCTTCGGTGGGTACGGCTTCATGACCGAGTACCCCATCGGTCGGATGTACGCCTCCGCGCGCGTGCAGAAGATCTACGGCGGAACCAACGAGATCATGAAGGAGCTCATCAGCCGCACGCTCTGATGAGCACCTCCCCCTGACGACGACGGGGCGGCTCCTTGCGGTCAGCGACCCCGAGCGGCGCGGAAGCGCTCCGTGCGCTCCGCGAACTCCTCGGAGGCGAGCAGCTCCACCTGCGCGCGCGTCTCGTGCTCGAGCGCGGCGGCGAGCGGCGCAGCCGAGTGTGCGTTGAGCGCGTGCTTCGACAGGGCCACCGCGCGCCGCGGGCGGGCGAGGACCTCGTCGGCGAGTGCGCCCGCGGTCGCCGCCAGGTCGGCGTCGGGCACGACCCGCGACACCAGTCCGGAGGCGAGGGCCTCGTCGGCGCTCAGCCGCCGACCGGTCAGCGCCATCTCCCCTGCCAGTGCCCGCCCCACCGTGCTCGGCAGGGTGTAGGTCGTGCCCCCGTCGGGGACGAGCCCGATGGCGGTGAAGGTGAGCAGGACGTAGGCGGACTCGGCCGCGACGGCCAGGTCGGCGGCGGCGAGGATCGCCGCCCCGAACCCGACCGCCGGGCCGTTGGCCGCCACGATCACCGGCACGTCCAGGTCGGTGATGGTCGTGATCAGCCGGCCCGCCGCGTCCATCGCCGCCTGCGCGTCCCCGATGGCACCGGGGGCGAGGTTCGCCCCGACGCAGAAGGCCCTCCCCTCGCCGGTGAGGACCACGGCGCGCACCTGCTCGTCCGCACCGGCCTCCTCGAGGACCCGGATCAGCTCCGGCACCGTGGTCGGGCCGAGGGCGTTGAGCTGCTCCGGTCCGTCGAGCGTGATGCGCACGACCGGACCCGAGCTGTCCACGCGGACGGCGGTGTCGCGCACGCGGTCTTCGGTCATGGCAGTCAGAGCCTCCAGCAGCTGTTGATGGTGTTCTTGCCCCGGGTGAGCCCCTCGTTGCAGTTCACCCGGGCACCACTGTCGCACCAGACCCTGGCCAGCTGCTTGCCGACCTCGAACTGGATCGCGCGTGCCATGGGTCTCCTTCGCCTCAGGACGCCGGGGCATCCCGTGCTCTCCCGGCATGCTGCCACGCCGGTTCCCAGGTCACACGGTCTGCTCGGCCACCCTGCAGGAGAGGACGTTCCACCGGCCCAGGGAGCCCGACCGCAGGGCCTCGTCGAAGCCGACGGGCGTGATGACCACTGCGGCCTCCGGGTCGCTGGGGACGGTGAGGATCACGTCGTCCAGGCGGGCGTGGGCCGGGTCCACGCAATCGGTCAGGCCGTGCTCGCGAGCGTGGGCCCGGGCCGTCTCGAGCGCCCCCACCGGGGCGGACGGTGTCGTCGCGCCGGGCGCGACGGTGGTGGACTCCACCGTACGCTCCTGCCGGGCGACGTAGCTCGGCAGGATCGCCACGCCGGCGACCAGAGCGGTCACGAATGCCACGACGGCAGACGTGATGAAGGACTTGAAGAACATGGTCATCCCCCCGGATGTGACGATCAGGTGCCCGAAGGGCGTCACTGCACGCCGGCCGGCAGACCTCCCCGTCTGCAGGACGCCGGCGCCCCGGTCACTCCCCTTCGGTGTCCTTGTGCGGACATGTCAGAGACTGTCAGCGACCACTGACAACGCTCCTGCCTGCCAACGCTGTTGGGGACCGGCTACCGTGGCCAGCGCCGGCGCGGACCGTCGGCCACGGGCCATCGACGCGTGTGCGTGGGCGAGGATTGGAGCAGCGATGGACTGGACGACACCGGGGCCCGAGGAGGTCGCACCGGGGGTTCATCGGATCCCGCTGCCCCTGCCGATGGACGGGTTGAAGGCGGTCAACGTCTACGCCGTCCTCGGCGAGGAGTCACACACCCTCATCGACGGCGGGTGGGAGATCGACATCGCGCAGCGCGCGCTTCAGGATGCTCTGGGCGAGCTCGGGTTGGCTCCGCAGGACTTCGACCAGTGTCTGGTGACGCACCACCACCGCGACCACTACACGATGGCGCTGGGCCTGCGGCGGCGAGCGGGGTTGGTCGTCGGTCTGGGCGAAGGGGAGGCGGAGCAGCTCGAGGCGATCCGCTCCACCACCGGCGGGTTCAACGGGGCGCGTGATCTGCTCCTGGCCGCCGATGCCACCTCGGTCATCGAGGGCCTGGCGGCCCTGCCCTCACAGCGGCTGGACCCCCAGGACTGGGAAGACCCCGACCGCTGGCTGCAGGACGAGGAGAGCGTTGCGGCAGCGGGGCGCTCGCTGCGGGTGCGCGCGACCCCGGGGCACACCCAGGGCCATGTGGTCTTCTTCGACGACGAGTCCGATCTGATCTTCGCCGGGGACCACGTGCTGCCGCACATCACCCCGTCGATCGGCTTCCAGACCAAGCCGGTGCGCACTCCCCTGGCGGACTACCTCGGGTCGCTCGCCGACATGCTCACCGAGCGCGACCGCCTGCTGCTGCCGGCCCACGGACTGGCCGGCGGCCGGCTGCACGCCCGCGTCGAGGAGCTTCTCGCGCACCACGACACGCGCCTGGCCCAGACCGAAGCCGCCGTGCGTGCCGGCGCCTCCACCGGATTCGCCGTCACGCAGGCGCTGCGCTGGACCCGCCACGAGCGGCACCTGTCCGAGCTGGACGCGATGAACCAGATGCTCGCGACGACCGAGACGCTCGCCCACCTGCAGGTGCTCGTCGCGCAGGAGCGGGTCCGGGAGAGCACCGTCGACGGGTGCTGGCGCTACAGCTGACGTCGGCAGGAGAGGATGTGCGTATGGACACGACATCAGGCATCGCCCCACGGCTGCAGGACACCCTGGCCCCACTGCTGCGGGGACCGCTGCCCGTGGCGGTGACGGCGTGGGACGGCTCGCGGGCCGGGCCCTCCGATGGCCCGGCCGTGCACCTGCGCTCACCCGACGCCCTTCGCCGCCTGCTGTGGTCGCCCGGCGAGCTCGGTGCGGCGCAGGCCTACGTCACCGGCGAGCTGGAGATCGAGGGTGACGTCGGCGCCCTGCTGGACCGGGTGCGGGAGGATTTTGCCGGTCGGGGGTTGACCGGCTTCCCGACCCGCGAGGCGATCCGCTCCCTTCCCGCACTGGTGAGCCAGGCGAAGGACCTGGGTCTGCTGTCCGCTCCCCCGCAGCCGCCGGCGAGCCAGGCGCGGTTGCGCGGTCGCGTGCACACCCTGCGCCGTGACCGGTCGGCGATCAGCCACCACTACGACCTGTCCAACGACTTCTACGCGCTGCTGCTCGAGGAGACGATGGCCTACTCGTGTGCGTGGTTCGGCGAGGGGGACGACCTCGATCCGGGCCGCCCGCTCGTCGACGCCCAGCGGGCCAAGCTCGACCTGATCTGCCGGGCGCTGCAGCTGCAGGAGGGCGACACCCTCCTGGACGTCGGCTGCGGCTGGGGTTCGCTCAGCCTGCACGCGGCGGAGCACTACGGCGCGCGCGTGACCGGCGTGACGATCGCCGCCGAGCAGAAGGCCTACATCGACGAGCAGATCGCCCAGCGCGGCCTGACCGACCGCGTGAGCATCGAGCTTCGGGACTACCGCGAGGTGACGGGTGAGTTCGACGCGGTCGGCTCGATCGAGATGGGTGAGCACGTCGGGCAGGCGAACTACCCCACCTACGTCGAGGCGCTGCGCAGCCGGGTGCGGCCCGGTGGGCACGTGCTCATCCAGCAGATGTCGCGGCGGGGCAAGGCCCCCGGCGGGGGGCCCTTCATCGAGGCCTTCATCGCGCCGGACATGCACATGCGCCCGCTCGGCGAGACGGTCGAGTTCTTCGAGTCCGGGGGCCTGGAGGTGCGGCACGTGCGCACGATGCGTGAGCACTACGTGTGGACTGTCGATGCGTGGCTGGCGACCTTCGAGGAGCACCTGGATGAGCTGACCGAGCTCGTCGGTGAGGAGGTCGTGCGGGTCTGGCGGCTCTACCTCGTCGGTGGACGCCAGGCCTTCCGCGACGCGCGGATGGGTGTGCACCAGATCCTCTCCCGCCGACCGGAGGAGACCCGATGAGTTACCTGATCGTCGGCCTGGCCGGGCTGGGCGCCGTCGTCGTGGCGCTCGTGGTCACCGGGATCGTCGCGCAGCGACAGGGCCGTGTCGCGGTCATCGATGCGACATGGCCGCTGCTGTTCGTCCTCATCGCCTGGGCGAGTCTGGCGGCGGACGAAGGGAGCGCCCGCTCCTGGTTGCTGGCCGTGCTGACCACGGTGTGGGGCGGACGCCTGGCGTGGCACCTCGTCGGCCGCCTGCGCGGGGCCGGGGAGGACCCGCGCTACGAGGAGATGCTGTCCAAGGTCCCGCCCGAGCGCCGTCTCGCCCTGGCGGTGCGCAAGGTCTTCCTCACCCAGGGCGCGGTGGCGTGGTTCGTCGGCCTGCCGCTGATGGTCGCCGCGACGACCGATCACGACCTCGGGCTCGTCGCGGCGCTCGGGGTGCTGGTGTGGCTGGTCGGGATCCTCTTCGAGGCGATCGGTGACGCCCAGCTGAAGTCCTTCAAGGCCGACCCGGCGAACAAGGGCAAGATCATGGACCGCGGGCTGTGGGCGTGGACGCGCCACCCGAACTACTTCGGTGATGCCTGCGTGTGGTGGGGCCTCTTCCTCATCGCCGCGGGGGCCTGGCCGGGCGTGCTCACCGTGCTCTCACCGCTGGCGATGACGCTCCTGCTCGCCTTCGGCAGCGGTGCCCGCCTGCTGGAGCGCAGCATGGCCCAGCGCCCCGGGTACCCGGAGTACATGGAGCGCACGTCGATGTTCGTCCCGCTGCCACCGAAGCGCTCCTGACCTCAGCCCCGCTCAGCGACCTCCACGACGGCCTGCGCCGCGAGAGCGTGCCAGCGTCGCGGACGCTCCAGCAGGGCGTGCCCACCGGACACCCCCTGGTACGTCGCGTCGCCGCCGGCAGCGCGCAGCCGCTCGACGAAATCGCGGGATCGTTGCGGGCTGCACACCGTGTCCGCCTGACCGTGCACGACGCGCACGGCCTTCTCCCGCAGGTGGTCGATCGGGTCCTGCTCGTCGAGCCAGGGTGCGAGTGCCACGCTGCCGGCCACCGCCTCCTCGTCGCCGCACCGCAGGGCAGCCCAGCCGCCGCTGGAGTGCCCGAGCAGCACGACCGGCAGGCCGTGCTCGTCGGCGAGCCGGCGCACCAGCTGACGGGTCTGGGCCAGGCCGCTTCCGGTGGGCGCGATCCAGCCTCCGTCCCGGTTGTGCACCAGGACCGGCGCGACGCTCCCCCGCGAGGCCCGCGAGACCGCGGGCGCGAAGGGCAGCATCCGCAGGTAGGAGACGTCGCGCGAACGACGCGGTCGCGGCTCGACGGCCCGCCCGCCGTGCAGGATGAGCGCCACCGCGCGAGCGCGCGGTCCCACCCGCACGCGACCCTGCCGGATCGCGGCCATGAGGTTCTCGGACTCGTGCGAGGTGGTCACTCGCGTGAGTCTGTCACGGCGGCTCCTCAGCCTCGTGGCCCAAAGCACCCACACATCCCGGGCCCGAGCCACTCGCTCGCTCAGCGCCGCCACCCCCAACCATCAACACCGCTTGCTGCTATTTGCGGTTACACTAGGAACCATAAATAAGCCCTCATCATAGTTACGGTTCCCCGATGTCTGGATCGAGCTCGTCCTCTACGTGGCCCGTGCACGAGTACCGAGTTGTGCCGTGGACGACACCTCCGGACGTCCGCGGCTCAGATGGTCGGCGTCCGAACGTCAAGGAACGGATGCTCACCGAGATCACGGTGGAGGTGCCGCCACGCATCGCCGACGTCGAGGTCCAGCTGACGCCTGCGCTTGCCTCGCAGTGCCGCGAGGTCGAGGACGCGATCGCCCGCCTGGACGCCCGATACGGCGACGTGTTGACCGGGCTCACGGCCTTTCTGGTGCGCAGCGAGTCAGTCGCCTCCTCGCGGATCGAGCAGGTCCACGCAGACCTCGATGACATCGCCCGAGCATCCGTCGCCCACGAGGCCACGCAGGAGGCTCGGATGACCGTCGCGGCGGCGGGCGCCATGGACATCCTCGTCCGCGGCCAGGAGCCAGGTGGTGAGTTCTCACCCGAGATCGCTCTCACAGCTCACCACCGCCTCCAGCAGACCGACCGTTGGAACCACTCGCACGCCGGTCGCTACCGCGACATGCAGAACTGGATCGGCGGTAGTGACGTCAGCCCACGCAACGCGGTCCACGTGCCGCCACCACCGGATGAGGTCGAGCCGTTGATGGCCGACCTCGCCGCCTTCCTCAATCGTGATGACGTGCCACCCCTCGCACAGGCCGCGCTCGCCCATGCGCAGTTCGAGGCCATCCACCCCTTCGTCGACGGCAACGGCCGCATCGGGCGTGGACTGATCGCCGTGGCGCTGCGTCGCCGTCGCGTGGCCACCCAGGTGGTCGTGCCGGTCGCAGCCGCGATGCTGGCCGACGTGGACCGGTACTTCGACACCTTGACCGCCTACCGCCGAGGGGACGCAGCCGCCATGGTCTCCTACCTCACCCGGGCCGCTGCGCATGCCACGACCGAGGCAGCTGTGTCGGCGCAACGGCTGTCAGCGATGCCGCAGCAGTGGCGAGAGCAAGCGCGCCCACGCGCCGGGTCCGGCGCCGCGCTCCTGATCGACGAGCTGACCGCCCATCCGGTCCTCGACGCGACTGCGGCTCAAGGTCTCATCGACCGCAGCGCACCACGGACCTACGAGGCCCTGGAGCGCCTCACGGAGTGCGGCGTCCTGCGCGAGACGACTGGCGCGGCGCGCGACCGGGTGTGGGTGGCGGTCGATGTGATGGATGAGATCGAGGACCTCGACGAGCGCATCGGAGCACGAAGCCTGCCCCCGAAGCACTGGCGCTGACCCGCGAAGGCGCGACGGTGGACGGCGTCGCCCGACCTCATTGCACCCAGGCGCTGACGAGTGGGATGCCGTCCGCGTCGTGCATGGAGCGCACCTCGACGTTCGCCCCACTGCCGCCCCAGTGCCCCCGATCTCACCCCCGCAGGGCGGAGGCGAAGACCGCGGGCAGTCGGGCCAGACCCGGCTTGGCGAGGAAGCGCACGAGGTGCTTGCCCGTGCTCGCTGCGGTCTTGTTGTGGACGAACCACGGGGGCAGGGGTGTCAGCGACAGCTCGCCGGCCATCACCGACCGGGGGAAGGGTCGCCACGGCCCCCGCACGACCGTGCGTTCCGGGTGCGCGAGCAGCAGCCCGTTGTGCACCACTCCCCTGCCGGACTGGATGTCCTGGAGGGTGTGCCCCGGGAAGGCACCCCACGTCGCCAGGGGCAGCAGGAAGCCGACCCCGGACCACGCGTTGACCGCGATCGTGCCGTAGCGCAGATCTGCCAGGAGCGCGTCGAAGCCCTCGCTGCCGAGGTCGCGCAGCTGGTCGGGGTGGATGAGGACATTCGCACCGAGCGTGCCGGACAGCTGCTCGTTGGCGAAGTCGATCGCGGCGGGCAGGAAGCCCTGCGCGGACCCGGGCAGCTCGGTGACGCCGAGGACCGGGCCGAAGTACTCGGTCGAGTAGGCCTGGGAGTCGCCCTCACCGGGCAGGCCGGTGATCAGCGTGCGCTCGGCGCTGCCACCGACGGCTTCGTGCTGCTCGTAGGACTCCCGGGCCTGCGCGACCCGGTCGGCGAGGCCCCGGTACCACCCGGGCCGCTTCGGCGCGGTGGCCAGCGCGTCCCGGACGAGGTCGAGGAACTCCTCCTTCTGCGCCCAGTCCGAGCTGACCACGAGGATCTGCCCGGCGATACAGTTGCAGCCGGAGTTGTGCAACCGCATCGTCGCCACGTGCCGGGCCTGGAACTCCAGGTCGGCCCGGGACCATTCGCCGGGGACGACGATGATCGGGGCGACGCCGCCGAGCTCGCTCGTGACCGGCTTGGTCAGCGCCGGGGTGCCGGCTGCGCGGTGGGCCACGGCCTGCTCACCGGTCCCCCAGACGATGGCGTCGTGGGTGGTCGCCGAGCCGGTCATGTGCACCGCGTCGATGCCCTCGTGCTCGATCACCATCGAGCCGAGCTCGAGGTCGCTGCTGAAGAACTGCACGGCGCCGATGTCGACGAAGGGAGCGAACACCGCTTGGAGGACGGGCAGCAGTGGGTCGGTGATCGGGTTGAGCTTCACTGCGGCAGACCGGTTGTCGGCAAACAACGCGTAGAGCGCGTCCAAGGGCGCGATCGAGAAGATGTTGCCCGCGCCGAGGATGGCGCAGGTGCCGCTGGACTGCTGTGGCGAGAGGGCACCGAGGCCGGCCGTGTCCCGGACCTGCTGCTCACTCACGCCCGGCTCGCACCACACCTGCGCGGAGAAACCGGAGAGCAGCAGCCGGTCCCAGATCGAGTGCGGCAGCACGTCGACGGCCACCCGGCCACCCGTGACGGTGCGCATGCCGACCCCGTCCGTCGCCCCCTTCCCCTGCTCCATCCGCTCCAGCGTCTCGGCGAGCGCCCGGGCGTAGTACATGGTGGCCCACGGGCCCGAGGTCCACTCCTCGCCGGCGAGGGGCGAGTCGGGGTCGATGCCCTTGATCTCGCAGGCGATGCGTACCCACTCCTGGGCGTGCATGTCCACCAGGTCCACCAGCTCCAGCAGCATCTCGCCCCTGCGCTTCAGGGGCACGCCGGCCCATGCCTGCGCCCCGTCGCGCGCCCGGGCGACGATCTGCTCCGCGCGCTCCTGCTGGTGGGACGCTGTGGTTGCCGTGCTCATGCGCTCTCCTGACGGATCATGTCGGCGGCCTTCTCGCCGATCAGCATCGTGGGTGCGTGCGTGTTGCCGTGGGTGATCCGCGGCATCGCTGACGCATCCACCACGCGCAGTCCGCGCACCCCGTGCACTCGCAGGGTCTCATCCAGCACGCCGGTCTCCGGCGTGCCCATCCGCGCGGTGCACGAGGGGTGGTAGGTGTGCTCGACGTCTGCGCGCACGGCCGCCTCGGTGGCTGCGCGGGAGGAGTCGTAGCCCGGTCCCGGGTGCAGCTCGCGTCCGACCCAGGGGCGAAGGGGGTCGCTCGCCACGACCTCGCGTGCCTGCTCGATCCCGTCGATCATGGCGGTCATGTCATCCGGGTCGTCGAAGTAGTTGTGCTGGATGCGTGGCGCGTCCTCGGGGTTGAGCGAGCGCAGACGGACCGACCCTTCGGAGCGGGCGCCCACGAGCGAGAGTCCGATGGCGATGGCGGCGCCGTCGTGCGTGCCGGCTCCGTGCTGCCAGAAGTAGGCCGGGGCACCGATCATCTCCATCGTCGGGGCGTCGTCGATGACGCTGGTGTGGGTGAAGGCACCGACCTCGCCCACGTTGGAGGTGAGCATGCCGGTGCGCCGGGTCAGGTAGCGCACGAGCTGAGCCGGCTTCTCCGCCGAGACGAGGGTGTCGTCGTTGGTGGTCTCCCAGTTCATCAGGTAGAAGGGGTGATCCATCAGGTGCGCACCGACGTGCGGGTTGTCGATGATCGGTTCGATGCCCCGCTCGAGCAGGTGCTCTGCCGGACCGATCCCGGAGAGCATGAGCAGCTGGGGGGTGTTGTAGGCCCCGGCGCTGAGGATGACCTCGCGGCGGGCGCGGATGGTGCGTACCTCCCGGCCGACGCGGACCATGACCCCGACGGCGCGTCCATCCTCGATGAGCACCCGGTGCACCACGGCGCCGGAGGTGATCGTGAGGTTCTTCTGCTTGCGGTGCGGGGCGAGGTAGCCGTCGTAGGTCGTCCAGCGCTGGCCGTTGCGGGTGAAGCGCTGGAAGAGTCCGGCGCCCTCCTGCTTCTCCCCGTTGAAGTCCTCGTTGCGCGGGATCCCCGACTCGACCATGGCCTCGACCATCTGCCGGGAGATCGCGCGGGGGTCCGGGGCGTCCTCGATGTACTGGGGACCGCGGTCGCCGTGGAACTGGTCGGCGCCGCGGCTGTTGGTCTCCATCCGGCGGAAGAGCGGGAGCATCTCGTCGTAGGACCAGCCCGTGGCTCCCGACGCGGCCCATCCGTCGTAGTCGCTGCGGTTGCCGCGCACGACGATCATCGCGTTCATCCCGCTGCTGCCACCGAGCATCTTGCCGCGCGGCAGGTAGATCTCCCGGTCGTTGAGGTGCGGCTCCGGTTCGGTGCGGTAGTCCCAGTCCATCTTCGTGTGGAACTGCTTGGCGAAGGCCGCCGGGATCTGGACGTTCATGTTCGGACGGCTGCGTCCGCCGGCCTCGACGACCAGGACGTCGACGTCGGGGTCCTCGCAGAGCCTGCCGGCGACGACGGCGCCGCCGGATCCACTTCCGACGACGATGTAGTCGTACTCATGCACCATTGCATCCTCCTGTGACGGGTGCCTCCACCCTGCCAACGAGGCCGCCGTCGGCGCTTGTGGCCCAACTCCACAGTCACCGGCCGCTTTTGTCCGGATCCACGAAAATCATCAGGCGTGGTTCTGGTCAGCCGGGGTCGTCAAGGGCCTGAGCCCCGTGCAGCTCGACCCATTGCAAGGCGAGCTCGAGGGCGGTGGCGTCCTCGGAGAGCGGTCGCCCGAGCAGGTCCTGGGCGCGGGAGAGTCGGTAGCGCACGGTGTTGGGATGGACGAAGAGCGCTGCCCCGGCGGCGTCGGCGTTGCACCGGCAGCGCAGCCAGGTCAGCACGGTCTCGCGCAGTGCCTGCTCGCCCTTGCGTGGTCCCAGCAGCGGAAGGGCGACCCGTCGCACCATCTCCCGGGTGAGGTCGCCCTCCCCGAGCAGGCTGACCAGCTCGATGTCGCGGTAGTCGTTGCAGCGGGTGGTGCTGTTCCAGCTGGCCCGGTGGGCGGCTGCGGCCTGGAGGTGGCTGGTGCGGAAGCCGGTCGGCCCGTGGCTCGGTCGCCCGATGGCCACCCGCGTGCGGGTGGTCGACATCAGCTCCTCCAGTGCCGTCAGGTCGAGGTCGGGCTCGGCCACCGTACTCACCCACCCCCACAGCTCCCGACTGCCGGGCAGCGTGGTGAACGCCGTGGGCAGGCCCAGAGCGAGGCACATCCGCGCGGCCACCTCGTGCAACGGTTGCGCGGGTCGCTCCTGCGCGGATGCGGACAACACGAAGGCCGTCTGCCAGGCGGTGAGTGCGTGGCCGAGGACCTGCTCGGTCTCCGGGCTCGGGGCTGCGCCGGCGAGGAGCGCGTCGACGACCTCGATGCGGCGGGTCCGGTCTCCCTCGAGCAGGCTGGCCCGCTCTGCGGTGAAGGAGTCGATGAGTTCCTCGACGGAGTCGTCGATCCACTGCTCGGCGCGCAGCCACACGGAGATCAGGACCTCGTCACGGCCGAGGCCTTCGGGTAACGGCCCTTCCTTGGTGCGTTCGGCGAGGACGTCGAAGACGGCCTTGTTCGCCACGCGGTAGACCTTGAGCAGCACGCCGATGTCGTGGTGCCGCCGGGCGATCGAGAGACTCAGGTTGATCGCCTCCTGCGGCAGTTCCAACCTGTAGTCCTGCACGATCGTCACGAGGAAGGCGTTCCAATGGGCCCTGGTCGAGGCGTGCAGCTCCTCGACCAACGTCCTGTCCTGTGCGATCTCGGGGATGGCGCCGATGATCGCGGAGTCGACGGTGGCGACGAACTCATCGATCTGATCGGGCTGCTGCGCGGCCGAGGCGAAGTCCTGCAGCCACGCTGTGAAGCCGTCCGGCACCGAGGAGAAGGCCATGGAGGGAGACTAGGGCGTGTCTGCCAAAGATCGGCGTTCGGGTGCGTCAGCGTGGATCTCATGGTTCGTGATGGCGTGATCAGCAACGAGTTGTGGGATGTGGTGGAGCCGGTTCTGCCGACGAATGTGGGCAGGCGGGGACGTCCGTGGAATGACCACCGCACGACGCTGGAAGGCATCATCTGGCGTTTCCGTACCGGGTCGCCGTGGCGCGATCTGCCGGCAGAGTTCGGGCCGTATCAGTCTGTGTGGCAACGGCATCGGTTGTGGTCGATCGATGGGACGTATGAGGCGATGGTCGCTGCGGTCCACGAACACGCGGGGCTCGGCCACGAGGACCTGGAAGCGATTCTCTCGATCGACTCCACCAGCGTGCGAGCCCACCAGCACGCGGCCGGCGCCCGCCATGACTCGGTCGTCACGGACGCGCAGGAGGACACAGGGGGGTCATTCGAGTTACACGAATTCTCGGATCGTGCCCGGGGAGCCGCCTGACCATGCGCTGGGTCGTTCTCGTGGCGGGTTGACCACGAAGATCCACGCGCTGTCGGACCTGACATGCACTCCGGTGATGGCGCTGCTGAGCGCGGGACAGGCTGGGGACAACCCGATTCTCACGCCGCTGATCGACGCCCTGGCCGAAGCCGGGCACGGGATGGACTTCCGGCTGCTGGCGGACAAGGCGTACTCACACCCGAGCACCCGGGCCTACCTGCGAGACAAGCGGATCAAGCACACCATCCCTCAACGGCGCGACCAGATCACTCAGCGCAAGAACAAGGGCAGCAAAGGCGGACGACCGCCAGGCTTCGACGCCGGAGCGTACAAGCAGCGCAACACCGTCGAGCGATCCTTCAGCCGGGCCAAGCAGTGGCGCGGACTGGCCACCCGGTACGACAAGTACGCCGTGACCTACCTCGGCGGCGTACTCCTGGCCATGGTCATCCTGACCCACCGGGCAGCGAGATAGCAGACACGCCCTAGGCCCCCGTCGCCACAATGGGGTCTGGGCCTGCTGGCACATTCGGGTCGAATCGATCCATCGTTACCTACAGTTCGCCGCGTTCCCGCATCCGTCCTTGCTTGTGGGCCCGCAGGCCTGCTGCCTCGTCCGCGTCGATGTCGGCGAGGAGCGCGAGTGACTCCCAGTCGGTGTCCGGCTGGCGCCGGCGCTCTCCCTCGCTCACCCAGGCACTGACGAGCGGGATGCCCTCCCACGCTCCCCCGCGAGCGATCGCCACGACCGCGTGCGGTCCGGTCAGGTCCAGCTCGACGTGGTCCACCTCGACCTCGACGAACTCCGGTGCCGAGCCAGCGATGACCATGGCGGTCAGCGCAGCCGCCCGGAAGCCGTCCTCGTCGTACTCGGCGCGCACGGTCTGCTTGCAGCCCACGTCGGGATCCGCGTACTCGGGCAGCAGCGCTCGGGCGACCTCCGTGACGCCCGGAGCCGACTCGAGGTCGACGGTGGCCGTGGCGGACCAGGGCCGCAGCCGTGCGCGCCACTGCTGAGGGCGACCGGTCGGTCCGGTCGGCAAGGCGGCCGCTTCCGAGCCCAGGTCATCGTCAGTTCCCGCACCTCATCAAGGTTGCCCTGCGGACCGTAGACCCGATCCGTCGCCGCGAGATTGATCAGGTCCGCATCCGAGTCCTCTGGCGAGTCACCCCACATCGCCCAGAACTTCAGGCTCCGGTCCTCGGTGTAGAGGTAGAGGTTCGTCGACGAGTAGAACTTCCCCGGTTCACCGAAAGTGCGGATCACACGCCCCGCCCTGATGAAGTCCTCCATCGTCAGACCCTCGGTCCGCCCGTGCACCACGTACCAGTGCGGGGCGCTGTCCGCGTACGTCTTCGCCCACGTCCACTGCAGGGTCGGAGCCAGCTCCAGCCACCATGCCAAGTGATCCCGTCCAACCATCACCGCGCCACTGCCTTCCTTGTCGGTTCGTCCTCGAGGACGTCGTCAACCCCAACGGTCCCCGGGATGGCGAGGTGGGCGAACCCTCCGTTTGGTTGGTCCGGTCTGACCGTTCGACTCAGGAGGGTTGTCGGTCCTGCCCGATAGACATGCCTCATGACAGACATGGCGATGCGGCCGGCAACGCAGCCGACCGAGGTGACCCTGCTCCCTTCGTCCATCGACATCGACGAGGAGATCTCGTCGCTCGAAGCCCACCTGGCGCGGCTCCACGTCCTGCGCGACGCGAAGGCACCCGAGGACACCGAGCCGTGGGTCCTCGATCACACGGGCGACCACTGGCACGACTCCCCCGCCGTGGGCGCGACCGCCTTCTCCCGTCGGGCACACCGCGTCGGCCTGCTCACCGCCGAGGACGAGGTGGTCCTCGCCCGGCGGATCGAGGCCGGTGCCTTCGCTCAGGAACGTCTCGACTCCGGCATCGAGCTCAAGCGCACCGAGCGCCGGGGCCTATGGCATGTCATCCGTGAGGGCGAGGAGGCCCGCGATCGGATGATCATGGCCAACGTCCGCCTGGTCAACAAGATCACCCGCCAGTTCCTGCCCCGCGCGACGGCCTCGATGGACTTCGAGGACATGCAGCAGGCCGGGCTCATGGGCCTCATGCGCGCGGTCGACAAGTTCGACCACTCGCTCGGCCTGAAGTTCTCCACCTACGCGACCTGGTGGATCAAGCAGAGCATCGGCCGGGCCGTCGACGACGAGTCGCGCACGATCCGCATCCCGGTTCACATGGCCGACAAGTGCCGCCCCATCGACACCGCCCGACGAAGGGCGGAACTCACCTGGGCGGAAGCCGTCATCGACCCCACCCGGCTCGGGATCGATGATGATGTGGCGAGTATCGAGCGGGCCCGCGACGTCCTGCGCCCCTGCCTGAGCCTGGAGGAGATCAGCGACGAGCTCGACATCGTCGACCACGAGGAGTCGCCGGTCGACATCGTTGTCGAGCGTGCAGCCAACGCCAAGACGTGGGCGGACCTGTCCGAGCACGTGGAGGAGCTCACCGGTCTGGGCAGCCGCGCGGTCGCCATCCTGGAGATGCGGTTCGGCCTCACCGGGCAGGCGCCGATGACGCTCGACCAGATCGGGCAGCACTTCGGCGTGACGCGCGAGCGGATCCGCCAGATCGAGAAGAAGTCGCTCGAGGCGCTGCGGGAGCTCGCGTGACCACGGATATCGCGACGAGGATCGATCCGATAAGGTTGCCTTATGGATCTGGTCGCTGAGTACCGAGATGCACGTCGGGCCGAAGAGTTGGCCAAGATGCGGCGTGGCCTCGTCCTGCGAGCCATGGCGAGTTCTGGCATGAGTCAGCGCGAGGTCGCCGAGGCGCTCGGTGTCAGCCAACCGGCGATCAACCAGCAGATGCAGGCTGCACCTCGCCTGGACGATGTCCACCCGGAAGTCTTGCTCAACGCTGCCCGGCCGGTACTGACCACACTTGCGGAGCAGTGCGGCTACCGAGATCTCGCGGTCTTCGGGTCTGTCGCCCGCCACGAGGCCCATCCGGGCTCGGACATCGATCTGCTCGTCCGCTCCCCGGAGGGCGCCTCATCCTTTGACTTCATCCGATTCAAGCAGTTGCTCGAGCGCGTCCTCGGGCGCGAGATCGACCTGGTCGACGTCGGCGGGCTGCAGCCGGGGCTCGACGACGACATCCGCCGGCAAGCCGTCGCGTTGTGATGGAGGTCCGCGCAGCCAAGGAGTTGCTCCACATCGATGCGTGGTTCCGTCGAGTCGACGAGATCGTCGAGCGGGGCCAGGACGTCTATCTCGCGGATGACCTCCTCCAGGAGGCTGGCGACTCACTCATGATGAAGATCGGTGAGGCCGCGAAGCGGCTGGCACAACACGACGTATTGGCCCCGGCCGGGGTGGACTGGGCGCTCGCCGTCGCCAACCGCAACTTCATCATCCACCAGTACGACGAGATCAACCGTCAGCTCACGTGGCAGACCCTCGCCCGGGATCTGCCCGAGTGGGCACACCATCTGCAACCGCTCATTGCAGAAGCAGTCACGTCTCTGGAGCGTCCTGAAGAACAGTCCAGCAACTGAACGAGTTGGGGAGAGGGCGGGGACGGCACAAGTAAACCAGTCATCCTGACAGTCGACGACGACTCGGTGGTCCCCGCCGCCATCACCCGGGATGCCCGTGAGCAGTACGGTCCTCCGCGTCAACTCCGTGCCATGCGGCGCACGAAGACGTGCACCCACAGCATCAGCGCGAAGAGCCCCGAGAAGGCGATGACAAGGCCACCGATGAGCAGTCGGCGCGCGACCGCGGACTCGGTGTACGGCATCCCGTCGGTCGACCAGATCTCGATGTCCTCACCGATCTCGTAGGGAGTCCCGCACCGCTTGATCACCTCGGTGCGCTGCTCGCCCCCTTCACTCCACTCCAGCGTGTAGTGGTGCTCGGGGTAGTAATGCCCGCCACTCCGTCTGCAACGCCCGTCTTCCACGTCCTCGACCACGGTGGCCCGGGTGTGCGTGCTCTGACCGAGGAAGTGCTGCCGAGCACCTGTACTGCCCAGCCCCGCCCAGATGATGCCCACGATGAACACGAGGATGACCGGGCACGCGATCCCGGTGATCCATACGAACGAGCGGAGGCCGCGGGCGTGGTCGGAAGGCACGGCCACATACCTATCACCCTCCTTCGTGCACCCGTCCCGCCGGCCCGTCCGCATCTCCGGAGGCCTACCGCCGGAGCGCGCCCGCCCCTAGACTCAGGGTGCTCACCACGTCTGGGGAGAAGGCGGGTACGGCATGGGCAAACCAGTCATCTTGACGGTCGACGACGACCCGATGGTATCCGCCGCGATCACCCGTGACCTGCGCGAGCAGTACGGCAGCGACTACCGGGTGATGGGCGCGACCTCCGGCGCGGAGGCACTCCAGCTCCTCGACAGGCTGACCCTGCGCGACCAGGCGGTCGCGCTCATCGTCGCCGACCAGCGGATGCCGGCGATGACCGGCATCGAGCTGCTCGAGCGAGCACATCCGCAAGCGCCGAGCGCCAAGCAGTTGCTGCTCACCGCCTATGCCGACACCGACGCGGCCATCCGCGCGATCAACAAGGTCGGACTCGACTACTACCTGCTCAAGCCTTGGGACCCGCCGGACGAGCGTCTCTACCCCGTCGTCGACGACCTGCTGGGCGACTGGCACCGAGCCAACCCCACCCCTTCCTCCGACCTGCGTGTCGTGGGGCACCGGTGGTCCGAGCGCAGCCACGCCACCAAGACCTTCCTCACCCGCAACCACGTGCCCTACCGGTGGATCGACATCGAGGCGGGCTCGGAGGGCCCACGCCTGCTGCAGACGGCCGGCGTCACGACCGACCAGCTGCCACTGGTGCTCGTGCCCGACGGCACGTCCCTGTGCTCCCCCTCGAGCGTGGAGCTCGCCGGCGCCCTCGGGCTGCGCACCCGGGCCGAGCAGACCCTCTACGACGTGTGCATCGTCGGCGGCGGACCGGCCGGTCTCGCCTCGGCCGTGTACGCCGCCTCCGAGGGGCTGCGGACCGTGATCGTCGAGCGCGAGGCACCCGGCGGGCAGGCCGGTCAGAGCGCCGCGATCGAGAACTACCTCGGCTTCCCCCGCGGCCTCAGCGGGTCGGACCTGACCCAGCGGGCGGTCGCCCAGGTCATCCGCTTCGGGGCCGAGATGGTCGTCGCCCGGGACGTCATCGGGCTCGAGCAGCGCGGGCCGGTGCGCGCCGTGCTCCTCGACGGTCCGGCGACGGACGGACCGGACGGTACGCGCCAGGGTGAGGTCGAGGCCCGCTCGGTCATCGTCACCACCGGGGTCTCCTACCGCCGGCTCGGCGCGAGCACCCTGGACGAGTTCACCGGGCGCGGCGTCTTCTACGGAGCCACTGCCAGCGAGGCGAGCCAGGTCGCCGGCGAGGCGATCTACGTCGTCGGCGCGGCCAACTCGGCCGGCCAGGCCGTGCTGAACCTCTCCCGGCACGCCTCGCACGTCACCCTCCTCGTGCGCGGGAGCGACGTCGCGGACGGGATGTCGAGCTACCTCGTCGACCGCATCCTCGCCGCGGACAACATCACCGTCCGCCACCGCACCGAGGCGATCGCCGGCAGTGGTGATGGCCACCTGCAGTCCCTCACGCTGCGCGACCGCGACTCCGGCGCCACCCAGGAGGTCGCCACGAGCTGGCTCTTCGTCTTCATCGGCGCCGTCCCCCGCACCGACTGGCTGGGCGGGGCCATCGCCCGTGACGAGAAGGGCTTCGTGCTCACCGGCCCGGAGATGCTCCGGGCCACCAACGGGGCGTGGGCACTGCCGCGCGGACCCTTCGCCCTCGAGACGAGCCTGCCGGGCGTCTTCGCCGCCGGCGACGTGCGGCTGGACTCGATGAAACGGGTGGCCTCCGCCGTCGGCGAGGGCGCCATGGCGGTGCACTTCGTCCACCGCTACCTCGCCACCACCTGAGGAGCACTTCGTGGACGTCGCCGACCTGCAACCGATCGAGCTCTTCGCCGGACTGACCGACGACCAACTCCAGGCGCTGATCGACGCGGGCGAGGAGGTCCCCTTCGCCCCCGGTGACCACATCTGGGACGAAGGGGGCCACGCCGACCACTGGTGGGTGCTCATCGACGGGGTGGTCGAGCTGGTCCGGCGCAGCGAGCGCGAGGACATGGTGGTCGGGCTCATGGATGCACCCGGCCGGTGGGCCGGCGGGTTCCGGGCCTGGGTGCAGACCGGGCGCTACCTCGCCGGCGCCCGCGGGCTCGTCGCCGGCCGGATGCTCAAGGTGCCGTCGGTCGCGCTGCGCGACCTGACCGCGCAGTGGTTCCCCTTCGGCAGCCACCTGATCAAGGGGGTCTACGGCATGGCCCTGTACGTGGAGTCGACCGCCCGCCAGCGCGACTCCCTCGCGGCCCTGGGCAAGCTCGCGGCCGGTCTGGCGCACGAGATCAACAACCCCTCGGCTGCGGCCACGCGGGCCACGGCCGCGCTGGGGACGGCCGACGACACCCTCTTCACCGCCCTGAGCCAACTGGCCGCGCAGGGGATCACCGCGGAACAGTTCACCACGCTGGACGACCTGCGCCGCGACCTGGCCTCCCGCCCGACACCGGCGTACGTCGACCTCGTCGACATCGAGGACGCGCTCGCCGGATGGCTCGAGACCCACGGCATCGACCGCAGCTGGGTGGCCGCCCCCGTGCTGGCCTCGGCCAACGCCGATCAGCAGTGGTGCGAGCGGCTCGCCGGGGTGGTCGACGCGCGATCGCTGCAGGCGGGTCTGGACTGGATCGTGGCGAGCCTGCAGGCCGCCGTGCTGCGGTCGGAGATCACCGAGTCGACCCGGCGGATCTCCGAGCTGGTCGCCGCGGTGCGCTCCTACTCCCAGCTGGACCGCGCGGCACTGCAGCCGCTGGACGTCGCCGAGGGCCTCGAGAGCACGCTGCTGGTGCTGGGCCACCAGCTGCGCGACTCCACGGTCGAGGTGGTCAAGGACTACGCCGACGTGCCGACCATCGAGGGCTACGCCGGTGAGCTCAACCAGGTGTGGACCAACCTCATCGGCAATGCCCTGGACGCCATGGGCGGGAGCGGGACGCTGCGTGTCACCACCCGCCCGGGCCCCGACAACGCCGTCGTCGTCGAGATCGGCGACACCGGACCCGGGATGCCGCCGGAGGTCGCCGAGCGGGCCTTCGAGGCGTTCTTCACGACCAAGCCGGTCGGCCAGGGCACCGGCCTCGGGCTGGACATCGCCCAGCGGATCGTCGTCGAGCGGCACGGCGGCACCATCGACATCGAGTCGCGGCCGGGTGACACGGTCTTCCGGGTGTGTCTGCCGGCCGCGCCGACGGACGCGTGAGACACCGGAACTCCTCAGGCGCTCCTCTCGAAGGCCCGGCGCACCTCGACAGGAATCCGCCCCCGGTCGGAGACCGTCCAGCCGTTCTCCCGCGCCCACGCCCGGATCTCCCGTGACGTGACAGCGGCCGCAGGTGCCGGGTTTCCCGCCGCCATCGTCGAGATCTCCTGGTCGGTGGCCCCGCCCATCCGCAGCTCCTCCCGCGCGGCCGCGAGGAAGCGGTAGGTCCATTCCTGGGCCAGCTGACGGTTCTCGGTGAAGATGATCGGCACGGACGGGAATCGCGCCTGGCTCTCCGCGATCGCCTCTGCGACGACGGCCGGGCGCACGTGCTCGAGCGCGAAGACCTGTGAGTACCGGTCCTCCACAACGACCGCCGCGCGCGGCAGGTCATTCAGCTCGGCCAGGAGGTAGGTGAGCTTGCCGCTGGTCAGGCTGGACGTGAGGTCGGACAAGGACTTGCGCTCCACGGCAGCGACGATCTGATCACCGTCGGTGACGGCATAGTCGCCGCAGGGCAACCCCCTTCGCTGCGTCACGGCCTGCTGGTGGGTGAAGCGCCACGGGTACCGCTCGTGGCTGTCGACGAGGATCTGCAGGTCCGCCACGCCCTGCGCCCGCGCCGTCGGCAGGTCGACATTGGGCCGGGCCTGCTTGCTCGTGCGCGCCGTCTGCCAGAAGATCGCCTGGCGACCACCTCGGATGCGGGTGATGACGAACTGCGAGCGGCTCTCCCGCCGACGGTCCAGGACGAGGTCGATCGCCGCACCGCGAGACGTGCACGAGCGGGCCGGGACGCGCTCGATGATGTCCGCGTCCTGCGGCCACTCGTCCGTGCGGTGGCAGTAGAGCTTGGACGTGCGCGGCCACACGTCCTTGGTCTTGAGCACGACCCCCTCCCCGAGTGGGATGCGCACCAGGTACGGCAACCTGCTGTCCGGCTCGGGGTTGCGGGCGATGAGGAAGTCGTCCACCACGCCCCCAGTGTGCCGGAGGCGTCCCGGGATCACCCCACGAAGGGCGGCGTCCGCTTCAGCTCCCCACGCGCGATGGTCCGCCGGTGCACGGCGTCGGGGCCGTCGACGATCCGCAGCGCCCGCGCCCATGCGTAGAAGTACGCCAGCGGGAAGTCATCGGAGACGCCACCAGCACCGAAGATCTCGATCGCGCGGTCGATGACCGCGCAGGCCACCTGGGGAGCGATCACCTTGATCGCGGAGATCTCGAAGCGCGCGTCCTTGGCGCCGACCGTGTCGATCATCCACGCGCAGTGCAGTACCTGCAGCCGCGCCTGGTCGATCTCGATCCGGGAGTTGGCGATGTGCTCCTGCACGACGCCCTGGTCGGCCAGCCGCGAGCCGAAGGCCACTCGGCTCTTCGCCCGGTCGACCATGAGCGCCAGTGCCCGCTCGGCCATCCCGATGGCGCGCATCGCGTGGTGGATGCGTCCCGGGCCCAGGCGCGCCTGCGCGATCATGAACCCGTCACCCTCCTGGCCGAGGAGGTTGTCCACCGGCACCCGCACGTCGTGGAAGACGATCTCGGAGTGGCCGTGCTGGTCCTGGTAGCCGAAGAGCGGCAGGTGCCGCTCGATGGTCAGGCCCGGGGTGTCCCGCGCCACCAGGACCATCGACTGCTGGCGGTGGGTCGCCGCGTCGGGATCGGTCTTGCCCATGACGATGAAGATCTCGCACCGGGTGTCGGCGACGCCGGTGATCCACCATTTGCGGCCGTTGATGACGTACTCATCGCCCTCGCGGCGGATGACGGTCTGGATGTTCGTGGCGTCCGAGGACGCGGCGTCCGGCTCGGTCATCGCGTAGGCCGAGCGGATCGTGCCCTCCTTCAGCGGCTCGAGCCAGCGCTGCTTCTGCTCCGGCGTGCCGAAGTGGTGCAGCGTCTCCATGTTGCCGGTGTCCGGGGCCTGGCAGTTGATCGCCTCCGGCCCGATGACCGGCGACCAGCCGGAGATCTCAGCGATCGGCGCGTACTCCAGGTTGCTCACGCCCGACCACTCCGGGAGGAAGAGGTTCCACAGGTCGCGCCGGCGCGCCTGCTCCTTCAGCTCGGCCATCACGGGCGGGTGCTCGTGCGGGCCGTGCTCGCGCAGGTACTGCGCCCATGTCGCCTCGGCCGGGAGGACGTGCTCGCGCATCAGCTCCCACATCGACTCCTGCAGCTCGAGGGTGCGGGGGCTGGGGGTGAAGTCCATCTGTGTGCTCCTGGGAAGTGGGTGGTCGGTGGTCGGTCAGTGCAGGGTCGTCCCACCGTCGACGGCGAGCGTCGTGCCGGTGATGAAGGAGGACGCATCCGAGGCGAGGAAGAGCACCGCGGAGTCGAGCTCGCCCTGCCGGCCGAGCCGGTCGAAGAGCGTGCGGGAGGTGATCGTGGCGAGCAGCTGCTCGGGGATCTCGTCGGTCATCTCCGAGGCGAAGTAGCCCGGCGCCACGGCGTTGACGCGGATGCCGCGCCGACTCCCCCACTGCGCGGCCAGATCCCGCGTCAGGCCCAGGACGGCCGCCTTGGTCGAGGAGTAGGCTGCCTGCGGTGCGACGCCGGCGGTCAGGCCGAGGATGCTGGCGATGTTGACGATGCTCGAGCCCGGCTGCATCACGGCGGCGCACTCCTTGGCCATCCAGTACGCGCCGTTGAGGTTGATGTCGACGACCTTGCGGAAGTCCTCCGGCGACTCCTTCAGCGCCGGCACCGCGGTACCCAGGCCCGCATTGTTGACCAGCACGTCGACCCGCCCGTGCTCGTCCATCGCGGCCCGCACCAGGTCGGCGCACTGCTGCGGGTCGACCACGTCGCAGGAGAGCGTCGACACGATGCCCCCGTGGCCACGGATCTCCTCGGCGACCGCCTCCAAGCGTTCCCGTCGCCGAGCCGCGAGGACGACCGTCGCGCCCGCCGAGGCCAACGCCTTGGCGAAGCCCGCACCCAGCCCCGAGGAGGCTCCGGTGATGATCGCGACTCGGCCGTCGAGGCGGAAGCGGTCGAGGACCGGGGCTTCGCTCCCTTCGCCGGTCCGGGGGTCGATCGGGGTGCGGTGATCAGACATCAGTGGCTCCGGAGTGGGTGTCGAGGATCGTGTGGCCGTGGTCGACGAGGTGGCGGATGCTCTCCCCGATGTCGTCGCCGAACTCCTGGCCGGCCATGTCGCCGGCCTCGGCGCGCGTGGCCACGCCCTGCGCGATGGCCGAGAACTTGAAGCACGAGAACGCCCGGTACCACGGCAGGGCGGCCGGGTCGGTCCCGGTCGCCGCGCAGTAGCGCTCGACGAGGCGGGACGAAGGGGGCCACCCCGGTTTCGTGCTCAGGCTCGGGATGAGCGGGATGACCGGGCCGTCCGGATCACCCCAGTACATCGCGGTCAGCGCGAGATCGGCGATCGGGTCGCCGAGGGTGGACAGCTCCCAGTCGAGCACCGCGCGGATGCGCCCCGGGTCGCCGGTGTCGTAGACGCAGTTGTCCATCCGATAGTCACCGTGGACGATCCGCGAGCGCGGCGAGGTCGGCATCGACTCACGCAGCCGCGCTACCAGGCCCGGCAGGCGGGGGGCCTGTACCGACACGGTGGCCTTCTCCGACTGGCCGAGCCACCGGCGCAGCTGCCGCTCGAGGTACCCGTCGCGACGAGAGAGGTCACCCAGACCGGCCTCGTCCGGGTCGACCGCGTGCAGCGCGACGAGGACGTCGACGAGGGCATCCGCCATCGCCTTCTTACTGTGCTCGTCCTGCGCGTACCCCGGGGGCAGTTCGTCCCGGATGACGTGCCCGCGGACCTCCTCCATGACGTAGTACGGCACGCCCAGGTCATCGCCCGTGGTCTCGTTGACGACGACGTGCGCGACCGGGACGCCGGACCCGGCCAGCCCGACCTGGATCCGCGCCTCGCGGCCCATGTCATGGGCGCTGGGCAGCAGATCCCCGGTCGGCGGACGCCGCAGGATCAGCCGGTCGCCATCGGCCTTGGTCAGCACGAACGTGAGGTTCGACTTCCCGCCGGCGATCAGCTCGGCGGTGAAGTCACGCCACGCGTCGCGGCCGGTGGCGGCGGCGATCCGTGGCCCGACGACCGCCGGGCGCAGCAGGTCCTCCAGCTGGTCCTGGGGTGTTGGCGTGTCGTCCGGTGCCATGGGTTCCCTTCGCGCGTTACCGAGCGATCGATCGGTCGGTGTGTACTCTGGTCAGCGCACGACCGGATGTCAAGCGTGACGACACCGGGCCGGACGGCGGGACGACAGGAGCCATGCATGACTCACGAGCACTGCATGACCACGGATTGGCGCAGCTTCGGGCCGGACATGCTCACCCCCGCCCTGCGGGCCGCGTTGGGCGTCTTCGTCCGGGAGGGATACCACGGGACGTCGATCCGCTCGATCGCCGGGGCGGCCGGCCTGTCCGTCCCGGGGCTCTACCACCACCACCGCTCCAAGCAGGCGATCCTCGACGCGATAGTCACGGCGACGATGACCGAGATGCTCGCCCACAGCCACGCTGCCGAGGACGACTCGGACGGCACCGCACGCGGCCGGTTCGACAACCTCGTCGAGGCCCTGGTGCGCTTCCACATGGAGCGTCGGGACCATGCCTTCCTCGCCTCGACCGAGATGCGCAGCATGGATCCCCAGGTGCTGGCTCGGCACATCGCGCAACGTGACGAGCAGCAACGCCTGCTCGAGGCGGCCATCTCCGACGGTGTCGCGGACGGCAGCTTCGTCAGCGCCTACCCCGCCGATGCAGCACGCGCGGTCTCGTCGCTGTGCGTCTCGATCGCCACGTGGTACCGGCCCGACGGTCCCCTGACCGAGGACGAGGTCATCGAGCGACACCTGGACTTCGCCCGTCGGATCGTCGGCGCAGCGTGACGAGCCGTGCCGGGGGCGGTCCGGCACAGCGCTTGATCACTTCGCGAGGAAGCCGGCGAAGACCTCGTACATGAAGTCCGTGCCCTGCTTGAGCGCCTCGACGAAGATGCGCTCGTTGTTGCCGTGCATCCCGATCAGCTGCTCGTTGCTCAGCACGTAGGGGTACACGCCGTAGCCGGGCACCCCCTTCGCCCGCCACGGGTCCAAGCTGGTGCCCGCCTCAAAGAGTGCCGGCGCGAAGGGGGTCCCTTCGTACGTCTTTTCCGTCGCCGACTCCATGGCCCGCCAAAGGTCGGTGTCGAGGTCGGCCGGCGGGGTCGCCCACGTCTCGTCGAGCGACGCGAGCTGCTCCTCCTCGCTCACGCCGTCGGGCACGACGAGTTTGACCTCGACGTCGCGGTCGGCGAGGAGCCCGCGCACCTTCGCGAGGAAGTCGCGCGGCTTCTCCCCACCGGGGATGCCACGGCAGTTCACGCGCACCTCTGCCGAGGACGGGATGACGTTCTCCTTGTAGCCCGCCTCCTCGATGACGAAGGCATGCGTGGTGCGCAGCAGCGCTCGATGCAGATACGGGTAGTCGGAATGCTTGACGACCAGTCGCGCGGCCCGCTCCCGCACCCAGTCGCTCCTCGTGCGGAGCAGCAACCGAATGGCACCGGCGAACCGCCGGTCGTCCGTCGTGTCCTGCACCGCCTCGAAGTACTCACGGGTGACGTCGGTCAGGTGGACCGGCGCCTCCCACTCCCCCAACTCGCTCACGGCGCGGGAGAGCGTGACGACAGCCGTCTCGTCAGGGATCGGCTTCGAGGAGTGGGTGGCCACCCCCTTCGCCGTGATGTCGATGTTGAAGTAGACGTTGTCCTGGCGGGTGGCCGTGATGAGCATCGGCGTCGTGGAGTCGCTCTGCGCGAGGAACCAGCCGCCCTCGGTCAGGACCGACCCGGCGTCGATCTTGTCCCAGTGGTGCTCGGCCAACCACCGCGAGCCATAGGAGCCGGCCTCCTCGTCGCAGTCGGTGAGCACGATGATGTCCCGGTCGAACTCGGCGCCCTCGTCGAGGTGACGGAGCATGGCGCTGATGGACGCCGAGTTGGCGCCCTTCATGTCCAGGGCACCGCGGCCGTAGATCTCGCCGTCGATGACCTTCCCGGCGAAGGGGTCGACGTCCCAGTTGTCCTCCTCCACCGGGACGACGTCCGAGTGACCCAGCAGGAGCAATGGCTCGGCCGAGCCCTTACCGGGGATACGGGCTATGACGTGCACGTTGTCCGGCTGCGGCGTCTCGATGATCTCGACGGGCACGCCGGCGTTCTCCCAGATCGTCTTGAGCCACTCGCCGTGCGCACGGGTCTTGCCGCCCTCGCCGTAGTTCTGCGTGTCGTAGGACAGCATCCGCTTGAGCAGGTCGACCGGGTCCTTGTCGGCTGCCGGGATGGCTGCCCCGGTCAGGCTCGTCGCAGACTGCGAGGGTCGCGCGTAGGCGGTCGCGCCCCCGGCTGCCGTCAAGCCCAGGGCCGCCGCACCGATGCCACCGAGGACAGCCCGTCGCGGCAGTCCTTCCCCGGTGGGCGTGCGTTCGAGCTGGTGATCCATGTCGACTCCTTTGTCTTGTGGGTCCTCCGTACGCTGCTCGCAGCGCCCTTGTCGCACAACGGGGTCCGTGGATCGCTCTCGATGAGCGGTCGCTTGCTGAGGCCGGCGGCAGCACCCTTCCGCTGCACTGGTCAGTCCGTGAAGCGGTACGGGTGAGTAGGTGACCAAGCCGTGACGAAGGGGTCGCAGCCAGCCTCCGTGGGGCTCTCCTCGTGGGCGCAGCTCTCAGGTCGGCGGCTGGTGTGGGATCGCCAGTGGTCGTGAGCCGCGGCCACTGGGCTCTCATTCCCGCAGGGAGCCGATCTCCTCACCTGCGTCCGGGTAGGCCGCCAGCACTTCCTCGATGTCGATGTACTGCGGCAGGTCCTGCGCGTCCTGGTGCTGCAGGAGGTACTGGATCGTCGCCCGGGCCGTGCTCTCGTCCGGGCCGAGCAGTCCGTCGCTGCTGTCCTCGGCCTCGCCGAGCAGCAGGGTGAGCGCGACGGCGCCCTCCCCGGTCTCGACGCTCACCTCGTATTCACCCTCACCCTGCGAGACGACCTCGAAGTCCTGCATGGGCCTCTCCTCTCCTGATCAACTCAGACCACACCCACAGCACGCTGGCGTCAAGAGACCCCCGGGCGGCCGGCACGGATGCCGGCCAAGGTCACCATTTGGTGACGTCCCGCGCGTCTCGACGCTGGGATGCCGCGTACTGCGCGCCACGAGTGACACCGTGGCCGGTATGGCACTTACTGTCGCCCTCGCGGCGGCCGGGATGGTCGCCGGGGCCCTGCTCCCCTTCGCCATGGCGTGGGTGGAGAAGACCCTGATGACCGGCCCGACCCACGTCGACCGTCACTCCGGCTGACGTCCGACTCCCGCCCCGCCGGCACCACCGGCGGGGTACTTGAGCGCCTCCGCCCCGCCGCGTCATCATCGGGGCTGCCGCCGCGCTGCGTAGACTCTCCGGACCATGAGCACCCTGCAGACGCTTGATCGTGGTCTCGAGGCGATCGAGATCATCTCGCAGCGCACCGGCGGCATCTCCCCCGCCGCACTGGCCGACGAGCTCGGTGTGCACCGCGCGGGCGCCTATCGCATCCTGACGACGCTGGAGCACCGACGCCTCGTCGCCAAGGGCAACGACGGCCGCTACCGACTCGGCAGCGGGACGCTCGTCGTCGCCGGTCGCTTCATGAGCCAGTACCGGGCCTCCGCGCAGCCGGTGGTGCAGGACCTCGCCGACCGCAGCGGCTGCACCGCCTTCGTCGCCATCGCCGACCGGTCCGAGTCGATCGCGATCGCCGTCGCCGAGCCGGCCGCGCGCGGCTCGATCGGGATCAGCTACCAGGTCGGCGCCCGTCACCCCCTCGAGCAGGGCGCCGATGGTCTGGCGATCCTCGCCCAACGCCCCGAGCGCGAGAGCGACAGCGAAGCCGTGCGACGCTCCCGCGCACAGGGGTACGCGATCTCCGACGGTGAGGTCCAGCCCGGCGCCGTCGGCGTCGCCATCGGAACCGGCGAGGCCTCCTCCGGGTCCGACGTCGAGGCCTCGATCGGTGTCATCCGGCTCGGCCTGCCCGGGGACCTGGACATCGACCGACTGCTGCCCCTCGTCCACGATGCACGAGCATCCGTGGCGCGCCTGTACTGAGGGACCGCCGGCGTCGGGGCTCCCGCAGACCTCTCCGCACCGCCACCATCGTGGCTCGTCGCCATCGCGCCACCCCGCTCACGTCAAAACCACTCTTGACCCTCGATGTGGGCTGCACTACTTTGTGCGGAGTCCGCACACAACTGTGCGTTGTCCGCACAAGGGAGTGTTCATGTCCACCGCCTGCCCCGTCTCTCGTGGAGCCGCCGAGTTCGACCCCTTCGGCGACGGCTACCAACAGGACCCGCCGGCCTACGTCGAGTGGTCACGTGAGTCGGAGCCGGTCTTCTACAGCCCGAAGCTCGACTACTGGGTCGTCACGCGCTACGAGGACATCAAGGCGATCTTCCGCGACAACGTCACCTTCTCCCCGTCGGTCGCGCTGGAGAAGATCACGCCGACGAGCCAGGCGGCCAACGACGTCCTGGCCTCCTACGACTACGGCATGAACCGCACGCTGGTGAACGAGGACGAGCCGGCCCACATGGAGCGCCGCCGCGCGCTGATGGAGCCCTTCTCCCCCGAGCACCTGGCCCACCACGAGCCGATGGTCCGCGCCCTCGTGCGCGAGTACGTCGACGCCTTCATCGACGACGGCCGCGCGGACCTGGTCAACCAGATGTTCTGGGAGATCCCGCTGACCGTGGCGCTGGAGTTCCTCGGCGTCCCCGATGACGACAAGCCGAAGCTGCGTGAGTACTCCGTCGCCCACACCGTCAACACGTGGGGCCGGCCGGAGCCGGAGGAGCAGGTCGCCGTCGCCCATGCCGTCGGCAACTTCTGGCAGTACGCGGGCGGGGTCCTGGAGCGGATGCGCGAGCGGCCCGAGGACCACGGGTGGATGCAGTACGGCATCCGCACGCAGCGCGAGCTGCCGGAGGTCGTCACCGACTCCTACCTGCACTCGATGATGATGGCCGGCATCGTCGCCGCCCACGAGACGACGGCCAACGGCATCGCCAACGCCGTGAAGCTGCTGCTGGAGAACCGCGCCATCTGGGACCAGATCTGCGCCGAGCCCTCCCTCATCCCCAACGCCGTCGAGGAGTGCCTGCGGCACAACGGGTCGCAGGCCGCGTGGCGCCGCATCACGACCGCACCGACCCGGATCGGCGGCGTCGCCGTCCCCGAGGGCGCGCGCATCCTCATGGTCTCCTCCTCCGGCAACCACGACCCGCGCCGCTTCGAGGACCCCGAGCTGGTGGACGTGCGCCGCGACGACGCCGCCGACCACCTCACCTTCGGCTACGGCGCACACCAGTGCCTGGGCAAGAACCTCGCTCGCATGGAGATGCAGATCTTCCTCGAGGAGCTCACCGGCCGCCTGCCGCACATGCGCCTGGCCGAGCAGGACTTCACCTACGTGCCCAACACCTCCTTCCGCGGGCCGGAGCACCTGTGGGTCGAGTGGGACCCCGCGGCCAACCCCGAGCGCACGCAACCCTCGATCCTCCAGCCGCGGGTCGAGGTCAACATCGGTGAGCCCACCACGGCCCACCACAGCCGTCCGATGCGGGTGGAGAGCGTCGTCGACGCCGCCGACGGCGTCCGGCACATCACCCTCAGCAGCGCTGACGGCACCGCCCTGCCGGCCTTCACCCCCGGCTCGCACATCGACGTCGAGTGCGGCGACAGCGGGATCGTGCGCCAGTACTCGCTGTGCGGTCTCCCGCCGGCACCGGTCCAGCCCGCGGGTTGCCCGGTCCCGCACATCCCGCGCCCGCAGCGCTACGAGATCGCCGTCCTGCGTGAGGAGGAGTCCCGTGGCGGCTCGTCCTGGGTGCACGACCACGTGCGCGAAGGGGAGATCCTCACCGTCCGCGGACCGCGCAACCACTTCCGCCTGCCCGAGCGTGCCCAGCGCTACGTCTTCGTCGCCGGCGGCATCGGCATCACCCCGATCCGGGCGATGGCCGCGCAGGCGGCTCGCGAGGACGTGCCCTACGAGATCCACTACCTCGGTCGCGAGCGCGCCGGTATGGCCTTCGCCCACGAGCTGCTGGCCGAGCACGACGACCGGCTCTCGGTCCACTGCTCCGGCGAGGGCCCCCGCGCGGACCTGCTGCAACTGATGGCCGACAACGCGCAGGACGGCCGCGCCGGCCGAGTGCACGTCTACGCGTGCGGCCCGCAGCGGATGATCGACGACCTCAGCGCCGCCAGCGCCGACTGGCCCGAGGAGAGCGTGGTCTTCGAGCACTTCTCCTCCACCCTCGGCGAGCTCGACCCGGAGGTCGAGCACGAGTTCACCGTGCACCTGGCGGACTCGGACACCGACCTGGTCGTCCCCCGCGACCGCACCCTCCTGCAGACCCTGCGGGATGCCGGACGGCAGATTCCCTCCAACTGCCAGGAGGGCCTGTGCGGCACCTGCGAGGTGCCCGTCCTCGACGGAGAGGTCGACCACCGCGACGTCGTCCTGACCGGGTCCGAGCGTCGCGAGGGCGACCGGATGATGTCGTGCTGCTCCCGCGCGGTCGGCGACCGGATCGTCCTCGGGCTCTGACCCCCTTCGCCACCACCCCTGCCCGCCGCCCCCAACCAGACACCAAAGGCAGCCGATGACGCTTGCACTCCTGGGAATCCTGCTCTCGCTGGGCCTCCTGATCACCCTCGCCTATCGCGGTCACTCGGTGATCGCCGTCGCCCCCGTCGCCGCCTCCATCGCGGTGATCATGTCCGGCGCACCACTGCTGGCCAGCTACACACAGATCTTCATGCCGGCGTTGGGTTCGTTCCTGATCGCCTTCTTCCCGCTCTTCCTCGTCGGCGCGATCTTCGGTCGGCTGATGACGATCAGCGGCTACGCACAGGACCTGGCCCGGTGGATCTCCGGGATCCTCGGCCCCCGGTTCGCCATCCTCGTCACGGTCCTGGCCACTGCGCTGCTGACCTACGGCGGCGTCAGCGCCTGGGTGGTCGTCTTCACGATCTTCCCGATCGGGATGGCGCTCTTCGAGGAGGCGGACATCCCCAGGCGACTGATGCCCGCTGCCATCGCCCTGGGCATCTTCACCTTCGCCACGGCAGCGCTGCCGGGGTCCCCGCAGATCCACAACACCATCCCGACGAAGTTCTTCGGCACCAACACCTTCGCCGCACCCGGCCTCGGCCTGCTCGCCGCCGTCCTCGTCTTCGGCCTGGGCATGCTGTGGCTCGAGCACCGGCAACGCCAGCTCGCCCACGCAGGCGAGTCCTTCTGGGACCCCACCCATGCGGAGCTCAAGCAGTCCCGGCGCGGCAACATCACCAGCGGACCTGACACGGGGGGCGCAAGCACCTCCCTGCCGGCCGCCGACTCCGGGGGCGGCCCCGTCAGCAGCGGCACGCAGGGCGGGCGCGGCCCGGCCGTGGCCACCCGTGAGATGACGACCACGTCCGCCACGACGGTCACGACCGGGCAGACCACTGCCACTCGCCCGAGCGCGAGCGCCGGCCTGATCGGTCTGAGCCCGATCCTGGCGATCGTCGCGGTCAACGCGCTGTGCACCTACCTGCTCTTCCCGGCGATGGACTTCGGCTACCTCGCCGACGAGAAGTTCGGTGCGACCTCCATCGACGCCCTCACCGGCATCTGGTCGGTGACCGTCGCGATGCTCGCCGGGATCGTCCTGGTCTTCCTCATGCGCATCGGGTCCTTCTCCGAGTATGTCGACGGGCTGTCCGACGGTGCCAAGAACGCCGTGCTGCCGGTCTTCAACACCGCCAGCGAGGTCGGCTACGGCGCGGTCATCGCGTCCCTGGCCGTCTTCGTGGCGATCCGCGACAACATCTTCGGCATCAGCGACAACCCGCTCATCGTCGCGGCCGCCTCCACCTCGGGCATCTCCGGACTGACCGGGTCCGCCTCCGGTGGGTTGACGATCACCCTGCAGACCTTCGGAACCGACCTGGCCCAGATGGCGACCGACCAGGGCATCTCGATGGGCCTGATGCACCGGGTGACGGCGATGGCCTCGATCGGATTCGACTCGCTGCCGCACAACGGCGCGATCATCACCCTGCTGCTCGTGACCGGACTGTCACACCGGGAGTCCTACAAGGACATCTTCGTCGTCACTGTCCTCGTCCCCCTCGCCGGCCTGCTCACCGTCATCGGTCTCGGCATGGCCGTAGGCTCGTTCTGATGACGCGCCGTTCCCGCACCCATCACCAGGAGGACTGACTCATGGCCCACTACCGCCAGATCGGACCGGTGCCCCAGCAACGGCACACCCTCTTCAAGGACGAGGACGGCTCGATCCTCTCCGAGGAGCTGATGGGTGAGGAGGGTTTCTCCTCCGACTCCTCGCTGCTCTACCACCGGCACATCCCCTCGGCGATCGTCGGGGCGCGCGAGTGGGTGCTGCCGGACCAGTCGCTGGTGGCGAACCAGCCGCTGCTGCCCCGCCACCTGAAGCTGCACGATCTCTTCACCGACGAGGAGGCCGCAGCGACCGATGCGGTCACCGGCCGCCGGCTCGTGCTGGGCAACGGCGACGTGCGCATCTCCTACGCGGTTGTCGGGGCGACCTCGCCGCTGTACAAGAACGCGATCGGCGACGAGTGCGTCTACGTCGAGCGGGGGTCGGCGCTGGTGGAGACCCAGTTCGGTGCGCTCGAGGCCGCCGAGGGTGACTACGTGATCATCCCCCGCGCCACGATCCACCGCTGGGTGCTGCGCGAGGGCGAGACCGCGCGCCTGTACGTCATCGAGGCCAACAGCCACATCGCCCCGCCGAAGCGCTACCTCTCCCGCTACGGCCAGTTCCTGGAGCACTCGCCCTACTGCGAGCGGGACCTGCACGGCCCGACCGAGCCGCTGCTGCGCCAGGAGAGCGACGTCGACGTCTACATCAAGCACCGCGGCCGGGGCGAAGGGGGCATCGCCGGCACCGTGCACACGGTGCCCGACCACCCCTTCGACGTCGTCGGGTGGGACGGGTGCCTCTACCCGTACACCTTCAACATCCGCGACTACATGCCGATCACCGGCAAGGTGCACCAGCCGCCGCCCGTCCACCAGGTCTTCGAGGGCAACAACTTCGTCATCTGCAACTTCCTGCCGCGCAAGGTCGACTACCACGAGCTGGCCGTGCCGGTGCCGTACTACCACTCCAACGTCGACTCCGACGAGATCATGTTCTACGTCGACGGCGACTACGAGGCACGCAAGGGCTCGGGCATCGGCAAGGGCTCGATCTCGATCCACCCCGGCGGGCACAACCACGGCCCCCAACCGGGCGCGGTCGAGGCCGCGCTGGGCGTGGAGTACTTCGACGAGACCGCGGTCATGGTCGACACCTTCCGCCCGCTCGACCTCGGCCCGGCCGCCCGCGCGACCGACGACGGCAAGTACGCCTCCTCGTGGTCCGGGGGCCGTTGGCTGGGCGGACGGACCGACGCATGAGCAGCAGCGTCCCCGAGCAGTTCCTGCGCTTCTTCGACGACGCGGCGACCTTCCCGCCGGGGCTGGCTCCCGTCGAGCAGGCGGTGGCCGACCACGTGGAGCGACGGTCTTTCCGCAACGTCGCGGCGGTGGGGCCGGCCGTGCTCGCCCTGGCCGACCTGCAGCGGGCCCGGGAGATCGCCGACGCCTTCGACCTGACGAGCGCTCCCGTCGAGGTCTCCGTCGTCACCCCGGCCGGCGCCCTCGAGGAAGCGCTGGCGGCCGTCGGCGAGGTGCGACCACAGCTGCAGGTCGTGACGATCGAGCTGAAGACCGACCCGGGCGACCGCGAGGTGATGGCCGAGCAGATCACCGAAGCCGCTGCGGTGCAAGGTATCCCGATCTTCGTCGAGCTGACCGCGGCGCAGGTGGCCGACGGCGCCCTCGACCTGCTCGTCGACACCGGGCTGGCGCTGAAGTACCGCACCGGTGGGATCGAGGCGCACCTCTTCCCAACCCCGCAGGAGCTCGGTGACGTGCTCGTGAAGGCGGTCGCGGCCGGCGTGCCGTTCAAGCTGACCGCCGGGCTGCACGAGGCGATCCGGTACACGAACTCCGAGACCGGCTTCCACCACCACGGCTTCCTCAACATCGCGTTGGCCACCCAGGCGGCGCGCGCCCACGAGAGCGCCGAGCGCGTCGCCGCGTGGCTCGCGGAGACCGACCCGGACGTCCTCGCGACGGCTGCGGCCGACTCGGACGGCTCGTGGCGCGAGTCCTTCCGCTCCTTCGGCACCTGCAGCGTCGGCGAGCCCGCCGACAGCCTGCGCCGACTCGACCTCTTCCCGGCCTGACCCGACCACCACTGACCTGACCTGACCTGACCACGAACCAGGAGCATCAATTGACCACCGCTGCAGCGCGATTCGGCACGACCGGATTCGGCGCAGAGAACCTGCCCTATGCCTCCTTCTCCGTCGCCGGGGGTGACCGCCGCCTGGGTGTGCGCCTGGGCGACCAGGTCATCGCGATCGCCGCGCTCGCCGCGCAGGTCGGGACCCCCCGGCTCGACGACGCGGCCCGTGATGCGGTCTCCGGGCCGGACCTGGACGCACTGCTCGCCGCGGGCCACACGGCCTGGCAGCCGCTGCGCACCTGGCTGCAGGAGGTCGTGACCACCGACGGGCTCGACACCGCGGTGGAGTCCGCCGCCACCCCGGTGGCCGACGTGCAGCTGCACCTGCCCTTCACCGTCGCCGACTACGTCGACTACTACGCCTCGGAGCACCACGCGTCCAACATCGGGCAGATGTTCCGCCCCGACGAGGACCCGCTGAAGCCCAACTGGAAGCACCTGCCCGTCGGGTACCACGGCCGCGCCGGCACGGTCATCGCCTCCGGCACCGACATCCCCCGCCCGAAGGGCCTGCGCCCGGACCCCTCGGGCACCCCGAGCTTCGGCGCCTCGCGCCGGTTGGACATCGAGGCCGAGCTGGGCTTCGTCGTCGGTGGGTCCGCGCCCGAGGGTGAGGTGACCGTGGCGCGCGCCGGTGCCGAGCACCTCTTCGGCGTCGTGCTCTTCAACGACTGGTCCGCCCGCGACATCCAGGCCTACGAGTACGTGCCGCTCGGCCCGTACCTGGGCAAGTCCTTCGCCTCGTCCATCTCCATGTGGGTCGTGCCCTTCGACGCGCTGACCGACGCCCGCGTCGAGCCGCCCACCCGCGACCACGAACTCACGGCCTACCTCGACGACAGCGTCGACGGCCCGTGGGGCCTGGACATCACGATGGAGGTCGAGATCGACGGCCAGGTCGTCTCCAACCCACCGGCACGGACCCTGTACTGGACCGCACCCCAGATGGTCGCGCACATGAGCGTCAACGGAGCGAGCCTGCGCCCGGGCGACTTCTTCGGCTCCGGCACCGTGTCCGGGACCGAGGTCGACCAGCGCGGGTCCTTCATCGAGCTGTCCTGGGGTGGCAAGGAGCCACTGACGCTCGACAACGGCCACGAGCAGACCTTCCTCACCGACGGCCAGACCGTCACCCTGCGCGGCACCGCCCCCGGGGCCAACGGGTCGGTCATCGACTTCGGCGAGTGCGTGGGCACGATCACTCCCGCGACCTGAGCCCCCTCCACGTCGGTGTCACCACCGGCCGATGCCCCCTCGCACCCGCAGTGCCAGCCACGTGGTGAGCACGACCGTCAGCGTGCCCACGCCGCAGGCGACGAGGAGGGCGCGGACGAAGCCGGCCTCACCCCCTTCGCCGCCGAAGGTCAGGACGGTGACGGCCAGGGCGGAGCCGACGGAGAAGCCGAGGTAGCGCACGACCATCGTGAAGGCGATGGCACTGCCGGTCTCCGAGCGCGGGACCGAGCCGACGAGCAGGCCCGGGATGCCGGCGAAGCTCAGGCCGCTGCCGATGCCGGCGATCGCCATCGCGAGCAGCAGCTGCCAGACGCGCTCGTGGGCGATGACCAGCAGGACGAAGGCGGAGAGGTACGTCGCCGCGCCCAGCGGCAGCAGCATCGTCCCGGGGACCCACGGCACGAGCCGTTGGCTCAGGCGGCTGCCGACGACACTGGCGAGGGCATAGGGCACGAGCAGCAGACCGGCCGCGCTGGCGCCGTGGCCCATCCCCCACACCGGGTCCTGCACGACGATGACGACGAGCGGGAAGAGCATGTAGACGCCCACGCCCAGCAGCATCGAGGTCACGTGCGTCAGCAGCGGGACCGGCCGACTGGCGAGGGTGACGTCGACCAGGGGGTGGGCCACGCGGCGGCTCCACCACACCCAGGCGGCGCACGCCGCGGCGCCGACGGCAGCCAGGAGCGCGACCCGCCCGATCGGGAGCGTCGACACCTCGGCCAGCGCGACGAGGATCGCCGTCGTCCCGCCCGCGAGGAGGGCGGTCCCCCACCAGTCGACCGTGGTGCCCGCTGTGTCCGGGTTCGGCGGGAGGGTGAGCAGCGCCAGCACCAGGGTGGCCGCGCACAGGGCGGTGCCAACGCCGAAGGCGACCCGGATCCCCCACAGGTCGGCCATGGTGGCGGCGATCGGGTACCCCAGGCCCGCGCCGGCGACGGTGGTGACGGACAGGATCGCGATGGCGCCCGCCCGTCGCTGCTGCGGGAGTGCCTCGCGCGCGATGGCGATGGCGACCGGGGTGAGGCCATAGCCCAGCCCCTGCAGGGTGCGGCCGGTGAGGAAGGCGCCGAAACCGAGCGGGAGGGCGCACAGCAGGCCCCCCAGCGTCGCCCCACCCAGGCCCAGGACCACGGCGCGCATGCGGTCACGGCCGGCGGACATCCGCCCGATGATCGGGGTCGCGACGGCGCCGGCCAGCATCGTCAGGGTCAGCGACCACTGGGCCGCCGTGAGTGGGACGTCGAAGTCATGCGCGATGCCGGGCACGAGCGGGGCGCCGAGGCTGCCGGCGACCGCGGTGATGGTCGTCAGCAGGACGAGGGTGGTGAAGAGCAGTCGGCTGGGGCTGCTCCGGTCCGTCGTCACGCTGGTCAGTGTCTCAGGCGGATGATGCTGTGCACTGCTAACATCAGTGGATTGCACTTCACTTATGTTAGATGTGAATCATGACTGCAGACACCGGATCGTGGGCCGTGGGCTGGGAGTCGCTGCCGTGGCATCGCGATCCCACGCGGCCGCTCTCCCGGAGCCAGCGCGCGCGAGTCCGCTCCACGTATGAGGCCGCGATCCCGAGCACCATCGCCTCACAGGAGCTCACGATCGATCCTGACGTCCTCGCGCAGGCGGATGACGCACGGGCGGAGATCTCCCGCTTCGACGCGGACCTGTCGAGGATGCTGCCCGGTACCGAGTTGGCCCCCCTGAGCGCAGTCCTGCTACGCACGGAGTCCGCCTCGTCCTCCCAGATCGAGCAGGTCACGGCGGGCGCCCGTGCTCTGGCGATGGGCACCCTGGACCTGGCCAAGCCGGGCAGCAACGCACAACTCGTCACTGCCAACGTCGCCGCGATGACCAGCGCGATCGACCTGGCCGACTCGGTCAACCCGTCATCCGTGCTGGCTATCCATGCCGCTCTCATGCACGGTCAGAGGCACGCGAATCCGGGAGCGCTACGAACCGAGCAGGTGTGGATCGGTGGCACGAGCATCTCGCCGCACGGGGCGGAGTTCGTACCGCCGCAGCATCCACGGGTCAGCACCGCGATGGACGACCTGTGCGACTTCGTCGCTCGCACCGACGTCCCCCTGCTGGCCCAGTGCGCCATCGCCCATGCGCAATTCGAGACGATCCACCCCTTCAGCGACGGCAACGGTCGCGTCGGTCGCGCACTCGTGCACACCATGCTGCAGCAGGCCGGCGCCACGACCCGCGCGACGGTGCCGATCTCGGCAGGGCTGCTGACGGACACCGCGGCCTACTTCGCGGCACTGACTGCCTACCGGGACGGAGACATCAACCCGATCATCGCCCGCTTCGTCGAGGCCACCTTCCTGGCCATCGGCAACGGACGACTCCTGGCACAGCAGCTCGTGGAGATCCACGACGCGTGGTCCGCGTCGATCCGTGCGCGCCGCACTGCCACGATCTGGCACGTCCTGCCACTGCTGCTCAGCCAGCCGGTAGTCACCTCGGCCCACGTCCAACACGTGGCCGGGGTGTCGCAGCCCGCCGCCGACCAGATCATCGCGCGCCTGCGCGAGGCCGGCATACTGACGAAGGCCTCCGCAGGACAGCGCTACGTGACGTGGGTGGCGACTGACGTCACTGGGGCACTGGACGACTTCGCCGAGCGCGCGCGTCGGGGTTGACGTTCCCGAAAGCCCTCACGCCACGAAGTCGGGCCACCCGGCGTCGAGGTAGTCGATGAAGTCCTCCCCCACGCGCTCGAAGCGCAGGTGGTCCCGGGTCACCGGCAGCCCTGCCATGGCAAAGCCGGAGTCGTCGGCCGCCCGGCGGGGGAAGTCGTGGTGCACGATCGCCGCGCGCCCCAGGTCGACGAAGTCCGCGCCGTGCTCCATGCACCAGCGCGCCTGCTCGGCGGTGCGGATCGCGCCGGCGACCCCGAGTCGCGTGGCGCCGCGGTGCACGGAGGTGAACTGGTCGATCAGGAGGGATCCCCCGTCGTCCACTCTCGCGAAGGCGTCCCACAGCGACATGTCAACGTAGTCGACGAGGCCGGAGTCGAGGACCCACTGCGCAACGGTCACGCCCTCCTCGAGGACGACACCGTTTCCCCGCGGAGTCAGGCGCACCCCGACCTGGAAGTCGGCGCGGGTGCCCTCCCGCACCCCGCGCAGCACCTCGAAGAGCGCCCGCGAGCGGCCCTCGAGCGAGCCGCCGTAGCCATCGGTACGGTCGTTGTGGCGCCCGTCGAGGAACTGCGTGAGCAGGTAGCCGTGCGCGCCGTGCACCTCGACCCCGTCGAAGCCCGCCCGCTCGGCACGCTGGGCGGCGACGACGAACCCCTCGACCGCCTCCTGCACCTCGGCGGTGGTCAGTGCCCGGGTGTTCTTCTCCGGGTCGTCCCACGGTGCGACGTTCGGCCCGCCGTGCACGTGCGGGTCGGCCCGACGACCGGCGTGGTGCAGCTGTACCGAGGACACGCTCCCGCTCGCCCGGATCCCGTCGGCCAGACGGGTCAGTCCCGGCAGGTGCCGCTCGTCACTGATCCCGAGCTGGCCGGCCCAGGCCTGTCCTGCCGGCGCGACGTAGGTGGCGCAGGTCATCGTCAGGCCGAATCCCCCTTCGGCCCGGGCCACCAGCCAGTGGTACTCGTCCTCGGAGAGGGTGCCGTCCGGGTTGCTCTGGGTGTTGGTCAGCGGGGCCAGGGCGAAGCGATTGGTCCAGGACGGCCCGTGGGCCAGGTCGAGCCCGTCGTGCGGGTCGCAGGTGGAGGTCATGGGTCCATCCTCGCAAGGAGGGAAATACGAGCACAATCAACCATGTCGGACCCTCGCCACGGGACATGCGAGGGGGCCCGGTCCTTACCGGACCGGGCCCCTTCCCTCCCCCCGGAGCTGTGCCCCGTCGACAGTGATCGACGATAGGGCGGCGACGTCGACTCCCCCTCAGTGGACGACTACTGGTTTCGCCTACACCGGACCGTCGACGTCGCCCCCGAGCTTCCCCTGCGCCACCAGCAGCAGCGCGGGGATCGACGCCACGGGCACCCCCAGGGCCACGGCGATGATGACGTCCTCGTACCCGGCGCGGCGCAGCCGGAGAGCAACGCCGTGCGCCGGCGACATCTCGTCGACCCGTCTCTCCCACTCGCTGCTGGACATGGCCTCACCCCAGCACGACCGGGGGCATGACCACCTCAGTAGTGCGCCACTGGGACGGATCAGGACGGGGGCAGGTACCGCACGAGGTCGGACCGGGAGGCGATCCCCAGCTTCGCGAAGACCTGGTAGAGGTGCGACTCGACCGTGCGCACCGAGACCACGAGTTGCTGCGCGATGGCGGCATTGCTCAGGCCGGTCGCAGCCAGGCGCGCCACCTCCTGCTCGCGTCGGCTCAGCTCGATGATCGGCTCCTGCGGGGCCAGCGTCTGGCCGACCCCACCGTCGATCTGCCGGGCCAGCACCTGGGCGCGGCCGGCCATCCGTCGTGCCCCGTCACCCGACCCGACGGCACGGTGGGCGCGTGCTGCCTGGGTGGCGGCCTCGACCGCCAGCGGAACCAGCCCACGCTCGGCAAAGCGCTCGGCCACCTGCTCCAGCCCCTGTCGGTCACCGGTGCGCATCGCGTCCGCGTGGTCGGCGAGCAGGGACGGGTACTCGCACTCGGCGCGATCGGCGATCCGACGAAGGGAGGTGGTCACCTCCCCGCCGCGCTCACCCAAGCGGCAGGCCAGGTGGAGCAACCCGGCCCGGCTCAGCTCCAGCTGGGGATACTGCTGCGCCCCGGCGAGTGCGATCGCGGCAGCGGCCGTGCGGTCACCCTCGGCGACCTTCAGCCACACGTCCGCCATGACGGCGTCGCCCGCCTGCCCGGCCGGCCCCGACCCCCGCCGCGCCACCCGGGCCTCGTCCCGCCGCCGTCGCGCCCGCTCGGGCTGGTGGCTGAGCGCTGCCGTCTGACTGAGCAGGGTCAGCGCCCAGGACAGCGACTCCCCCAGGTCGACCGTGCGGAAGTCCTCGACGGCGTCCAGGAGCACGGCCCGGGCCTGCGCGAGCCGGCCGACGTGCAGGAGGCAGCGGCCCAGCGCCAGGCACGCCAGTCCGCGGTTGACCACGTCGGGGCTGTCGGACATCGCCGCGTGGACCGCGGTGACCCCCGGGAGCACGTCCGTCATGCGGCCGTCCAGCATGCCGCTGAAAGCCGCCTGGAGGTCTGCCTCGGCCCCGGCCCCCGAGGCCCGGGCAGTGGCGCCGACGGGGAACTGACGAAGCCGGTCCCACACCTGCGCTCCTCGCTGGTGCAGCCCGAGCTGGCCCAGCGCCTGCCCGGCGATCTCCAGCACCATCAGCCGATGCAGCGCGGGGAGGTCCGAACGCTCCAGCAGCGGCTCGACGATGGCCAGCGCCTCGCGCGGGCGTCCTCGGCCGATGGCGACGCTGGCCCGGTAGGGCGCCAGCCGCTCGGCGCGACTCGTCGTGCGGTCACCACCCATCGTGGGGCCGACCGTGGCGCCGATGCGGTCCAGCAGGGCCTCGACGTCCTCGACGTGACCGAGGCCGAAGTACTTCGCCCGGAACCGCACCTCGATGTAGTCGTCGACCAGTTGTGGGTCGCGGCTGGCGAGCACGGCGTCCTCGACCTGCGTCAGCAGGGGAAGGGCCTCCTCGGCCCGGTTGCGGCCCACCAGTGCCCGCCCGAGCTCGATGACGGCCGGGGCGCGCCCGGCGGGGTCCGCGTCCCCGGCCTCGAGTGCGGCCCGCGCCAGCCGTGCCGCCAGTGGGTGCGCGAAGACCTGGTTGGCCCGGCTCGCCGCGTCCAGCAACGTCTCCCGGCTCTGCTCGCGACCGGCCTCCAGGCGCCAGGTCACCACCCGCACCAGCGAGGCCTCCGCATCCCGGGAGTCGGCCGCGTCGAAGGCCTCCGCCAGGTCGCCCACGAGCCGACGTCGTCCGATCGTGCCGATCCGGGCCACCAACACCTCGCCGTAGAGCGGGTGGCCCAGGCGCAGGACCCCACGACCATCCGAGTCGTCCACGCTCACCAGGCCGATCTCCTCCAGCGAGGAGAGCACCTCCGTGGCGGCGATGACCTCCGCCACGGTCAGCGGCAGGGGCTCCCCGACGGCGACCGCCGCCAGGGCGTGCCGCTGGACCGGGTCCAGGGTCTCGAGCCGGGCCCACACCGCGTCCACCAGGCGGGGCGCGAGCACGACCTCCTCGTCCCACATCCACGCCCCGTCCCGGGTCTGCAGGGAGCCTCGCTCGGCCGCGGCCATGACCAGCTCGCGGGCGTAGAGCACGTTGCCGCCGCTGACCTTGGTCAGACGTGCGACCGTGCGGGCGCTGACCGGAGCACCCAGCGACCGGCGGATCAGGTCACCCATCTCCGTCGTCGACAGGGGCTGCAGGTCCACCCGCAGCGCCAGGTCCTCCTTCCACAACGCGGTGACCGGGTCCGGGACGCTCTCCCCGCGCCGCACCGTGACCACCGGCGTCGCAACACCGTCCAGGCTCAGCTGCAGCAGCAGGGCGGCGGTGGCCTGGTCCAGGTGGTGCGCGTCGTCGACGAGCACCACCGTCTTGCGTCCCGCGGCCCGCATCTGCGCTGAGAACGAGCTGTGCCATCCGTTGGTGTCCGGCTGGTCGGCCACCCCCTCGGGCAGCAGGTGCAGGACCGCGCCGTAGGGCGTGCGCGAGGCCGCACGGGTGGCGATGACCGAGGACGTCGGCAATCCCTGGGCCTGCGCCCACCAGCGCACCTCGCGCAGCAGGCGGGTCTTCCCGACGCCGGCGGGCGCCACCACGACCGCCCCCCGGGGCCCGGCCGGTTCGTGCGGGGTCTCCTCCAACAGCGCTGTGATCAGGTCCAACTCGGCGTCACGGCTGGTGAAGGGCCACTCGCCTCGCAGGGCACGCGCAAGTTGTGACCCTGCCTCATGCTGCGTCATAGCACCACTTCCCGGACCATTTGCCACCACCCAGCCTAGTGCTGCTCGGCATCTGGTCGTACGGTCAGGACATGCCCCTTGCCCCGCTGCCCGACGAGGACGTCGAGTTCGCCCTGACCGGACGTCGGTGGTGCACACCGGTCGTCGCGGGGCTGACCCTGCAGCCGCTCGAGGCTCGCATCAACTTCGTGCCCGGGCAGTACGTGCTGCTGCAGGACCAGGAGCGTCGGGTCCCGGTGCGTTCCTACTCCGTCGCGAATGCCCCGCGCGAGGACGCCACCCTGGATGTCCTGGTCACCGCCGTCCCGGACGGACCGACGAGCACGTGGCTGGCGCGCGACGCCGCGGTCGGCGACCGGCTGCTCGTCTCCGGCCCGTACGGCACCTTCGTCGCTGACCCCGACCACGCCGGGCCCACGTTGTACCTCGCCGGCGGCTCCGGCCTCGCGCCGGCGCTGTCCCTGGTCGAGGCGGCCGTCGCGCGCGGCGCGACCCAGGACCCCGATCCGGCGCGACGACACACACTGCTCTTCTGCGGACGCACGCATCAGGACGTCATCCACCACGAGCGGCTGACCCGGCTGGCGGCCGAGCAGCCCGGCCTGGACTACGTGCGCACCCTCACCCGTGTCGCCGACGGCGGTGCGCCGGCCCCGCTGGGCCGGGTGCCGGCGGTCCTCCCCTCGCTCGTCGAGGACCTGAGCGAGCACGCCGTGTACGTCTCCGGCGCACCGGGTTTCGTCGATGCCTGCACCCGAGCCGCCCAGGATCTCGGGGCACGGCCGGGACGGTTGCACACCGAGGAGTTCTACGCCGAGCCGATCCCGTGGCACGGCGACTGACACGAAGGGGGAACGATGAGCGGCGACGCATCGCGCATCTACACCAAGACCGGCGACGACGGCACGACCGGACGGCTCTTCGGCGGCCGGGTCGGCAAGGACGACCCACTGGTCCAGGCCTGCGGTGACATCGACGAGGCCGTCGGCGCCCTCGGCATCGCCCGCGCCGAGCTCGAGCCGGGGACGGACCTGGCGGAGCTGACCCTGGCGAACCAGCGGCGGCTCTTCGTCGTCGCCGCCGACCTCATGGCCAACCCGCACGCCCGCGACCGGCTCGAGCCGGGCACCTCCCTCGTCGACGCCGACCTCGTCGGGGCCGTCGAGGCGGACATCGACACCCTCGTCGAGCAGCACCCGCTCAAGCCCGTCTTCATCGTGCCGGGGGCGACGCGCGCCTCGGCCGCCTTCGACCTCGCCCGCGGCGTCGTGCGCCGCGCCGAGCGCCACGCCGTGGCCGCCGCCCGCGCCGGCCAGGCGGTGTCCGACCCGGTGCTGCTGACGCTGAACCGGATGAGCGACCTGGTCTACGTGCTCGCCCGGGCCAGTGCCGGCGACGCGGAGGCACCCAGCCACGAGTAGGTGGCTTCGAGACGGTCGCGGAGCGACCTCCTCAGCCACCGGTTGGTTGAGGTGCGAGCGTGCCAGCCTCGAAACCACCGGTTGGTTGAGGTGCGAGCGTGCCAGCCTCGAAACCAAGCCGACGTGGGCCACGATGGGTGCATGAGCCTCACCGATGCTGCCTACCAGTGCGAGCCCGGCGGTCCCCTCGACGTCGACCGTGACCTCTACGGCCGGATCGGGGCGATGACCCATGGGCGTGAGCTCGTCGACTCCTTCGTCGTCCCGATCCGCAGCGGCCGGGCGTGGGAGGTGCCGGCCGGCCACGTCTGCCGGATCGTCACCATCGAGGGTCCGCAGGTGGCCGACCTGAACCTGTGGAACCGCCATGACCCCCGCGAGCGACTGTGGGCCTCGCGCACCCGGCAGCTGCAGTCGGCGCACGTGTCGACCTTCGACCGACTCTGGTCGACGCTGCCCTTCCTGCGTCCGCTCGTGACGATCACCGGGGACTCCCTGCAGGACTACGGCGTCGACGACGAAGGGGGGCGCGTCCACGACCTGCTGGGCACCCGGTGCGATCCGTACGTCAACCAGATGCTGAATGACGTGCCCTTCGACTACCACTGCCACTCCAACCTCACCCGGGCCGTGCGGCCCTGGCACCTGACCGAGTTCGACGTGCACGACGTGCTCAACGTCTTCCAGTGCACGGGGCTGAACGAGCGCGACGAGTACTTCATGAAGACCTGCCCGGCGAGCAAGGGCGACTACTTCGAGTTCTTCGCCGAGATCGACGTCCTGGCCGCGCTGTCCACGTGCCCCGGCGGTGACCTGTCCGTGCCGATGTTCGGTCCGCACGCCGGTGACGCCGAGTCGGTCTGCCGGCCGCTGGGCATCGAGGTCTACTCGGTCCCGGACGAGGCGCTGGCCGGCTGGCAGCCGCCGCAGCGGGCGGCCTACGCCCAGGACCACGGCATGGCTGCGCAGCCCTGGCGCTGAGCCGCCACGCCCCCTCTACCGCGCGGTGTCCGCGGGGAGTGACACCGTGCGGGATACTCCCCACGTGAGCACCACCGAGCGGATCCACCAGCGTCTGATCCGGCGCGACGCCGAGGCCGAGCAGGCCCTGCCGGAGGCCGTGCGCCGCAATGTCCCCCGCAACAGTCTGCGGCTGGTCCTGGCCAATGCGCTGCAGTCCTCGGGCGACCAGACGATCAACGCCTCGACCGTCCTGCCCTGGCTCTTCCACGTCCTGGGCGTGCCCCCGGCCCTCACGGGCGTGCTCGTGCCCATCCGCGAGTCCGGATCGATGCTCCCCCAGGCGCTGCTGACCCCGCTGATCCTGCGGGTGCGCCGCCGCAAGCACGTCTTCGTCGCGGGCGCGCTCGTGCAGTCCGCGTCGGTTGCGGTCATCGCAGGGACCGCGGCGCTCGGCCACGGGCTCAGCGCCGGCGTGGTCATCATCGTCGCCCTGGCCGTCTTCTCCCTCGGGCGCTGCCTGTGCTCGATCTCCTCCAAGGACGTGCAGGGCCGCACCGTGCCGAAGGGGGAACGCGGCCAGATCAACGGCCTCGCCACGACCGCCTCCGGGTTCGTCGCGATCACCCTCGGCCTCGGGGTGCGCAGCGTCGGCGGCGGCGATGTCGAGGCGTCCCAGCTGGCCTGGCTGCTCGCGGCGGGTGCGCTGCTGTGGACACTCGTCGCGGCGGTGTACATCACCATCCGCGAACCCGCCGACGACAGCGACGCACCGGCGCTCCACGGCACGGACGACGAGCCGAACTGGTTCGTCCAGACCTTCTCGATGCTGCGCCGCGACAAGGCCTTCCGCACCTTCGTCACCGTACGCAGCTTCCTGCTCGTCTCGGCGCTGAGCCCGCCCTTCATCGTCCTGCTGTCGGTGCGCTCCGGCACGGAAGGCCTCGGCGGGCTGGGGGGTTTCATCCTCGCCTCGGGTGTGGCGGCCCTGCTCGGCGGGCGTATCTTCGGCCGTCTGGCCGACCGTTCCAGCAAGCGGTTGATGGCCGGCGGAGCGGCCCTCGCCTCGATGATCATCATCGTGCTCGTGCTGGCCGTCACCGTCCTGGACATCGCCGACGGGTCGCTGCTGGCCTACGTGCTCTTCGTCGGCAGCTACTTCCTGCTCACCCTGACCCACACCGGCGTCCGCGTGGGCCGCAAGACCTACATCGTCGACATGGCCGACGGCGACCAGCGCACCACCTACGTCGCGGTGTCCAACTCCGCGATGGGTCTGGTCCTGCTCGTGGTCGGCGCCCTCAGCTCCGCCCTGGCGACCCTCGGCATCATCTGGGCGCTGCTCTTCCTCGCCGCCCTCGGCCTCCTGGGGGTCGTTGCCTCCGCTCGCCTGCCGGAGGTCTCCCGGGGCTAGACCGCACTGCGCCCGCCCGTAGGCTTGGGCACCCGACGACGGCGAAGGAGCCAAGGATGAGCGGCAACACCCGGGACATCGAGGAGGGCGTCCACCAGGACTTCCGCGAGGAGATGTCCTACAGCTCCTACCTGGCCCTCGACACCCTGCTCGACGCGCAACGCCCGATCAGCGTCCCGGAGCACCACGACGAGATGCTCTTCATCATCCAGCACCAGACCTCCGAGCTGTGGCTCAAGCTCGTCCTGCACGAGACCCGCTCGGCCATGGCGCTGCTCGCGGCCGACGAGATGCGCATGGCGCTGAAGCGGGTCGCCCGGGTGAAGCACATCCAGCGCACCCTGACCGACCAGTGGTCGGTGCTGGCCACGCTGACACCCAACGAGTACCAGGAGCTGCGCCCGCACCTGGGCCACGCCTCGGGCTTCCAGTCCTGGCAGTACCGCGCCGTCGAGTTCGCCCTGGGCAACAAGCACCCCGGCATGCTCCGGGTCTTCGCCGACGACCCGGATGCCCAGGCCGTACTCGCCGAGCTGCTTGCGGCGCCGAGTCTCTACGACGAGTTCCTGAGGTGCCTGGCGCGCCGCGGCTACGCGATCCCCGAGCGGGTGCTCACCCGTGACGTCACCCGCGCCCACGAGCTCGACCCGGAGCTGACTGCCCTCTTCTCCCACATCTACGAGTACGCCGAGGACAACTGGGACGTCTACGAGGCCTGCGAGGAGCTGGTCGACCTCGAGGACAACTTCCAGCTGTGGCGCTTCCGCCACCTGAAGACGGTCCAGCGCATCATCGGCATGAAGCGGGGCACCGGCGGCAGCTCCGGCGTCGGCTTCCTGCAGAAGGCCCTCGACCTGACCTTCTTCCCCGAGCTGTTCGCGCTGCGCACGCAGGTCGGGGCATGAGCACCCTGCGCTCCCGTGCCGCGCAGCTGGACGCCGCCGACCCGCTGGCTGCCTGCCGGGAGGAGTTCCTGCCGGCCGAGGGCCTGGTCGCCTATCTCGACGGCAACTCGCTCGGGCGCCCCCTTCGCGCCACCGCGCAGCGGCTCGAGCGCCTCGTGCGCCACGACTGGGGCACCCGGCTCATCCGCTCGTGGGACGAGCAGTGGATGGAGCTGCCGCTGCGCCTGGGCGACCGGATCGGGCAGGTCTGCCTCGGTGCGGCCCCCGGCCAGAGCGTCGTCGGCGACTCGACGACGGTGATGCTCTACAAGCTGCTGCGGGCGGCCGTCACCGCCGCTGGACCGCAGCGCCCGCAGATCGTCCTCGACACGGAGAACTTCCCCACCGACCGCTATGTCGCCGAGGGCATCGCTGCCGAGACCGGAGCCGAGCTGGTCTGGCTGGAGCCGGACCCGGCGAAGGGGGTCACCCCCGACGTCGTCGCCGGCGCCCTCACCGAGCGCACCGGGGTGGTCCTCCTCTCGCACGTCGCGTACAAGTCGGCCTGGGTCGCCGACCTGCCGGCGATCACCGCCCTCGTCCACGGCGCGGGCGCGCTCGTCCTGTGGGACCTGTGCCACTCGGTCGGGGTGCTCCCGAGCGACCTCGACGCCCACGACGTCGACCTCGCCGTGGGCTGCAGCTACAAGTTCCTCGGCGGCGGCCCGGGGGCACCCGCGTTCGGGTACGTCGCCGAGCGCCACCAGGAGCAGCTGAGCCAACCCATCCAGGGGTGGATGGGTCACGCCGAGCCCTTCGTCATGGGACCGGGGTACCGGGCCGGCACGGGCATGCGTGCCTTCATCTCCGGGACGCCGTCGGTGCTCGGGATGGCCGGCATCGAGGACACCGTCGACCTCATCGAGCGCGTCGGCCTGGACCGGGTGCACACCAAGGCGAGCGCGCTGGGGCGGTTCGTCATCGACAGTGTCGACGAGATCCTGGCCGACCACGGGGTGCGGGTGGTCTCGCCACGCGAGGACGATCGTCGCGGCGCGCACGTGACGATCGGGCACCCGCGCTTCCGTGAGGTCACCCGCGAGCTGTGGTCGCAGGACGTCATCCCCGACTTCCGTGAGCCCGACGGGATCCGGCTCGGGCTGTCGCCGCTGAGCACCTCCTACGCCGAGGTCGCCGAGGCGCTCGTGGCGATCGAGGGCCTGCTCAGCCGCGGATGACCTCCAGGACCGCCGGCCAGTGCCGGCTGGTCGGGTCGATGAGGTCGAAGTGGTGCGCTCCCGCCAGCACGGTGCTGCGCGCCCCGAAGCCCTGCGTCTGGGCGAGCGGGACGGTCGTGTCGGCGTCCCCGTGCACGAGGTGGAGCTGCCCGGCGATCTCGGGGCGGGAGGCCAGCAAGCGCGTCGGGTCGAGCGGCCCGTAGACCCCGGGTCCATCGCCCGGGGCGACTCCCAGCCAGTCACGGACCGCGTCATCACCGAGGTGCTGTGTCAACGCGGCATCGAGGTCGGCCACCGGCGCCAGGGCGAGCGCGCGCACCGGAGGCAGGCCGGGAGTCAGCGCCCGCCACAGCGCGAGCGTCGCCCCTGCGGAGTGCCCGACCCAGGCAGCCACCTCGACGCCGGCGGCCCGCAAGTGCTCATCGAGCGCGGTGAGGTCCTCGATGGTGGCGAAGGGGGCTCCCGGCACCCGGCGGTACTCGGCGAGCACCACCTGCCACCCGGACTGCGCGAGGGCCCGCGCCTGCGGGCGGGCGTGCACCCGGTCGATCTCGGGTCGGAAGTAGCCGCCGTGGATGAGCACCAGGACGGGTGCGCCCGGTCGGCCGACGGTCTCGAAGAGCTGATCCGCCTGCGGGCCGTAGCTGGTGGTGGGGCCGGCGGGACCCGCCGACCCATCCCGCAGCAGACGGGTCAGGGCATCGTGCTCTCCCACGGCGACGGAGTTCCCCTTCATCCGTCCAGTGTCCCCGACCCGCTGCCCATGACGCGATGCCGGACGCATCATGGCGCTCTGCGGGGCTGACAGACTCCCGCCATGACGAAGCGGTCGAGTCGGCACGCCCTCGCTCTTGCCACGCTGGTGTGGTTGCTCATCGAGCTGCTGAGGGGGTGGACTCCCCTGCTCATCACGCTCGTCGGCCGCGCCGCGGAGACTCCGCCGGAGCTCATCGGCGCCTTCGCGCTCGGGGCGACCGCCGCTCCCCTCGTGGTCCTGCTGGTGCTCGGCCGCCGGCTCCTCGCGTTGGGTGCCGTCGTGCCCGCGCTGCTCGTGGTGGCCCTCACCGCGCGCCTGGGCCTCCCCCTCGTCGGGGGCAGGCCGCTCCTGGTGGTCGCGACCGTGGGGGTGGTCGCCGCGGTGCTCGCGCTGTCGCTGGCCGCCGGACGAGCGGGACGGTCGCTGGTCCCCGGCCTGTTCACCGGCGTGGCGCTCGCGGCCGTCACCCACGCGGCGTTGGGCACGTGGGCGGCGGTGTGGCGGGACGACCCGGCCGCTCTCGTGGTGGACACCGTGCTCATCGTCCTCGTGGCGGTTTCCCTGCGGCCGCTGTGGGGCACCACACCGGATCCGGCTCCCCGACGGGCCGGCTGGCTCCTCTTCCCGACGCTCCTCCTGGCAGGGATCACCCTGGCCAACCCGGCGCGCGCTCTCGTCGCCGGCTCGTGGGGTGCAGTCCTCGTCGCCGTTGCCGTGACGGTGGCCGCGGCGTTGTCGGCTCGACCCCGGGGACCGTTCGCGCGGGCCGGGGCCGTGGTGGTCGTCGTCGTCGCAGTGGCCGTGACGATGCTGCCGGATCCCCTTCCGACGTGGTCGCTGGTGGGTTTCGCGCTGGGGATGCCGGCGCTGGCGGTGCTGCTCGCTGCCGGCGGCGGGTCCGCGCCGGCGCCGTCCACGCGGTCGGCCACGCGGTCGGCCACGTCGGTGGCGGGGGGAGCAGTGCTCTTCACGGTCGTGCTCTTCGGGTTCTACGCCGGGTACGACCTCGGCTACCGCGCCGATCTGCTCGTCGTGGGTCTGGCGGTCGTCGTCGCCGTGGTGGCCCTGCCCCCGGTGCGCCGCGTCACCGGCCCGGTCGGCGGGCCGGGGCCGTGGCAGGCGGCCGTTGCCGGCGCCGTCGCGGCCGCCCTCACGGGGGTGGGGCCGCTGGTCAGCGTCCGAGCACTGCCCGCGTCGCCCCCCACGGACGAGGCGACCGTGCGGTTGGCTGCGTGGAACCTGCGGATGGGCTTCGGCATCGACGGCACCTCACGGCCAGACGAGGTCGCGGACCTGTTGCGCGAGGAAGGCGCCGACGTCGTGCTGCTCAGCGAGGTCGACCGGGGGTGGCTGCTCAACGGCGGCCAGGACCAGCTGACGGTCCTCGCGCGGATGCTGGACTACCACCTCGCCTTCGGGCCGGCAGGCGACCAGGTGTGGGGCGACGCGATCCTCAGCCGGTGGCCCGTCAGCGATGTGCAGAGCACCCGGTTGCCGGCCCACGACTCGCTCACCGGAGCGCAGACCCTCGCTGCCACGGTCGCGACGCCGACGGGTGCGCTGCAGGTGATCTCCACGCACATCCAACCGGACGCCGATGGCAGTGACCCGACCCTGCGACAGACGCAGGACGTGGCCAGGCTGGTGCAGCAGGCGAAGGGGGATGGCCTCCCCGTGGCCGTCGGCGGGGACTTCAATTTCGAGCCGGGCAGCGGATCGTGGGAGGCGATCACCGGGGTGGGGATGGACGATGCCCTCGAGGAGGCGCGCCCGCTGCTCACCTCGAGCAGTGACGCGCCGACCCAGCAGATCGACCACGTCTTCGTCAGCGACGGCGTGAGCACGTCGAACCCTCGAACTCGGCAGGGTCTGTGGTCCGATCACCTACCGGTGCTCGTCGACCTCGCGCTGGGGTGACGAACCCGACGCCTGCTCGTCGCCGAGGCGTGCGCTGGCTCCCGGACCGACTCAACCACGGATGATCCCGAGGACCGTCGGCCAGTGCGGGGAGGCCGGGTCGACGAGGTCGAAGTGGTGCGCGTCGGGCACGAGCGTCCGGGCGGCAGGGAAGTCCTCGCTCTGCGCGACGGGGACGCTCGCGTCCAGGGTGCCGTGGACGAGGTGGATGTCCGCCAGCGCCTCGGTGGTGCGTGCCGCCAGGCGGGTCGGGTCGAGCCGGGCATAGGTCATGGGCGACTCCTGCGGGCCGGCGCCGATCCAGTCACGGACCGCGTCGCCACCGAGGCGCTGTGCCACCGCCGCGTCGAAGTCGGCCACCGGCGCGAGGGCGACCACGCGTACCGGTGGCAGATCCCCCGCCAGCGCCCGCCAGAGCGCCAGGGCACCACCGGCGGAGTGCCCGACCCAGACCCGCACGTCGACGTGCTCCGCACGCAGGTGCGCGTCCAGGGCGGCGAGGTCCTCCGTGGCGGTGCAGGCCGCTCCGGGCACCCGTCGGTACTCGGGGAGCACGACCTGCCACCCCGCGGCGACGAGCGCCCGCGCCTGGGGCCGCAAGTGCGTCCGGTCCACGCCGGGCCGGAAGTAGCCGCCGTGCACGAGCACGGCGGCCGGGGCCTCGACCGGCCCGTATCGCTCGAAGACCGCGTCCTTGGAGGTGCGGTAGCGCTCCACGGTCCCCGCGTCGTCGCGCTGCCCCTCCTCGAGCAGGCGGGCGAGTGCCTCGTCCTCGACGGCCTCGATCGGGGTGGGCTGCAACGGCACGGTCGGCCCTCCCTTCCTCGATCTGCACGAAGTGCCCATGTTCGTCCCGTCCGGGCCACTGCGCAAACGCACCGGGCGACGAGCGGCCCCTCGACGTGCGTTCCGGCGGGCGCTGACCGGGTTGTCCCCAGCCCGGGCTACTGTTCGGCCCATGTCCACATGGTCCCGGGGAGGGCTTGCGATCCTGCTCTCGAGCCTGGTCACATCGGCGTGCACCTCGCCGGGTGGGTCGACCGCGGCGACGGTGACGGTGACCGAGACGGCGAGCACCACGGCCACGGCCACGGCCACGGCCGCGCCCACGACGGTCACGCCGTCCCCGGTGACGGTCACCGAGACGGCACCGACACCCCCGGCCGAGGGTGGCCCCGGCGGGGCCTCCCCCGCGCTCGGTGCGCTGGGGTCCCTCCCGGTCAAGGGGCGCGCGCCGAAGACGGGGTACGACCGGGCCCAGTTCGGCCAGGCGTGGAGCGACGCGGTGGAGGTCGACGGGGGTCGCAACGGCTGCGACACCCGCAACGACGTGCTGCGTCGGGATCTCACCGGCATCACGCTCGACCCCTCCACCGGCGGGTGCGTCGTGCTCACCGGGACGCTGCAGGATCCCTTCACGGGCACGACGATCTCCTTCGTCCGCGGCCGGGACACCTCGCGTGAGGTGCAGATCGACCACCTCGTGGCCCTGTCCAACGCGTGGCAGACCGGCGCGCAGCAGCTGGGGGTGCAGCAGCGCGAGGACCTGGCCAACGACCCGCTCAACCTGCTCGCCGTGCAGGGCAGTGCCAATGCGCAGAAGGGCGCCGGCGACGCCGCCACCTGGCTCCCGCGCAAGGCCTTCCGCTGCGACTACGCCGCACGTCAGATCGCGGTCAAGCAGCGCCACCACCTCTGGGTGACCCCGCCCGAGCGCGACGCCCTGACCCGGATCCTTCGCTCGTGCCCCGACCAGCCGCTGCCGACGCCGGCCGGCACCGGTGTGCCCGCGCGCGGTGCCCCATGAGCAGGGCGAAGGGGGCCTTGACGGCCGTGCTCCTCGCGCTCGTCCTGGGCGGGTGCAGCGGTGACGGGGACCCCGCTGCCGCGCCGGCCCCCACGACGACCGTCACCACGACGGCCACCACGACCGTGACGACGACCCCGACGGAGACCGCGGACGTCCCGACCAGCACGACGACGACCACGCCACCTGCGCCGCCACCCGAGCCGGAATCCGCTCCGGCGGAGCCCGAGCCCACCCCGGAACCGGAGCCGCAACCGGCGACCACGGCAGCACCGTCGGGAGCCGGGCAGACCCCCTTCGCCAACTGCACCGCGGCCCGAGCCGCCGGAGGTGCGCCCGTGCACGTGGGCGACCCCGGATACGGCCGTCACCTCGACCGGGACGGTGACGGCGTCGGCTGCGAGTGACCCGATCGCTCAGGGAAGGACGGCGTGGCGCGCCCTCGCCCAGAGCAGGACGGGGATGAGGGTGAGGGCGAGCAGCCCGCCCCCCAGGGCGAGCGCCTGGTAGCTGCTCGTCGCCAGCACCAGACCGGAGGTGACCCCGCCCCCGGCGCCGGCGAGCGCGACGAGGACGTCGATGGCCCCCTGGGTACGGGCCCTGTTCTGCGGGACGGTGGCGTCCACGACGAGCGTGGTGCCGGTGATCAGGCCGAGGTTCCAGCCGAGACCGAGCAGGCTGAGAGCCAGGATGAGCAGGCCCACGGACTCCCCCGGTGCGAGCGCCGCGACCACCCCGGCCGCCAGCAGCGTCACCCCGGAAGCCAGCACCATCGGGGTGCGCCCGAACCTGTCGAGCAGGACACCGGTCACGGGCGAGGGCAGCCACATCGCCGCGATGTGCGCACCGATGACCACCCCGACCGCGCCCATGTCGTGGCCGTGGGCCCGCATGTGCACGGGCGTCATCGTCATGACGGCGACCATCACCATCTGGGTCAGGATCATCACCGTGGCGCCCACCCACACACCGGTCCCGACCGTGGGGGCCCGGCCGGACTCCGCCCCGGCCGCAGTCGACACGGCGTCCTTGGCGGCGGCGATCCGCTTGGCCAACAGGTACGGGTCGGGCCGCAGGAAGGCCAGGAGCACCGCACCGGCCGCGCTGTAGGCCACCCCCGAGAGGATGAAGGGGCCGGCCAGGGTCGGCACGCCCATCGCGTCGGCCACCTCACCCATGGGCTCGATGAGGTTGGGGCCGGCCACCGCACCGACCGTGGTGGCGACCATGGCCATGCTCGTGCCGAATCCGCGTCGGTGCTCCGGCGCCAGGTCGGTCCCGGCGTACCGGGCCTGCAGGTTGGTGGCCGTCCCGGAGCCGTAGACGAAGAGGGCGAGGAAGAGGAAGGGCACGTTGTCGGCGACCGCGGCCAGGACCACGCCGAAGGCCCCCAGGCCCCCCGCGAGGAAGCCGTAGGCCAGACCGACGCGTCGTCCGAGGCGTTGGGTGGAGCGGCCCACCGCGTACGCGGCCAGGGCCGACCCGAGGGTGAACAGTCCCGTCGGCAGCCCGGAGAGCCCCTCCGAGCCCAGCATGTCCTGGGCGAGCAGCGCCCCCACGGAGATGCCTGCCGCCAGGCCGGCGCCGCCGAGGATCTGGCTGATCACGACGACGGTCAGGGTGCGTCGGTGGACCTGCGCCTGCTCCGCCTCGCTCGGCAGCGGCTCCCTCGGCCCGGTCAGGACCTCAGGTGTGGTCACGCTCGACCTCCTCATCGACTCGCGGATCAGGCGGGGACGACGTCATCGCCGACGCTCAGCTCGCCCTGCGTCAGGGGGACGAGCCGGGTGCCGAACCACGTCTTGCCGTCCCAGCGGCGGTGCCGCGCGAGGGTACGCATCGGCTCCTTCCCTCGCTCGAGGGTATCCGGGTCGATCGTCGTCATGACGCACCGGTCGCAGGTCTCGGCGGTGCGGAACTCCACGTCCCCGATCCTCACCGTCGGCCAGTCGTCCTCGGCGAAGGGCTCCTGGCCGTCGATGACGAGGTTGGGGCGGAAGCGGGCCATGCTCAGGCTCGCTCCCCCTTCGGCCGTCATGACGGAACCGGCCACGGCGGCGCTGACGTCCTCGGGGTCCAGGTCCTGCGGGTCCGGTTCGTCGGCCTCGGCGACCAGCCACTCCTCCAGCCGGGCGAGGGAGGCCTGCGAGGTCAGCAGCAGGGGGCCGGCGTCGGCCAGCGAGAGGGTGTCACCCTCCTGCCCACCGTGGGCGCCGGACACTCGTCGCACCTGCGGGTCCTCCTGCCAGACCAGGCGCATCGGGCGACCCACCCGGTCGCTGATCCACTCGCTGACGTCCTGGTCGGCCGGTGGGGCGAAACCTTGGCGCGCGATACCCACCGGGACCGGCGGCAGCCCCAACGGTGTGTCGACGAGGATGCTCTCCCGGCCGGCATGGATGCGGATGGTCTCGTCGTCGATGATCTGCGCGCGCAACCCGAGCAGCGCGTTGACCTCGCGTGCGGTGACCCGCTCACCCATCTCGTCGACGAGTGCCCAGCGGCGGTCCCCTTCAAGGCCCCACGGCTCGACGCGGGCGGTCTCGACGTCCACGCCCCCGAGGGACTTCACCGGATAGATGCGAATCTGGGTGACCTGCATGGCTTCGATGGTGCCACGCAGGTCCCGACCACCGCTCAGGCGTCGGCAGGCACCTCGTCGACGGAGATCTCCTCGGCGCCCGGGGTCTGCTCGTCGAGGGCCGCGTCGCCGGAGCGCTTCAGCGCGAACCAGCCACCGAAGATCGCCGCGAACATCCCCGCGTCGACGTCCTTGAGAGTCAGCTGGGCGCAGTGGCCCGTGTGGACGCGGAACGCGACCGCGCCGGAGGTGGTCAGCCCGTCCTTGAGGTAGAGCACGTGCTTGCCCGAGGGGACGTCGAAGCGCACGACCGACTGGGTTCCGTCGAGCACACCGAGGGACGTCGTGCCGAGCATGACGTGCTTGCCCTTGAGGTGGATCGGGTCGATCATCCCGGTGCTGATCTCAACTGCGGCGCCCATGGTGTCGACCTCCATCGTCGAATTGGCCCGAGTCGGACACCCGAGCCCTTGCTCCTTCCATCATGGCTCCTCGGACGCCGGATGTCTGCATCCATGACATGTGTCAGGCCCAAGTCGTGACATCGCAGGATGGTGGTCGGCGGCCGGACGCAGGATGCTGGACGCATGACAGACACGAGCACCCACGCGGCCACGCGGCCCGATGCCGGGGGCATCCAGCTCCACGAGGTGACCAAGCACTTCCGCTCCGGCTCGCAGACCGTGCGCGCCGTCGCCGGCGTCGACCTGAGCATCCGGCCCGGCGAGGTCGTGGCGATCCTCGGGCCCAACGGCGCCGGCAAGACCACCACCCTGGACATGGTCCTGGGCCTGACCGAGCCGACCTCGGGGACGATCACCTCCTTCGGCGCCCCACCCCGCCGCGCCGTGCACGAAGGGAGGGTCTCGGCCGTGCTGCAGACCGGTGGCCTGCTGCGCGACCTCACCGCCCGCGAGACCGTGCGGATGATCGCCTCGACCTTCCCGGAGCGCCGCCCGACCGAGGAGGTCATCGAGCGCGCGGGGCTCGCCGACAAGGCCGACCGCCTGGTCGCGAAGCTCTCCGGCGGTGAGCAGCAGCGACTGCGCTTCGCGCTGGCACTGCTGCCCGACCCGGACCTGCTGATCCTCGACGAGCCGACCGCCGGGATGGACGTACGCGCCCGCCGGGAGTTCTGGCGCACGATGCACCACGACGCCGCGCAGGGGCGCACCGTCCTCTTCGCCACGCACTACCTCGAGGAGGCCGACACCTTCGCCGACCGGATCGTGCTCATGGCCGGTGGTCGGGTGGTCGCGGACGGCACCACCGAGGAGATCCGCTCCCGCGCGAGCGGTCGCACGGTCAGCGCCGACGTCCGCAGGGGGGACGTCGGCGCCGTCGCCGACCGCTTGCGCGGCCGGCCCGGGACGAGCTCGGTCACCGTGGCCGGCGAGCGGGTCACGGTGGTCGGTGAGGACTCCGACGCGCTCGCCCGGCTGCTGCTCGTCGACCTCGGCGGCAGCAACCTGGAGGTCACGACGGCCTCGCTCGACGCGGCCTTCCTGGCGATCACCGGCGAGGCCGTGCCCGAGCCGGACAACGCTGCCGACGCACCATCGAACGACAGCCACGACGGCACGAGCGACGCAATCCTGGAGGAGACGCGATGAACCCCACGATCATCGGCCTGGAGCTCAAGCGCATCGGCCGCGACTACGTCGGCCTGTTCTTCATCGCCGTCCTGCCGGCCTTCATGTACATCGTCTTCGGCGCTGCGCAGACCTTCGGCGAGGAGGACATCGGCCGGGGCAACGTGGCGCTGTACATCATGATCTCGATGGCCGTGTACGGCGCCGTCACCGCGACGGTGAGCATCGGCGGACAGGCCGCTGTCGAGCGCCAGCAGGGGTGGGGCCGACAGCTGGGGCTGACCCCGCTTCGCGACAGCTCCTACGTCGCCGGCAAGGCGATCATCGCCCTGGCCATCGCCCTGATCCCGATCGTGCTGATCTACGGCATCGGCATCTCGACCGGAGCGGAGGGAGAGACCTGGGTCTGGTTCGCCAGCGCGGCCATCGTGCTCTTCGGGGCCTGCCTCTTCGCCCTCTACGGACTGATCTTCGGGCTCGCCTTCCGGTCCGAGTCGGCCGTCGGCGCCGCCTCCGGGTCGCTGGTGATCTTCGCCTTCCTCGGCAACATCTTCATCCCGCTGTCGGGGGTCATGCTCACGATCGCGAAGTTCACTCCCCTCTACGGGATGGTCTCCCTCGCCCGGTACCCGCTGACCGAGGGCTACTCGGTGGACATGCAGGGCAACCTCGCCCACGAGTCGCTGTGGGTCCCACTGACTAACGTGGCGGTGTGGACGATCATCATGGCCGTGGCGACGGTCCTCCTGGCGCGGCGGGGACGCGAGCGGCAGTGAGCCCCTCCCAGGCCGTGGCGCGGGCCCCCTCCGACGAGGGATACAGCGCCGACCCGTGGGCCAGGCACGGCTGGGTCCTCGCCGCCGTCTGGTTGGTCTTCCTCGTCTTCCCCGCCATCGCGGTGGTCGAGGAGACGAGCGACCGGCCGCTGCTGCGCGCAGTCACCCTCGGCGCCCTCGTCGCCTTCGCCGGTCTCTACGTGTGGGGTTTCATGCGCGGGCAGCGGGCGCTGCGCTGCGGGTGGGGACGGGTGGACCTGCTCATCGTCTTCGGTGGCTTCCTGGCCGCGGCCGGGATCATGCTCGCCCTGATCCCCCTCATCGGCCCGGGTGCCGTCGGCCTCGCCCCCTTCCTCGCCTCGGTCGCCGCCTTCAGCTTCCCCGACCGTTGGCCACTGCCGTCGGTGATCGCCGTGGTCGCCATGGCCGCCGTGATCCTGGCGCAGACCGACGCCCTGCGGGACGTGTGGCCGCTGCTCTTCCTGCCCCTGCTCATCGGCGGCTTCGGTCTGCTGCTGCGCCGCATCACCCTCAGCGACGAGCGGCACCAGGTGGTGCAACGCTCCCTGGCCGTGACCGCCGAGCGCGACCGGGTCGCCCGGGACGTGCACGACGTCCTGGGTCACAGCCTGACCGTCGTCTCCCTCAAGGCCGACCTGGCCGAGCGCCTGATCGACATCGACCCGGAGCGGGCGAAGGGGGAGCTGGCCGACATCCGCTCGCTGACCCGACAGTCGCTGGCCGAGATCCGCGCGACCGTCTCCGGGCTGCGGGTGGCACGCCTGGCCGACGAGCGCGAGTCGGCAGCCACCGCCCTTCGCGATGCCGGGATCGAGGCCGTCCTGCCGCAGGACGGTGACATCGTCGACCCGGCCCACCGGATCACGATCGCCTGGGTGCTGCGGGAGAGCGTCACCAACGTCATCCGCCACAGCGGCGCCCAGCGGGTCGAGGTCGCCTGGGGTCCGTCCTGGCTCGAGGTCACCGATGACGGTCGCGGGCTGCGCGGGCGCAAGGAGGGCAGCGGGCTGACCGGTCTGCGCGAGCGCGTCGGCCAGGCCGGTGGGCGGATCGAGGTCGAGGACGGGATCGCCGGTGGTGCCGGTCCCGGGACGAGGGTGCGGGTGGATCTGCCGTGATCACCCTGCTGCTGGCCGACGACCAGGCCCTCGTGCGCGGGGCGATGGCCGCGCTGCTCGGCTTCGAGGAGGACCTCGAGGTCGTCGCCGAGGTCGGGACCGGTGACGAGGTGCTCCAGGCCGCGCGCCGTACCCGCCCCGACGTCGCGGTCCTGGACATCGAGATGCCCGGGATGGACGGCATCGCCGCGACCGCGCAGCTGGCCCGGGAGCTACCGGGGACGCGGATCCTCATCGTCACCACCTTCGGCCGTCCGGGCTACCTGCGTCGGGCCCTGGAGGCCGGGGCCAGTGGCTTCGTCGTCAAGGACACCCCTTCCGAGGAGCTGGCCGAGGCAGTGCGCACCGTCGCCCGGGGTGGCCGGGTCGTCGACCCGTCGCTCGCGACCGAGAGCGTCGTCGGCGGGCCGAACCCCCTGACCAACCGTGAGCGTGAGGTCCTCACCCACGCCCTCGACGGCGGTTCGGCCGCCGCGATCGGTGCCCGGGTGCACCTCTCCCCGGGCACCGTGCGCAACCACCTGTCCTCGGCGATCGGCAAGACCGGCTCCAGCACGCGCGTGGAAGCCGCCCGGCGGGCCCAGGACCTCGGCTGGCTCTGACCGCGCGACCGGCTCGATCCCCCTTCGCCCTCAGCCGAAGTGCTGCCTGCAGTAGTTTGTAGTCCGGCCACCGATCCCCGCCGCCAGGAGCCTGAATGCGCCGCAGACGCTTGACCGCGGGCTGCGCCGTGCTCGCGATCGGCGCCGGTCTGCTCGCCGGGTGCTCCGAGGAGGGGAAGCAGGACCGGGGCGACTGCGAGGCCATCACGGCGGACCTCGACTGGGCGCAGCCCTCGCGCTCCGACGACGCGCGCTTCGAGCTGTCCGGGCCGGGCTGGGTCGGGGGCGACTCGACCTACTCCGTGCAGTTGCCGCAGGAACGCACGCTGTGGCTCTTCAGCGACTCGCTCATCGGTACCGTCGACGAGGGCGGTACCCCGGATCCGGGGATGACGATGGTGCACAACGCGCTGGTCGTCGAGGACGACTCCGGGCAGCTGAGCACGCTGACGCGTCAGGGGCCCGAGTCGTTCCTCCCGGCCCCGGACGAGCAGACGTACTACTGGGTGCAGGACGCCAAGGTCGAGGGCGGTGAGCTGCTCGTCTTCCTCTCCCTGACCCAGCAGGTGGGCGAGCACGGCTTCGAGTGGGAACGCAACACTCTCGCGCACGTGTCCCTGCCCGACCTGGAGGTCACCGAGGTCGAGGAGGGCTTCGAGGGGCCGGTCGCGTGGGGTGCCGGGCTGATGACGACGCCGACGCACACGTGGATCTACGGCATCGAGGACCGCGAGGAGGTCAAGCACCTCCACGTGGCGCGGGCACCGGCGGGCTCCCTCGCCGACCGTTCCACCTGGGAGTACCTCGGCACGGACGAGTGGGAGGACGATCCCGACGAGAGCGGGCGCCTGGCGAAGGGGGTGGCCAACGAGCTGAGCGTCTCCCCCTTCCGCGACGGGTACCTGATGATCTCCTCGGACACCTCACAGGCGTACAGCCCGAAGATCAACGCGTGGACCGCCTGCTCCCCCACCGGGCCGTGGGTGCAGCCGCAGACGATCTACGAGACCCCCGAGACGCAGGGGCAGCACTTCACGTACAACGCCCACGGTCACCCGGAGCTGTCGCAGGACGGCGAGCTGCTCATCTCCTACAACGTCAACACGTTCGACTTCCAGGAGCTGATGAACAACCCCACGATCTACCGGCCGAAGTTCATCACCCTCGACCTGGCGTAGCCGGCCTCAGCGCACGGCGTCGCGGACCTGGTGCTTCTGGATCTTCCCGGTGGCGGTCTTCGGCAGCTCCTCGATGACCCGGACCTGCTTGGGCACCTGGAAGCCCGCCAGCGAGGCCTTCGCATGGGCGATGACGCCGGCCTCGATCTCTGCCGTCGGCACGGTGCCGTCGGGGACGACGACGGCACACACGGCCTCGCCCCACCGCTCGTCGGGGACGCCGATGACGGAGCACTCGGCCACCCCGGGCGCACCGAGGAGCACGGCCTCGACGGCGACGGACGAGACGTTCTCCCCGCCGCTCTTGATGATGTCCTTCAGGCGGTCGGTGAACCACACGACACCGTCGTCGTCGAGGTGACCGACGTCGCTGGAGTGGAACCAACCGTGGGCGAAGGCCGCCTGGTTCGCCTCCGGGTTGTTCCAGTACCCGCTGCACACGTTGGGGCTGCGGTAGACGATCTCGCCGGTCTCCCCGGGCCCTTGGACCTCACCCATCGGGCCCATCGTCCTCGCCAGCACGGACACCGACTGGGGGCCCCACGAGTCGGGGGCACTGTGCCGGTGCTCGGGCCACTGCATGACGGTCGTCGGTACGACCTCGGTCTGGCCGGAGCCGAGGATGACGTCGGCGTTCGGGTAGATCCCCTCCACGGCGTCGAGCAGGTCCGAGGGCATGGGGGCCATCGCGTAGATCGCGGTCGTGACCGAGGTGAGGTCCCGCGGCTGCTGCTCCTGCACGCCGACGCAGGCCCGGTGCATCATCGGCAGCATCATCAGGTGCGTCACCCGGTGGTGCTCGATGAGGTCGAGGCTGGCGACGGGGTCGAAGGCCATCGGCCCGAGCACGGCCGTGCCGCCCATCATCAGCACCGGCATCGTCACCGTGTTCAGCGCCGTGACGTGGAACATCGGCAGCACGACGAGCATGACCGGTGAGTTGCGGCCCCAGGACTGGCGGGTTACCAGGGCATTCGACAGCAATGAGGTGACCAGCGAGGTGTGGCTGACGAGCACCCCCTTCGGCCGCGACGTCGTCCCGGAGGTGTAGAGGCACTGCACGACGTCCCGGTCGTCGACGATGACCTCGAGCGGCGTCGACGGCGCCCCGTCGACGAGGCCCTGCCAGCCGTGCGTCGCCAGGCCGGCCACCGGCTGCGGGTTCTCCTCGTCGGTGACGATGACGTCCTGGACGACCGGCACCTTCGGCAGCACCTGCTCGTGCAGCGGGCGGAAGGCGGAGTCCGTGACGACCACCGGCGGCTGGGAGTCGTGCAGGATCCAGGCCTGGTCCTCGCCGGCGAGCAGGAAGTTCAGCGGCATGCAGACCAGGCCCGCGCGGGCGCAGGCGTAGTAGGTCGCCAGCAGCCGCCACGAGTTCATCATCGTCACGGCCACCGGGCTGCCCGCAGGTAGGCCGAGGCCGAGCAGTGCGTGTCCCAGGCGGTCCACGGTCTCGGCGAGCTCCCGGTAGGTCACCTCACGGTCGCCGTCGACGACCGCGACCCGGTCGGGGAAGAGCGCCGCGGAGCGCACGATGACGTCACCGGCATTGTTGCGGGTGGCGAGGTTGTGCTCCAGGGGGTCGACGAGCGACAGGTCAGGCTTCATTGGCTGTCCTTGCGTGTTTCGAGGGGGGCGTGTGGGTCAGTCGAGGAAGAGGTCCGGCACGAGCTGGCTGACGTCGGGGCCGTAGGCGCTGAAGTCGGTCATGCCCTCCTGCGCCAGCACGTCGTCGTCGATGAAGAACTGTCCGGTGCACTCGGCGGGGTCGCGCACGAGGATCGCGTGCGCCGCATCGGACATGATCTCGGGGGTACGGCTGCGGGTGTCCGCCGTCTCCGCCCCCATGAAGGTGCGCACGGCCGCGGTGTCGATCGCCGTGCGCGGCCACAGGCTGTTCGCCGCGATGCCGTGCTCGCGCCACTCCTGCGCCAGGCCGAGGGTCACCATGCTCATCCCGTACTTGGCGATGGTGTAGCCCAGGTGCCCCCCTGCCCAGTGCGGGGCGAGGTTGATCGGCGGGGAGAGCGAGAGGACGTGGGCGTGGTCCGAGTCGATCAGGTGCGGCTGCGCCGCCTTCGCCAGCAGGAAGGACCCGCGGCAGTTGATGTCCTGCATCAGGTCGTACTTCTTCATCGGCAGGTCGGCCGTCTTCGACAGGTCGATCGCGCTCGCGTTGTTGACGACGATGTCGATGCCGCCGAAGCGCTCGACCGTCGACGCGACCGCCGCGCGGACCGAGTCCTCGTCACGAACGTCTCCGACGATGGGCAGCGCCGTGCCGCCGGCGGCCTCGATGGCCTCCGCGGCCGTGTGTACGGTCCCCTCGAGCGTGGGGTGCGGCTGGTCGGTCTTGGCGAGCAGGGCGACGTTCGCCCCGTCCCGGGCCGCGCGCACCGCGATGGCCAGACCGATGCCGCGGCTGCCGCCCGACATGAGGATGGTGCGTCCCTTGAGTGTCTTTTCCATGTTCATCCGCTCCTGGTGTCTTCAGCGGGAGACGGAGGCGTCGCCGCCGCCCTCGCTGACGCGCAACTCGCGCTTGAGAATCTTGCCGGTGGCATTGCGTGGCAGCTCGTCGATGAAGGTCACCCGGCGAGGCGCCTTGAAGTGGGCGATGCGTTCGCGCGCCCAGTCACGCAACTCGTCCGTGGTGAGGGTCGAGCCATCGGTGCGCACGACGACAGCGGTGACGATCTCGCCCCACGTGTCGTCGGGGACCCCGATGACGGCGACCTCGACGACGTCGGGGTGGCCGTAGAGCACCTGCTCGACCTCGATCGGGTAGACGTTCTCCCCGCCGGTGATGACCATGTCCTTCTTCCGGTCGACGAGGCTGTAGAAGCCCTCCGCGTCGACCCGGGCCATGTCACCGGTGTGGAACCAGCCGTCCCGGATCGCCTCTTGCGTTGCCTCGGGCCTGTTCCAGTAGCCCACGAAGATGCTCGGACCCCGCAGGCACAGCTCGCCCACCTCCCCCTGGGGTACGTCCTGGTCCATCTCGTCGAGGATCCGGAAGTCCATGAAGGCGACCGGCCGTCCGACCGAGCCGGCGTGCTCGACGACGTCCTCCGGCTGGAGGCAGGCTGCATTGGGCGAGGTCTCGGTCATGCCGAAGCCCTCGGTGAAGGCAACACCGTGGCCCCTCATCGCGGAGATCACCGGCAGTGGGCACGGCGCCCCACCACTGATCGCCAGCCGAAGGGAGGACAGGTCCGCCGTCTCCAGCGCCGGCGACGCAGCAACAGCCGCCCACATCGCCGGCACCAGGAAGGCCTGGGTGACGTGGTGTCGCGCGGCTGCCTCGACCCACTGGTCCGGGGCGAAGGCCTCGATCACCACGACGCTGCCACCGACGAGGAGGAAGGGCAGGGTGTGTACCCCCAGCGCCCCGATGTGGAAGAGGGGTGCGGCCGAGATCGTGACGTCCGTCCGTCCGATGCCCGAGGCGAACCCCATCGCGTTGATGGCGTTGTAGAAGAAGTTGCCGTGGGTGAGCATGGCGCCCTTCGGACGCCCCGTCGTGCCCGAGGTGTACATGATCACGCACACGTCGTCATGACCCACCTCTGCCACGACCCGCTCCGGGGCGCCCGAGGCCAGGAGGGGCTCGTAGTCGCCCCCCTCACCGGCGACCCGCTCGGCCAGGGCCGGGACCCGGATGGTCTCGCGCACGGAGGTCTCGTTCTCGAGTGCCTGCGTCGCGGCCGGGAGGAAAGCAGTGCTGACGAAGAGCAGACTGGCCCCGGAGTCGCCCAGCACGTAAGCGATCTCATCGGGGTGCAGGCGAAAGTTCACCGGCACGCTGATGGCCCCGAGCTTGGCCACGGCGAGGTAGATCTCCATCATCTGGGGGCTGTTGAGACACAGCAGTGCCACCCGGTCCCCGGGTGCGACCCCCTTCGTCCGCAATGCGTCGGCCAGGCGGTTGGTGCGCTCCTCCAACTGGGCATAGGTGGTCTCGACCCCCTCGGGCCCGTCGACATACGCCACGCGGTCGGCATTGCGCAGCGCGTGGATGGTGGCCCAGTTGCCGAATCCGTGGTCCATCACGCGGGCATCCCGTCGAGGCGTGCCAGGACCTGGAGCATGACCTCGTCGGCGCCGCCCCCGATGGAGCCGAGCCGGGTGTCGCGCAGGAAGCGCGCGGTCCACGTCTCCTCCATGTAGCCCATGCCGCCGTAGAACTGGATGCAGGTGTCGGCGACCTCGCGCACCAGGCGACCGGCGGTGAGCTTGGCGACGCTGGCGCCGCGGATGATGTCGTCGCCGGCCATGTAGGCCTCGCAGACGGCCGCGTTGTGGTTGCGGAGCAGCTCGACCTGGGCCTGCAGCTCCGCGAGCCGGAAGGTGACGTACTGCTTCGTCGCCAGCGGCTGGCCGAAGACCTCGCGCTCGGCGATGTAGGCACGCGTGCGCTCCAGGGCGCGGTCGCAGCTGCCGACGCTGGAGTAGGCGACGAACATCCGCTCGATGACGAACTGCATCATCTGCTGCTGGAAGCCCCGGCCGATCTCGCCGATCGTGTTCGTCACGGGCACGCGCACCTCATCGAGGACCAGCTCGGCGGTGTCCGAGCTGCGGTTGCCGAGCTTGTCCAACTTCTTGGCGACGGAGAATCCGGGGCTGTCGGTCGGGACGATCACCTGCGACATCCCGCGGTATCCGCCCTCGTCGGAGGTGCGCACCAGGAGGCAGAGCCAGTCGGCCTGGGTGCCGTTGGTGATGTAGGTCTTGCGCCCGGTGATCACCCAGTCGTCACCGTCGCGCCTCGCCCTGGTGCGCAGGCGGGCCACGTCCGAGCCGGTGTCCGGCTCCGTGACGGCGATCGCGCCGACGCGGTGGCCGGCCAGAGCCGGGACGAGGTAGGCCTGCTTCAACTCAGGGGAGCCGAAGCGCGCGAGGGAGGGCGTGGCCATCATCGACTGGACGCCGATGGCCATCGAGACGCCCCCGGAGTCGCACCGGCCGAGCTCCTCGGCAGCGATCATCTGGAACGAGTGATCGGCGCCCTCTCCGCCGAACTCCTCGTCGTACTCGAGCCCGAAGAGGCCCAGCGCGGCGGCCTTGGGGAAGAGCTCGTGGGCCGGGAAGATGCCGGCTGCCTCCCATTCGTCCGCGCGGGGGTTGATCTCGGACTCGACGAAGGCGCGCACGCTGGCGCGGAAGGCTGAGTGCTCATCAGTGAGGCGCATGACATGGACGCTACTGACGAAACCATAAACAAGCAAGCACGCTTGATTGTTAGGCGTTGACGTGCGACGCTCGCCCCCATGAGTGACACCGTGGACTCCTTCCTCGACGAGTGCGCCGACCTCGACGCGCTCGTCGCCGACCTCGACGAGCCGACCTGGGCCCGCGCGACGCCCGCTGAAGGGTGGACCATCGCCCATCAGATCGCGCACCTGGCGTGGACCGATGAGATCGCGGCCGTCGCGGCCACCGATCCACAGGGATTCGCCGCCGAGGTCGAGATCGCCATGCAGGACCCCATGGGTCACGTGGACACGCGCACGCAGGAGGGCGCCGTCGCCACGCCGGCGCAGGTACTCGCTCGCTGGCGCGCCGGCCGGGAAAGGCTCGCGCACGTCCTGCGCGGCGCCCCCGCCGACACCAAGCTGCCGTGGTTCGGGCCCCCGATGAGCCCCCGCTCGATGGCCACCGCGCGACTGATGGAGACGTGGGCGCACGGGCAGGACGTCGCCGACGCCCTGGGGGTCACGCGCACTCCCACCGCGCGGCTGCGCGACATCTGCCACTTGGGGGTGCGCACCCGGGACTTCGCCTACCTGATCAACGACCGCACTCCCCCGGCGCAGCCCTTCCACGTCGAGCTGACCGGCCCCGACGGGGAGCTGTGGACCTGGGGCGACGAGGACGGCGAGCGCAGTGCCGACCGGGTCACCGGCTCCGCGCAGGACTTCTGCCTCGTCGTCACCCAGCGCCGCGAGGTCGAGGAGACCGACGTCGTCGCCACCGGCGACGCCAAGGCGTGGCTCGCGATCGCCCAGGCGTTCGCGGGCGCCCCGCGAGGAGCGCGCCAGTGAGGGCCGCCGACCAGGACGTGCTGCGGGTCGGCAACTGCTCCGGCTTCTACGGGGACCGCCTGTCCGCGATGCGCGAAATGCTCCAGGACGGTCAGGTCGACGTCATCACCGGCGACTGGCTGGCGGAGCTGACGATGCTGATCCTCGGGCGCGACCGGCTCAAGGACCCCGACACCGGCTACGCCAAGACCTTCCTGCTGCAGCTGCGCGACTGCCTCGGCCTGGCCCTCGAGCAGGGCGTGACGATCGTGGCCAACGCCGGCGGCGTCAACACCCCCGGCCTGGTCACCGCCATCCGCGAGCTCGCGACGAGTCAGGGCCTGAGCCCGCAGGTCGCGCACGTCCGCGGCGACGACCTGACCCCCCGGGCAGCCGAGCTCGGCCTGGGCGAGCCGATGGGGGCCCATGCCTACCTCGGCGCGTTCGGGATCGCGCGCGCGGTCGCCTCCGGCGCCGACATCGTCGTCACCGGCCGCGTCACGGACGCCTCGATCATCGTCGGGCCGGCCATCGCCCACTTCGGATGGGGCCGTGAGGACCACGACGCACTGGCCGGAGCCACCGCGGCCGGACACGTCATCGAGTGCGGCACCCAGGCCACCGGAGGGAACTACTCGTTCTTCACCGAGATCGAGAACCTCGACCACCCGGGGTTCCCCATCGCCGAGATCCACCGTGACGGCTCCAGCGTCATCACGAAGCACCCGGGCACCGGTGGCGCCGTCACCGTCGACACCGTGAAGTCCCAGCTGCTCTACGAGATCGCCGACGCGCGCTATCCCGGTCCGGACGTCACGACGCGCCTGGACACGATCACCGTCGAGCACCAGGCCCCCGACCGGGTCTCCATGGCCGGGATCCGCGGCGAGGCTCCCCCGCCCGAGGTCAAGGTCTCGCTGAACTCCCTCGGCGGCTTCCGCAACGAGATGACGATGGTCCTGACCGGCCTGGACATCGAGGCGAAGGCCGAGCTCGCCCAGCGCCAGTTCATGTCCGGGCTGACGACCTCCCCCGCCGAGCTGACGTGGGCACTGACGCGCACCGACATCCCGAACGCACCGACCCAGCAGCAGGCCGCGGCGCTGCTGACGGTGGTCGCCCGCGACAAGGACCCCAAGGTCGTCGGCCGCGCCTTCACCCGCGCAGGGATCGAGATCGCCCTGGGCACCTACCCGGGCTGCCACACCCTCGCACCCCCGTCCGCCGGATCGCCGTACGGGGTCTTCACCCCCGGGTACGTCGCGCAGTCGGTGCCCGAGCACGAGGTCGTCCTGGACGACGGCACCGTGGAGGTCATCGCTCCCCCTTCGCAGACCCGCCCGCTCGAGCCGCTCCTGGGCGAACCCGCAGCGCCCGGCGACGGGACCCACGCCGCGGCCGGACCGCACGGCGAGCCGGCCCCGACCTGCGCCGTCCCCCTGGGCACCATCGCCGGCGCCCGCTCCGGCGACAAGGGCGGCCACGCCAACATCGGTGTGTGGGTGCGCGACGAGCGCGTCTGGCCGTGGCTGTCCGCGCACCTGACCCCCGAGCGGGTGCGAGAGCTGATCCCCGAGGCGGCCGACCTGCCCGTGCAGATCACGCACCTGCCCAACCTGATGGCCGTCAACGTCGTCGTCGAGAACATCCTCGGTGAAGGCGTGGCCTACAACGCCCGCTTCGACCCGCAGGCCAAGGGCCTGGCCGAGTGGCTGCGCTCCCGGCACGTCGACATCCCCACCCACCTGCTCCCTTCGACCCCCGAGGACCACCGATGAGTCACGCCGACTGGTACACCGACGAGATGAGCGCCCTGCGCGACACGACGAGTCAGTTCGTCGAGCGCGAGATCCTGCCGCACCAGGACGCCTGGGAGCGCGAAGGGGAGCTACCCCGCTCGCTGCACACCGTGGCCGCACGACAGGGACTGCTCGGCGCGAGCTTCCCCGAGCACGCCGGTGGCGAAGGCGGCGGTCAGCGGGCCGGGGTCACCGTCACCGAGGCATTCCACGAGGCCGGGGGCGCCGGCGGCGCCTACGCCTCCCTCTTCACGGCCGGCATCGCCTGTCCGCACATCGTCACCGCGAGCGACCGGGAGCAGATCGAGCGCTGGGTGGCCCCGACCCTGGCCGGCGAACGGATCGGCGCCCTGGCGATCACCGAGCCCGACGGCGGATCCGACGTGAACGGGCTGCGCACCACCGCGCGCCGCGACGGCGACGAGTACGTCGTCAACGGCGCCAAGACGTACATCACCTCCGGGGTCCGCGCCGACTTCGTCACGACAGCGGTACGCACCGGTGGTGAGGAGCATCCCGGTGGTCGCGGCCTGTCCCTGATCGTCATCGAGAAGGGCACTCCCGGGTTCGAGGTGACCCGCCGGCTGGAGAAGCTGGGTTGGCGCTGCTCGGACACCGCCGAGCTGTCCCTCACCGACGTGCGGGTCCCGGCCGAGAACCTCATCGGGCCGGAGAACGCCGGCTTCCTGCTCATCGGCAGCGCCTTCCTCACCGAGCGGATCGCCATGGCCGCGCAGGCCTACTCGCAGGCACAGCGCTGCCTGGACCTGGCCACGGCGTGGTGCCGTGACCGGAAGACCTTCGGCGAGCCGCTCATCGCGCGCCAGTCGGTACAGAACACCCTCGTCGAGATGGCCTCGCGCATCGACGTCGCGCGCACCTACACCCGCGCCGTGGTCGACCGCCACGAGGCCGGCGAAGAACTGACCTCGCTCATCCCGGCAGTGTGCTTCGCGAAGAACACCGCCACCCGAGCCGGCGAGTGGGTGGCCCACGAGGCCCTCCAGCTCTTCGGCGGGATGGGCTACATGGCCGAGTGCGAGATCGAGCGGCAGTACCGCGACATGCGCATCATCGGCATCGGCGGCGGCACCGTCGAGATCCTCAACCAGATGGCCGCACGACGGATGGGACTGACGGCATGACGATCCTGGACAGCACCCTCGACCCGACCAGCCCCCAGGCGCAGGAGGCGGCCGAAGCCATGAAGGCCTCCCTCGCCGAGATCGGCGTGGAGATCGCCACGTCCGTCGCCGGCGGCGGGGAGAAGTACACCGCCCGGCACCACAAGCGCGGCAAGCTCACCGCCCGCGAGCGGATCGAGCTGCTGCTCGACCTGGAGTCCCCCTTCCTGGAGCTGGCCACCCTCGCGGGCTACGGCTCGAACTTCACCGTCGGCGCCTCGATCGTCGCCGGCATCGGGCTCGTCTCCGGGGTCGAGTGCCTCGTCCTCGCCAATGACCCCACGGTCAAGGGCGGCACGAGCAACCCGCCCGGGCTGAAGAAGACCCTGCGGATGCACGAGGTGGCGCGGGAGAACCGTCTGCCGGTGATCACCCTCGTCGAGTCCGGCGGCGCTGACCTGCCGACGCAGAAGGACATCTTCATCCCCGGCGGGGAGACCTTCCGCAACCTCACCCGCCTGTCGAAGGAGGGCATCCCGACGATCTCCCTCGTCTTCGGCAACTCCACCGCGGGCGGCGCCTACCTGCCGGGCATGAGCGACCACGTCGTGATGATCGAGCAGCAGTCGAAGGTCTTCCTCGCCGGCCCGCCGCTCGTCAAGGCGGCCACCGGTGAGGAGTCCGACGACGAGTCGCTCGGTGGTGCCGACATGCACGCCCGGGTCTCCGGTCTGGCCGACCACTACGCGCTGGACGAGCAGGACGCGATCCGCATCGGGCGCAACATCGTCTCCCGCCTGGGCCACCGGAAGGCCTCGGGGCCGGCGACCACCGAGCCGAAGCCGCCGCGCTACCCGGCCGAAGAGCTGCTGTCGATCGTCCCGCCGGACCTGAAGTCCCCCTTCGACCCGCGCGAGGTCATCGCCCGGATCGTCGACGACAGCGACTTCGACGAGTTCAAGCCGCTCTACGGCTCATCCCTCGTCACCGGATGGGCCCAGCTGCACGGCTTCCCGGTCGGCATCCTCGCCAATGCCCGCGGGGTGCTCTTCAGCGAGGAGTCGCAGAAGGCGACGCAGTTCATCCAGCTCGCCAACCGGTCGAACACCCCGCTGCTCTTCCTGCACAACACGACGGGGTACATGGTCGGCAAGGAGTACGAGCAGAACGGCATCATCAAGCACGGCTCGATGATGATCAACGCCGTGTCCAACTCGACCGTCCCGCACATCTCGGTCCTGCTGGGCAACTCCTACGGGGCCGGGCACTACGGCATGTGCGGCCGCGCCTACGACCCGAGATTCGTCTTCACGTGGCCCTCGGCGCGCTCCTCCGTCATGGGGGCCACACAGTTGGCCGATGTCGTCACGAACGTCGCCCGCGCCTCCGCCCTGGGCCAGGGCAAGCCCTTCGACGAGGAGGGCGCCGCAGCCATGCACGCTGCCGTCGAGAAGCAGATCAGCGCCGAGGCCATGCCCATGGTCCTCTCGGGACTCGTCTACGACGACGGCATCATCGACCCCCGGGACACGCGCGATGTCCTGGGCGTAGCCCTGTCCGCCATCCACACCGCACCGGTCGAGGGGACGTCGTCCTTCGGCGTCTTCCGGATGTGAGGAAATGATGACCACCCAGCCCCAGACCCCCATCACCAGCGTCCTCGTCGCCAACCGCGGCGAGATCGCTCGACGCGTCTTCGCGGCCTGCCGCCGACGCGGCATCAGCACCGTCGCGGTCTTCTCCGACGCGGACGCCAACAGCCCCCACGTCACCGACGCGGATGCCGCGGTGCACCTGCCCGGCAACGCGCCGGGTGATACCTACCTGCGCGGCGACCTCGTCATCGAGGCCGCCCAGCGGGCCGGTGCGGACGCCATCCACCCCGGGTACGGATTCCTGTCGGAGAACGCCGACTTCGCGCAACAGGTCCAGGCAGCCGGCCTGACCTGGATCGGACCCGACCCACAGGCCATCCGGGTCATGGGCAGCAAGGTCGAGTCGAAGCAGCGGATGGCCGAGGCCGGCGTCCCGGTGCTCAACCGCCTCGACCCGGCCGAGGTTGCGCAGGAGCATCTGCCCGTGCTCGTCAAGGCCTCCTCCGGGGGCGGTGGTCGCGGGATGCGGATCGTGCGGGCTCTCGACGAGATCGACGGCGCCGTCGCCTCCGCCTCCCGTGAGGCCGCGTCCGCCTTCGGCGACCCGACCGTCTTCGTCGAGCGCTACCTCGAGTCCGGTCACCACGTCGAGGTCCAGATCATGGCGGACGCCCACGGCACCGTGTGGGCCCTGGGTGAGCGCGAGTGCTCGCTGCAACGCCGTCACCAGAAGGTCATCGAGGAGGCCCCCTCCCCTCTCGTCGACCGGGTCGGGGAGCAGATGCGCACCGCGCTGCTCGATGCCGGACGCAACGCGGCCGCGGCCGTGGACTACCGCGGTGCCGGGACCGTGGAGTTCCTCGCCATGCCCGATGGGTCCTTCTTCTTCCTCGAGATGAACACCCGCCTGCAGGTGGAACACCCGGTCACCGAGTGCGTCACCGGCACCGACCTGGTCGGTCTGCAGATCGAGGTCGCCGAAGGGCAGCAGCTCACCGGGGACGAACCGACCCCCCGGGGGTGGTCGATGGAGGCCCGGCTCTACGCCGAGGACCCGGGCGACGGCTGGCGTCCGCAGACGGGGACCATCGCCGCGCTCGATCTGCCGGGGGTCACCTCGCACTTCGAGATCCCGGCGCACCACGGTCTGCGACTGGACTCCGGCGTCGAGGTCGGCTCGGTCATCGGCACCCACTACGACGCGATGATCGCCAAGGTGATCTCCTTCGCGCCGACCCGTACCGAGGCAGCTCGTGAGCTCGCCTCCGCCCTGCGGCGCGGCCGGGTGCACGGCCTGGCGACGAACCGGGACCTGCTCGTCGCGAGCCTGCTCCACCCGGAGATGCTCGCCGGCACCGCGGACACGAGCTTCTACGACCGGCACGACCCCACCACCCTGACCGCGGGTGCCGCCCTCGCCCCCGACCTGGCCGCACTCGTGGCCTCGATCGCGGATGGCGCGCACCAGCGCGCCGAGCGAACGGTGCTCGGGGCCGTCAGCGGCGGGTTCCGCAACGTACCGAGCATCTTCCAGCGCCGCGGCTTCGGTCACGGTGACCAGGAGATCCACGTCGGATACCGCATCGGCCGCGAGGGGCTCGAGGTCGAGACGCTCCCGGCGGACGTGACGAGCATCGAGCTCGTCGAGGCCACCGGAGGGTCCGTCGTCATCAACCTGGACGGGGTGCGCCGGCGCTTCGATGTCGCGACGATCGACAACGGCGACGGGTCCGGTACGCAGGTCGCGGTTGACTCCCCCATGGGCAACCTGACGCTGCGGGTGCTGCCCCGCTTCGTCGACCCGGCGGCGCTGAAGCCGGCCGGCACACTCGTCGCGCCGATGCCGGGCTCGATCATCGGCGTTGCCGTGGAGGTCGGCGACGAGGTGACGGTGGGGCAGCCGCTGCTCTACCTTGAGGCGATGAAGATGGAGCACGAGGTGGCCGCCCCGGCCTCCGGCACGGTCGTCGAGATCTCGGTCTCGGTCGGTCAGCAGGTCGAGCAGGGCGCCACCCTGGCCGTGGTCGAGGACGAGAACGAAGGGCAGGACGAGGCATGAGCACCCAGGACACACAGCGACGCGTGGACGTGACCACCGAGGGCGGCATCGCGACGGTGGCGCTGGACTCTCCGCACAACCGCAACGCCCTGTCCGGTCTGCTCGTGGCGCAGCTGCGCGAGGCCCTGGACGCCGCAGCGGCGGACGAGGCCGTGCGCGCGGTCGTGCTCACCCACACCGGCGGCACGTTCTGCGCCGGCGCGGACCTGTCCGAGGCCACCGATGACCCGGCGGACGACCCGGCCCGCGCCCGCGCGGATGAGCTCGTCGACCTGCTCCGGCTCATCGTCACGCTGCCCAAGCCGGTCGTCGGGGTCATCGATGGGCACGTACGCGCCGGCGGTATGGGTCTGGTCGCCGCCTGCGACATCGTGCTCGCCGGCGAGGCCTCGACCTTCGCCCTGACCGAGTCGCGACTCGGGCTGGCCGCCTCCGTCATCTCGCTGACCGTCCTGCCGCGGATCGACCCGCGAGCGGCCTCTCGGGTCTTCCTCACCGGTGAGAAGTTCGACGCGGCCGAAGCGGCCCGCATCGGTCTGGCGACCGAGGCGCCCACGGACCTGGACGCAGCGCTGACGAAGCTCACCGGCGACCTCGCGAAGTGCTCGCCGCAGGGCCTGCGCGAGAGCAAGGCACTCGTCACCCACGAGCTGCTCGCCCACCTGGACGAGCACCGTGACCGGGTCGCCGCGCAGTCCTCGCGCCTGTTCTCCAGCGAGGAGGCCAGGGAGGGCATGACCGCCTTCCTCCAGCGGCGAGCTCCTCGCTGGTCGGCGTGAGCCTCGAGCCGAAGCAGGACCGCAGCCGCGCCACCCGGGCTCGGCTGCTCGAGTCGACGGTGCACTGCGTGGCCAGCCGCGGGTGGTCCGCTTCGACCGTCTCGGTCATTGCGGCGGACGCGGGGATCAGCCGCGGCGCCCTGCAGCACCACTTCCCCACCCGGGAGGAGCTCGTCGCCGCCGCGCTGGAGCACATGTTCGACGAGCGGCGGCTGATGGTCGAGGCCATGGCGCCACCGCAGTTGACCGGGGCCGAGCGCGTCCACGCGGTCGTGGCGACACTCGTCGAGCTCTACATGGGCGACCTCTTCCGGGCGGCCCTGCAGGCGTGGGTGGCCGCAGCGGCCGACCCCCAGATGCTCGAGACCATCCAGCCGCTGGAGCGGCGCTTCGCCCGATCGGTGCACGCCGCTGCGGTGGAGCACCTCGGGGTCGATGACGACGACCCACACGCCCGGACACTGATCCAGACCACGCTGGACCTGGCCCGTGGTCTGGCGCTGGCGGACCTGCTCTCCGATGACTCCAAACGCCGCCGCCGCATCGTGCGCACCTGGTCGCAGATGCTGGCTGCCGAGCTGGGCGCGAGCGATCAGGAGGCGGATTCGCATGGCAGCCACTGACTACGACGACATCACCTACGAGGTGTGCGAGCAGATCGCGACCATCCGGCTGAATCGACCGGAGGCACGCAACGGGTACACGCTGCGGATGTCCGACGAACTGGAGGACGCGCTGCAACGGGCGGATCGCGACGACGATGTGCGCGTGGTCGTCCTCACCGGTGCGGGTGGGGACTTCAGCGTCGGTGCGGACCTGTCCGGGGGCGGCTTCGACGTGAGCGAGGCGGACGAAGCCTCCGGTCAGGAGCACTGGCAGGAGCCTGCCGGGCGCTGCTCGAGAACCATCCACCTGATGAACACCCCCGTCATCGCCGCCATCCGCGGCGCCGCCGTGGGCGGTGGGCTGACGATCACGCTGTCGTGCGACTTCCGGCTGGCCGCGACCGACTCGCGCTTCGGCTTCGTCTTCGCTCGTCGTGGCATCTATCCCGAGGGGGCGTCCGTCTGGTATCTGCCGCGCCTCGTCGGGGTGACGAAGGCCAGCGACTGGATGATCAGCGGCCGGGTCTTCGGCGCGGATGAGGCGCTGGCCTCCGGCCTGCTCACCTCGGTCCACGAGCCCCACGAGGTGGAGGAAGCAGCCCACGCACTGGCCCGCGACATCCGCGACACCACCGCGCCCGTGTCGGTGGCCGTCATCCGAGCGATGCTCGCCCGTCTGTCCGGCGGGTCCTCCCCCTTCCCCGCCCACGAGGTCGACTCCGCGCTCATCCGCAACCTTGCCACCAACGCCGACGCCATCGAGGGGGTGCGCTCCTTCCTGGAGAAACGCCCGCCGACCTTCCCGGGCACCGTGAGTCGCGACCTGCCGTCATCCCTGCCGTGGGCGGATCAGCCGACCCACACCCCGGACTGACGATCGATCGCACTCACTCCACCGGGTCGACGGCCCCCACCCTCTCGAGCAGCCAGGCCCACTCCCACGCGGCTTGTTCCCACGCGTCGTAACGGCCCGAGCGCCCGCCGTGTCCCGCACTCATCTCGGTGCGCAGCAGGATCCGGCGCTCGTCGTCGTGGAGGGTGACCTCCCGCAGGCGTGCCGTCCACTTCGCCGGCTCGGTGAAGTACACGCGGGTGTCGTGCAGCGAGGTCGTGGCGAGGATCGGCGGATAGGCGACGTTCGCAACGTTTTCGTACGGGGTGTAGCTGCGCATGTACGCGTAGACCTCTCGGTCGTGCAGCGGGTCACCCCACTCGTCCCACTCCTGCACCGTCAGCGGCAGGTCGGGACGCAGGATCGTGGTCAGCGTGTCGACGAAGGGCACTGCCGCCAGTACGGCCGCGAAGCGGTCAGGCGCCAGGTTGGTGGCGGCGCCGACGAGCAGACCGCCGGCGGACCCCCCTTCGGCCGCCAGGCGGTCGCGGGCGACCCAGCCGGTCTCGTGGAGGTGCTGGGCGGCCGCGACGAAGTCGGTGAAGGTGTTCTTCTTCGCCAGCATCTTGCCGTCGTCGTACCAGTGCCGGCCGAGCTCGCCGCCGCCGCGCACGTGCGCCACGGCGTAGACGACGCCCCGGTCGAGCAGGGACAGTCTCGCGATGGAGAAGTAGGGGTCGAAGCTCATCTCGTAGCTGCCGTACCCGTAGAGCAGGCCGGGGTTGCTGCCGTCGGGCTGCGTCCCGCGACGCATGACGAGGGAGACGGGCACCTGCGTGCCGTCCGGGGCCGTGGCCCAGGTGCGTTGCTGCTCGTAGTCGGCCGGGTCGACGCCGCCGAGTACTCGCTGGCGCTTGAGCACGACCCGCTCGCCGGTCGTGACGACGACGTCGAGGACGCAGCGGGGGCTGACCCACGACTCGTGGATCACCCGGATGCGGTCGGTGCCCACCTCGGCGACCGGCCCGAGCGCCACGGAGTGCAGCTCGTCGTCGAAGGAGACGTCGACCGGGTCCCCGTAGTCGCTCGCGCAGAACGGTGCCGATCGCCCTGCGCCGTGAACTCGCGGCAGGATCCGCAGCGCCGGCAGACCGCCGGCGCGCAGGGACAGCACGGCGAAGTCGTCGAAGGCGTCGACACCGATGAAGCGCTCGCCCTCGGCGCGCTGCAGGAGCGGCTGCCACTGGTCCGGGCTCGCCGCGTCGAGCGGCGCCCAGGCCAGGTCGCCCTCCCTCTGGCGCTCGTTGTGCACGATGAGCAGGTGGTCGGCAGCCGGCTCGACGTCGTACTCGACGCCCTCGCGTCGGGGTGCGACGCACCGCGCCGGCGCGGTCGGGTCGGTGGCGTCGATGAGGTGCATCTCGGAGGTCGTCTTGGACCCGAGTGCGAGCACGATCCAGCGATCGTCGCGGCTGGTGCCCAGCCCCATCCAGAACCGCTCGTCCTCCTCGCGGTGGACGAGCACGTCGTCCTCCCGGGTGGTGCCGACCTCGTGGCGCCACACCTCGTGCGGGCGCCACGCGTCGTCGACGCTGACGTGGAAGAGGTGGCCACCGTCGCGGGAGAAGGCCAACCCGTACCCGGCGCCGGTGACGGCCTCGTCGAGAAGCTCGCCGGAGGCGATGTCCACCACGCGCACGTCGAAACGCTCGTCACCGGTGACGTCGACGGCGTAGGCGAGGCGGGAATGGTCGTGGCTGACCTCGAGACCCCCGAGGGAGAAGAACTCGTGCCCGTGCGCGAGCGCGTTGCCGTCGAGGAGGACGACCTCACCGGGCAGCGGCTCGCCCGGGTCGAGCTCGGGCACGGCGCCGGCATCGGTCAACGGCGCGCGGCAGTGGATCGCGTACTGCTGGCCCTCGACCGTGCGGGCGTAGTACCACCACTCACCCGAGGCGACCGGGACCGACAGGTCGGTCTCGAGGGTGCGCTCCTTGATCTCGTCAAAGAGCCGCTGGCGAAGGGGGGCCAGGTGCGCCGTCGACGCCTCGGCGTAGGTGTTCTCCGCCTCGAGGTGGGCCAGCACGTCGGGGTCCTCGCCGTCGCGCATCCACTCGTAGGGGTCGACGACGTCGTCTCCGTGGTGGCTGCGCACGTGCTCGCGCTTCTGCGCTGTGGGCGGCGTGGGCTGCGGGTGCATCTGCTGCGTCATGGGCCGGGCTCCTTCGTCGGTCGTGGGGTCGCTCATGCGGAGACCGCTCGGGCACCGAGGATGACCTTGAGGTCACCGATGAGCGCCTCGCTCGGCTCCACCCGGTAGCTGGCGTCGACGGACATGGTCACCGACCGCCCCGGCTGGACGAGCTTGATCTGCACGTCAGTGCTGCCCGGGTGCTGCGAGAGCACCTGCTTGACCTCCTCGATCCGCCCGCTCGTCGCGCGGGCGTGGTCGAGGGTGAGCACCACCGGACCGCGGGGCCCGTCGGTCAGCTCGGGGATCTTCAGGTCCTCGGCGTACAGGGAGACGGAGTCGTCACGCACGTTCACCCGACCACGCACGACGGCGACGATGTCCTGGGTGAGCATCGTCTGCACCGTCAGGTACGTCTTGGGGAAGAACAGGCACTCGATGGCGCCCTCGAGGTCCTCGACGGTCGCGATGGCCCACAGGTCGCCCTTCTTGGTGCGCTTGACGCTCAGCCCGGTGACGAGCCCGGCGATGGTGACGTGGCTGTTCTCCTTCACGCCGTTGTCGGACTGCGTCAGCGTCGCGATGGAGGTGTCCGCAGCGCGTTGGAGCACGTGCTCGACCCCGAAGAGCGGGTGGTCGGAGACGTAGAGACCGAGCATGTCGCGCTCGTTGGCGAGCTTGGCCTTCTTGTCCCACTCCACGTCGGGGATCGCGCGCAGGCCCATCCCCTCGATGCCGGAGCCCAGGGCAGCGTCCGCGTCACCGTCACTGCCACCGCCGAACATGTCCCACAGCGAGTCCTGGCCGACCGCCTCCTGGCGCTTGACGCCGACGAAGGCCTCGACGTACTCCTCGTGGACCATCACCAGGCCCTGCCGGGGGTGGTCGAGGTCGTCGAACGCGCCGGCCATGATCAGCGACTCGATGGTGCGCTTGTTGCACACGACCGCCGGGCACTTGGCGAGGAAGTCGTCGAAGGAGACGAACGCCCCCTTCTCCTCGCGGGTGGCGATGATCGCCTCGACGACGTTGCGACCGACGTTGCGGATCGCGAGCAGGCCGAATCGGATGTCCTCCCCGACGGCCGCGAAGGGGCCTTCCGACTCGTTGACGGAGGGGGGTAGCACGTTGATGCCCATGCGGCGGCACTCGTTGAGGTAGAGCGCCGACTTGTCCTTGTCGTCACCGACGGAGGTCAGCAGCGCCGCCATGTACTCGGCCGGGTAGTTGGCCTTGAGGTAGGCGGTCCAGTACGAGACGAGGCCGTAGGCGGCGGTGTGCGCCTTGTTGAAGGCGTAGTCGGAGAAGGGGACGAGCACGCCCCACAGGGCCGCGACCGAGGTCTCGTTGTAGCCGTTGGCCTTCATCCCCTCGGAGAAGGGCACGTACTCCTTGTCGAGGACCTCCTTCTTCTTCTTGCCCATCGCGCGGCGGAGCAGGTCGGCATTGCCCAGGCTGTACCCCGCGAGCTTCTGCGCGATCTCCATCACCTGTTCCTGGTATATGCAGAGGCCATGCGTCGTGCCCAGGATCGGCTCGAGCGCCTCGACCATCTGCGGCTGGAGCTTGCCCTTCAGCTGCGGGTCGAGCGGGACGACCTCCTGGCGGCCGTTCTTGCGCAGCGCGAAGTTCGTGTGCGCGTTGACGCCCATCGGGCCGGGTCGGTAGAGCGCGAGGGCTGCGGAGATGTCCTCGAAGTTGTCCGGCTGCATCAGCCGCAGCAGGGTGCGCATGCCGCCGCCGTCGAGCTGGAAGACGCCGAGAGTGTCTCCGCGGCCGAGCAGGCGGTAGGTGGCCTGGTCGGTCATGTCCTTGCTCAGCGCGTCGAGGTCGATCTCCTCGTCGCGGTTGCTCTTGATGTTGATCAGGGCGTCGTCGAGGATCGTCAGGTTGCGCAGGCCCAGGAAGTCCATCTTGACCAGCCCGAGCGTCTCGCACGTCGGGTAGTCGAACTGGGTGAGGACCTGTCCGTCCTGCAGCCGCCGCATGATCGGGATGACGTCGATCAGCGGTTCGCTGGACATGATCACGCCGGCGGCGTGGACACCCCACTGGCGCTTCAGGCCCTCCAGGCCCTTGGCCGTCTCGACGATCTCGCCGAGGTGCTTCTCGCTCTGGACGAGGTCGCGGAACTCCTGGCCCTCGTTGTAGCGGTCGTGCTCCGGGTCGTACATCTTGTTCAGCGGGACGCCCTTGCCCATGACGTCGGCGGGCATCGCCTTGGTCAGCTGCTCGCCGACCGAGAAGGGGTGACCCATGACCCGGGCGGCGTCCTTGACCGCCTGCTTGGCCTTGATCGTGCCGTAGGTGGCGATCATGGCCACGCGATCGTCGCCGTACTTGTCGGTGACGTACTGGATGACCTCCGAGCGCCGACGCTCGTCGAAGTCGACGTCGAAGTCCGGCATCGACTGTCGCTCGGGGTTGAGGAAGCGCTCGAAGATCAGGCCGTGCGGGACCGGGTCCAGGTCGGTGATCCCCATCGAGTAGGCACACATCGAGCCCGCACCGGACCCACGACCCGGACCGACGCGGATGCCGTTGTCCTTCGCCCAGTTGATGAAGTCCGCGACGACGAGGAAGTACCCCGGGTACCCCTTGCCCGCGATGACGCCGACCTCGTAGTCCGCCTGCTGCTGCGCGTACTCCGGGATGCCATCGGGGAAGCGCCGCGACAGACCCGTCTGGACCTCCTTGACGAACCAGGAGTGCTCGTCCTCCCCCTCGGGGACGTCGAATCGCGGCATGTACCGCCCTTCGCCCTCCGTGAAGGAGACCTCGCACATGTCGGCGACGCGCAGCGTGTTGTCACAGGCCTCCGGCAACTCACGCCACAGCCGGCGCATCTCCGCCGGGGACTTCAGGTAGTAGCCGTCCCCCTCGAAGGAGAACCGGTCGGGGTCGAGCAGCGTCGAGCCGGAGTTGATGCACAGCAGGGCATCTTGGGCGATGTAGTCCTCCTGCTTGACGTAGTGCAGGTCGTTCGTCGCCAGGAGCGGCAGCTGCAGGTCCTTGGCCAGGCGCATCAGGTCCTCGCGCACCCGACGCTCGATCTGGTTGCCGTGGTCCATCAGCTCAAGGAAGTAGTAGTCCTTGCCGAAGATGTCCCGGAACTCGCTGGCGGCCTCGATCGCCTCGTCGTACTGCCCCAGCCGCAGCCGCGTCTGGATCTCGCCGGACGGGCAGCCGGTCGTCGCGATGAGCCCCTCGCCGTACTGCGAGAGCAGCTCACGATCCAGCCGCGGCCACTTGGCGTACACCGAGTCCAGCGAGGCCATCGAGTCCATGCGGAAGAGGTTGTGCATGCCGGTGTTGTTGCGCGCCAGCAGCGTCATGTGGGTGTAGGCGCCACCACCGGAGACGTCGTCACCCTTGCGGGTGCGCTCGTCGCCCCACTTCACCCGGGTCTTCTCCTTGCGGCTGGTGTGGCCGGGGGCGACGTAGGCCTCCAGGCCGATGATCGGCTTCACGTCGTAGGACTGCGCCGTCTTCCAGAACTCGTGCGCACCGAAGAGGTACCCGTGGTCGGTCGTCGCGATCGCCGGCATGCCCATCTCCTGGGCGGTGGCGAACATGTCCGTGATCCGGGCAGCCCCATCGAGCATGGAGTACTCGGTGTGGTTGTGCAGGTGGACGAAGTTCTCGGAACGCGGCAGCTCGGACATCGCTCCGAGTCTAGGCCGAGCCGACGACAACCCGGCCCCTGCCCGACGAGTGGTCCGACCCGGCCGTCGATCGCGGGCCCGGCACCGCTCACCGCGCCGCATCCCGGGCGACACTTCCCCCTTCGCGCCGGTGGGTCTACCGTCAGGATCGACACCGTCGCTCAGCCACAGGAGGCCCCCCGGATGCACGTCCCCATGTCCGTCAACCACTTCCTCGACCGCGCCGCCAGCGTCTACGGCGAGCGCACCGCCGTCGTCGACGAGCCGGACCAGCCGGCCGCACCGCTGACGGACGTGACCTATGCCCGGATGCGACAGCTGGCCCGGGCGCAGGCTGCCCACCTGGACTCCCTGGGGATCGAGGTCGGCGACCGGGTCGCCGTCGTCTCGCACAACTCCGCCCGCCTCCTGACGAGCTTCTTCGGTGTCTCCGGCTCCGGGCGGGTGTTGGTGCCGATCAACTTCCGCCTCGCCCCCGAGGAGGTGAAGTTCATCGTCGAGCACTCCGGCGCCCGCGTGCTGTACATCGACCCCGAGCTGACCTCCCTCATCGACGAGGTCCAGGCCGAGCACACCTTCGTCCTCGGCGATGACGAGCACCTCTTCGGGACGCAGGACGAGATCGCCGCCGCGCAGCCGCGCCCCTGGGAACCGGACGAGAACGCGATCGCGACGATCAACTACACCTCCGGCACGACGGCCCGCCCCAAGGGCGTGCAGATCACCCACCGCAACATCTGGGTCAACGCGGTCACCTTCGGCCTGCACGCCGGCATCGGCGACCGGGACGTCTACCTGCACACGCTGCCGATGTTCCATGCCAACGGCTGGGGCATGCCCTTCGCCATGACGGGTGTCGGCGCCCAGCACATCGTCATCCGCAAGATCGACGGGGCGGAGATCCTGCGACGGGTCCGGGATCACGGCATCACCGTCATGTGTGCCGCGCCGGCCGTGGTCAACGCCGTCCTGACCGCAGCGCAGGACTGGGAGGGCGAGATCCCAGGCCGGGGCCGCGTGCGGATCATCGTCGCCGGTGCCCCGCCGCCCACGCAGACCATCGCCCGTGTCGAGACCGAGCTCGGCTGGGAGTTCCAGCAGATCTACGGCCTGACCGAGACCTCTCCCCTGCTGACGGTCAACACCACCCGCGCGGAGTGGGACGACCTGTCTCCGGATGACCGCGCCGGCAAGCTCGTGCGGGCAGGTATGCCTGCCCTCGGCGTCGAGATGGCGGTCTCCGAGTCCGGCGAGGTCCTGGCCAGGAGCAACGTCATCATGCAGGGCTACTGGAATCTGCCCGAGGAGACCGAGCGCACCTTCGAGGGCGGCTGGTTCCACACCGGTGACGGTGGCTACATCGAGGACGACGGGTACGTCACGATCAGCGACCGCAGGAAGGACGTCATCATCACCGGCGGCGAGAACGTCGCCTCCGTCGAGGTCGAGGACGTCCTGTTCTCGCACCCGGACGTCACCGAGGTCGCCGTGATCGGCGTCCCGGACGAGAAGTGGGGCGAGACGATCAAGGCCCTCGTCGTCGTCGCGGAGGGGGCCACGGCCACCGAGGCCGATCTCATCGCGTGGTGCAAGGCGCGCGTCGCCGGCTACAAGTCGCCGACCTCCGTCGAGTTCCGCGACGAGCTCGCCCGCACGGCGACCGGCAAGTTGCAGAAGTTCAAGTTGCGCGCCCCCTACTGGCAGGACCGCGACCGCCAGGTCAACTGACACCACGGCCCACCCCCTTCGCACACCTCTCTGCTACATTGCTTATCGATGCATCGAAAAACAATGTATGAGCGGGAGGGGACACCATCATGGCCACACGCTTCCAGCGCGATGCGAGCGCCTCGATCTTCGCCTTCGGTCTCGCCGGGGTCGCCCTGGCGGTGCACGTCGCCGACACGGTCGTGGACGCCTGGCAGGACGACGTCGTCCCGATCGACGTCACCACGACCGACGGGCAGGCCACCACGGCGCTCGTCGCGATCGAGCAGGCGCCCGACTGGGCGGTGACCACCCTGCGTGCAGCGCAGGTCGTCGAGTGGATCCTCGGGGCGCTCGTCCTGGTCCTGCTGACCCTGTGCGTCGTGCGGATGGTCCGTGGAGAGGTCTTCACGCGCCCGACCGCACGCGTGGCCACATGGGCCGGCTGGACCCTGCTCGCCTACATCGGCCTGCCACTCGTGCTGCGCCTGGTGTCCTCGGGCGAGGTCCTGCATGCCGCCCGGGTCGGCGAGGAGTTCGACGTGCGGATGCTCTCGAGCGAGTTCTGGTACCTCTATGTCGGGATGATGGCGGTGTCCTTCCTCGCCCTCGTGCTACGCCGTGGGAGCCGGCTGCAGGAGGACCAGGAGGGGCTGATCTGATGCCCCCCGAGGACCACCGGGTGCGCTGCCACCTCGACGAGCTGCTCGAGGCGAAGGGCATGACCGTCACCGAGCTCAGCCGTCGGATCGGCATCACCCACGCCAACCTCTCGGCGCTGAAGAACAACCGTGGTCGCGCGATCCGGTTCTCGACCCTGACCGCCCTGTGCGACGCGCTCGACTGCGCTCCCGGCGACCTGTTCTCGGTGCGCCGCTGACCCCTCAGGACAGCTCGGCGAGGCGGTCCAGCGCCTGCTGCAGGTCCTGCGGGTAGGTGCTCTCGAAGCGCACGTACTCGCCCGAGCCGGGGTGGATGAACCCCAGCCCCATCGCGTGCAGCCACTGCCGCTCCAGACCGAGTTTCCTGGCCAGGCTCGGGTCCGCGCCGTACACCGGGTCCCCGACGCACGGATGGCGAAGGGCGGCCATGTGCACCCTGATCTGGTGGGTGCGTCCGGTTTCGAGCGTGACGTCCAGCAGGGACGCGTGCCGGAATGCCTCGATCAGCTCGTAGTGGGTGATCGCGTGCTTGCCGGAGTCCATGACGGCGAACTTGTACTCGCCGCTCGGGTGCCGGCCGATCGGCGCGTCGATGGTGCCGACGTGTGGGTCGGGCAGCCCCTGGACGAGCGCGTGGTAGGTCTTGTCGACCGTGCGCTGCTTGAAGGCGCGCTTGAGCACGGAGTAGCCGTACTCGCTCTTGCACACCACCATCAGGCCGCTCGTGCCGACGTCGAGCCGGGAGACGATCCCCTGCCGCTCACTCGCGCCGCTGGTGGTGATCCGGTAGCCGGCGGCCTTGAGCCCGCCGAGGACGGTCGGCCCGGTCCAGCCGACGCTCGGGTGCGCGGCGACACCCACGGGCTTGTCGACGACGACGATGTCGTCGTCGTCGTGGATGATCCGCATCCCCGGCACCGGCTCCGCGACGACCTCCAGCGTGGGGCCGGGGGCCAGCGACGGCAGCACGATCTCGATGTGGGCGCCGGTGGTCACACGGGTGGACTTGGCCACCCCGGCGCCGTCGATCTCGACCTTGCCCTCAGTGGCGAGCTCGGCGGCCCGGGTGCGGGAGAGGCCGAACAGTCGCGCCACTGCGGCGTCGACGCGCTCCCCCTCGAGCCCCTCGGGAACGAGGACGTTGCGGATGTCACTCATCGGTGTCCTCCTTGGCGTGGCGCCGATCGGCCGCGTGCTGCGGGTGCGATCCGTCCATGCCGGTGTTGGTGAAGACGAGCCACAGCAGCAGGAGCGCTCCACCGACGATGGCGATGTCGGCGACGTTCCCGACGAAGAGGCCGCCGTAGTCGATGAAGTCGACGACGTGGCCCTCCAGCGGACCCGGCTCGCGGAAGAAGCGATCGAAGAGGTTGCCCAACGATCCGCCGAGCAGCAGCCCGAGGGCCAGGCCCCATCGTGCGGAGCCGATCCGCGGAGCGACGGCGAGGATTGCCAGGGTCACGACGATCGCGACGAGGGTCATCACCCACGTCATCGAGTCGCCGATGGAGAACGCAGCACCCGAGTTGCGGATCAGCCGCAGGCCGAGCAGGTCACCGACCAGGCTGACGCCCGGCTCCCCCTCGAGTGCGGTGAGCGCCCACACCTTGCTCGCCTGGTCGACGACCAGGACGACGACCGCGGCGATGACGTACCAGGCCAGGACCCGCGCACGGGGTCTCGTCCGGGTGACGTCGCCGTCCCCGGGTGGCTGTGTGGCGCTCAGCGGCGCTCCTGTGTGCTCTTGCATGTCATACACAGGGTCGCACGCGGATAGGCCTGGAGTCGAAGCTTGCCGATCGGGTTGCCGCAGGACTCGCAGATCCCGTAGGTGCCGTCCTCGAGCCGCTCGAGCGCGTGGAGGTTCTGCTCCAGCCCGGTCCTGGCCCCCGCCAGGAGGCTCAGCTCGTGCTCACGCTCGAAGGACTTCGCCCCGGCATCGGCCTGGTCGTCGCCGGCCCCGTCGATCGGCTCCCTGAGGAAGACGCTCAACTCGTTCTCCGAGGACTGCAGATCCGCACGCAGCCGGGCGATCTCGCCCTCGAGCTCCACGCGGACCTCCTTCAGCTCGGCCGGGGTCCACGGCGACTCGTCCTCACGGACGACGAGGCGCTCGGCCCGGGTCACCCTAGTGGCCGTCGCCTTCTTCGCGGTGCTCTTCCTGGTCGCCGCAGTCTTCTTCGCAGGCTTCTTCGCCGCGGTCGAGGTGGACTTCGTGGCGGCCTTCTTGTCCGCCTTCGTCGTCCCGTTCGCCGTGGTGCCGGCCGCGCCCTTGGCAGGCGTGGTCTTCTTGGTGGCCGCAGTGCGGGCCGTCGACTTCTTCGCCGCCATGACCGTCCTCGATGTCGGGAGGTCCGTGCCGTGCCCGGACCTAGTGTGCCCGCAGAGTACGACGTTTTGGCCGGTGAGAGCAGGATCACGCTGCGGCGTTTCCCCGCCGGCACCAACCGGGCCCGGACAACACGAGAGGCGGCGGTGTCCGGATGGACACCGCCGCCTCTCGTCAGGCGACCGGGACGGACCCGATCAGGGCCTCATCAGTGCTTCGCGCCCTCCTGGGGGGCGAGCGCGGGAGCAGACTCGAGGTCCTTCAGCTGACCGGAGATGAAGTCCTTGAGCTTGCTGCGGTAGTCGCGCTCATAGGTGGTCAGCTCGGAGATGCGGGTCTCCAGGGTGGCCTTCTGCGCGTTGAGGTCGTCGAGGATCTTCTTGCGCTTCGCCTCGGCCTCGCTGACGAGCGACGCGGACTTGGTCTGCGCGTCGGAGACGAGCTTGTCGCGCTGGCTCGTGCCCTCGCCGACGAGCTGGTCACGCTTGGTCTGACCGGACTTGACGAACTCGTCGTGCTTGCTCTGGCCCGAGGTCGAGAGCTCGTCGTGCTTGCTCTGACCCTTGGTGACGAGCTCCTGGTGCTGGCGCTCGGCCTCGGCGACCATCTTGTCGCGCTGGGTCTGGCCCTCGGCGACGTGCTCGTCGTGCAGCTTCTGGGCCAGGGCGATCAGGCCGGAGGCCCCGGCGCCACCGCCGGCGGCGGCGGCCATCTGGCCGGCACCGGCGTCGGAGGACTCGGCGGCCGGCTCGGCAGCCGCTGCGTCCGCACCGGCCTTGGCGTCGGCCTCGGCCTTCTCGGCAGCGGCGTTGGCGGCCGCAATACGCTCCTGGGCCTTCTTCTCGGCCTCGTCGGCGCGGGCGTTGACCGTGGCGACTCGCTCGTCGGCGCTGGCCTGGGCGGAGGAGACCTTCGCGGAGTCGCCGTCCTGCTTCCCGTCACGCGACGTGGCGCCCGACTCGAGCTCGGTCACGCGGCGCTCCAGCTCGCCGGCGCGCTTCTCCGCGTCGGCGCGCGCGGCGCTCTCCTTCTCCAGGCGGCTGCGCAGGTCGCGGGTCGCGGCCTCGTCGGGCTTGCCTGCGCCAGCAGTCGCGGCTGCAGCTGCGGCAGGAGCGGCAGGAGCGGTGCCACCGTCGCCGGCTCGGGAACGCAGGTCCTCCGAGTCCTTGACCATGCGCCGCATCTCGGCGACGACCTCGTCGAGGAAGTCGTCGACCTCGCGCTCGTCGTACCCACGACGGAACTGGGTCTGGGTGAAGGTCTTGTTGAGGACGTCCTCGGGCGTGAGCGCCATACTTCCTCCGTATGCGATCGGGCAGTTTCGGGGCTCGTACGGCGCGCGGCACGCACGGGCATCACCACTCAGCCTAGACGATCGCGCGCAGGATCGAGACCACGACGATGAGGATGAGGAATGCGAGGTCGATCGCCACGCCGCCCAGTCGCAAGGGCGGAACCACCTTGCGGATTGCCTTCAGCGGCGGATCGGTGGCCGTGTAGATCGCCTCGGCGATGACGAGGACCACACCCCGGGGTCGCCACTGGCGCGCGAAGACCTGGATCCACTCGAAGATGAGTCGTCCGATGAGGATGTACAGGTAGATGCCGAGCAGGAGGTCGAGCACTTCTCGGACGATCAACATGACGTAAGCCTATGTGCCGCACCGAGGGTGCGGCCGGGCAGGTCAGGACTGGTTGAACAGCCCTCGGGCCTGCGGGGTGTCGCCACCCTCGGCGTCGACCTCGATGTGCTCCGGGGAGAGCAGGAAGACCTTGTTGGTCACGCGCTCGATCGAGCCGTGCAGACCGAAGACGAGACCGGCGGCGAAGTCGACGAGACGCTTGGCGTCGGAGTCGTCCATGTCCGTGAGGTTCATGATCACCGGGGTGTTGCTGCGGAAGCTCTCCCCGATGGCCCGGGCATCGTTGTACGTGCTCGGGTGGATCGTGGTGATGCGGTTCATCTGGGTGACCTCCACGTCGCGGACGGCGGGCGCGGCCTGGACCCGACGGATCGGGGTGACCTCGGCAGAGGGCTCCCCCGGGGCCATCTCGTGACCGGGCACGTCGTACTCGTCGACGTACTCGTCGTAGTCGTCGTAACGCTTGTCGTCCTCGGCGAGGCCGAGGTAGACCATCGCGCTCCGCAGTGCCGTCATGTCCTCATCCTTACAACTTCGTAGTCCTCGTCGTCGGTACCGAAGTTACCGCTGGGACGGACGAACTCCGAGGATTGCCGTCCCGACACGCAGGTGTGTCGCACCGTGGCGCACGGCCGCCTCCAGGTCACCGCTCATGCCCGCGGAGATCCGGTCGGCCCGCGGGTGGTCCTCCCGCAGTCGCTGCGCGAGAGCCGACAGCCGGGCGAAGGCCTCGTCCGGGTCGCCTCCGAGGGGCGCGACGGCCATGAGCCCCCCGAGGCGAAGGGAGTCACTCCCCACGATCTCCTCGGCGAGAGCAGGCACGTCGGCCGGTTGCGCTCCCCCGCGACGCCCCGCGGGGTCCGGGTCGAGATCGACCTGGATGAGGGCGGTCAGCTCGCGACCGGCGGTGTGCGCACCCCGGGCGAGTGCCCCGACGATCTTGCTCCGGTCGACGGAGTGGACGACATCGGCCCAGCGGCTGACGGCACCGGCCTTCTTGGACTGCAGCTGACCGATGAAGTGGGCGCGCACCCCGCGTGGCGTGCCACCGTCGGCGAGCTTCGCGCTCGCCTCCTGCTCGCGGTTCTCACCGATGTCGGTGACCCCGAGGTCGGCGAGCAGGTCGAGGTCGCTGCGCGGGAAGAACTTCGTCACCACGATCAGGTGCACGTCCTCGCGCGGGCGTCCGGCATCCCGGCAGGCCCGCTCGATCCGTTCCTCGACGGCGGCCAGCCCCGCGGCGAGCTCGTCCCGACGGGCGCTCACGCCGGCCTGCCGACGATCCCGGCGAAGCGTCCGGTCGTGCCGTCGCGGCGGTGGGAGAAGAGGGACTCGTCCTCGCGGGCGCAGCCGGGGACCCACGTCAGGGGGACGTCCATCCCGCTCAGCTGGTCGACGACGCCGGCGGCGACGTCGATGGCCGGGGTGCCCTGCCACGCGAGCGTGGCGGACACCGCTGCGACGGCTGCGGCCTCGTCGCGCAGGGCGGCGGGGACCTCGTAGCAGCGGCCGCACACCGAAGGACCGACCGTGGCCCGCAGCCCACGGGCCCCGAGGTCGCGCAGTGCGGTGACGACGGCGGGGATGACCCCCTTCGTCATGCCGTGACGTCCGGCGTGGGCGACCCCGACGAGACCGGCTCCCTCGTCGTGGAGCAGCACCGGGGTGCAGTCGGCGACGAGGACGCCCAGGGCGAGCCCCGCCAGGTCGGTGACGAGGGCGTCGGCGGTCCCGACGGCGCCGGTCGGCGTGCGCGGCCCCCGCAGCACCTCGTCGGTGACGTGGATGACGTCCCTGCCGTGCACCTGGTCTGCCCAGACCGTCGGCATGCCGATCTCCGCCTCGAGGCGGGCACGGTTGGTCGCCACGTCCTCGGGCGCGTCACCCACGTGGGCACCGAGGTTCAGGCCGGCGAAGGGGGCATTGCTCGCCCCTCCCTGCCGGTCGGTGAACGCCTGCACCGGTCCCGGTGCGCTCGATCGCCAGGCGAACACGTCAGCAGTGCTCCCGGCCCACCGGAGAGAGGATCACTTCAGGAAATCCGGCACGTCCAGGTCGTCACCGTCGTCGAAGGTCACCTGGCGCGGCGGCGCGGCCGGAGGCTGTTGCGGCTGGGCGGGCTGGCCCTGCTGGGGCTGGCCACCCTGCTGGGCGGGCTGGCCCTGCTGCGGCTGGCCCTGGGCAGGCGTCTGCTGGGTCGGCTGCGCCTGCGCCGGCGCCTGCTGGGGCTGGCCACCCTGCTGGGCGGGCTGGCCCTGCTGCGGCTGACCCTGGGCAGGTGCCTGCTGGGTCGGCTGCGCCTGCACCGGCGCCTGCTGGGGCTGACCACCCTGCTGGGCGGGCTGGCCCTGCTGCGGCTGGGCGGTCGGCTGGTTGCGCCCACCGGACTGGACCTGGCCCAGGGCCCGGTCGTCCTGGCGCGGCGTCGGGGCGCCACCGTCGAAGCCGGCGGCGATGACGGTCACACGCACCTCGTCGCCGAGGGCGTCGTCGATGACCGTGCCGAAGATGACGTTGGCCTCGGGGTGCGCGGCCTCCTGGACGAGGCGGGCGGCCTCGTTGATCTCGAAGAGGCCAAGGTCGCTCCCACCCTGGACCGACAGGAGGACACCGTGGGCACCGTCGATGCTCGCCTCGAGCAGCGGCGAGGAGATCGCCAGCTCGGCGGCCTGGACGGACCGGTCCTCACCCCGTGCGGAGCCGATGCCCATGAGAGCGGATCCGGCCCCCTGCATGACCGACTTGACGTCGGCGAAGTCGAGGTTGATCAGACCCGGGGTGGTGATCAGGTCCGTGATGCCCTGGACACCGGAGAGGAGCACCTGGTCGGCCGAGCGGAAGGCGTCGAGCATGCTCACGGCGCGGTCGCTGATCGAGAGCAGGCGGTCGTTGGGGATGACGATGAGGGTGTCCACCTCGTCGCGCAGCGAACCGATCCCGGACTCGGCCTGGTTGGCGCGGCGACGCCCCTCGAACGTGAAGGGCCGCGTGACGACACCGACGGTCAGGGCACCGAGGCTCTTGGCGATCTTGGCGACGACGGGCGCACCGCCCGTGCCCGTGCCGCCTCCCTCGCCGGCGGTCACGAAGACCATGTCGGCCCCCTTGATGACCTCCTCGATCTCCTCGGCGTGGTCCTCGGCGGCCTTCTTGCCGACCTCGGGGTCCGCGCCGGCACCGAGGCCACGCGTGAGGTCGCGACCGACATCGAGCTTCACGTCCGCGTCGGACATCAGGAGCGCCTGGGCATCGGTGTTGATCGCGATGAACTCAACGCCCTTGAGCCCGACCTCGATCATCCGGTTGATGGCGTTGACGCCACCGCCGCCGATGCCGACGACCTTGATAACGGCCAGATAGTTCTGGGCTGATGCCACGGGGACTCCTGTTGCTTGCTGCTCGGTGGTGCCGTCGACCCGGAAGCTCAAGGTGAACTTCAGGGTTACAGTTTGATCACGCTCGGTGTGCGGGTGACGTTATGCGGCCCGAGCCCGGGGAGCAAACGCATGACCCGCGTGTCGCCCAGCCTAACCCCTCGTGACGGGGGACCCGGGGGCTGACACATCGATGATCTCGGGCTTCTTCTCCAGCAGGATGGGGATGACCCTCACCTTGACCTCCGGACTCTCGGCGTCACCCCAGACGATGGTCGTGCTGCCGAGGCGGAAGCTGACCTGGTCCGCCCCGTCGACGGTGACGTCACGCACCCGATCGCGCATGTCCTCGGGCAGTGCCCGGAGCATTCCCCGGGCGGCCTTCACGCCGTGGCCCGAGACCTCCGTGTTGCCCTGCGCCGTGACCGTCGGGACATCCTTCGGCGCCGAGGCGACGGTGCGGATGACGACCCCGTGGCCGTCGAGCAACCTGAAGCCCTCGTCCTGGCGGACCGCCAGTACCGGAACCCTCGACGTAACCTTTACGTTGAGGGTGTGCGGCCAGCCGCGATCGACGTCCACCTCCTTCACGCCGGGCACCTCGTCGATGATCCGGGCCGACATCTCGCCGGCGTCCACGCGGGCGAGTGGCCTGCCCTGCTCCTGCTGGGCGATCTGCTCGATCGCCGGCGCGTCGGACTTCTGCGCCCCGGTGACCTCGACCGTGCGCACGTCGAGCACGGAGGAGAAACCCAGGAGCCAACCGAGCCCGACCAGGACGGCGACGACGAGCAGGGCAACGAGCCATCGGCGCAGCCGCAGACCGCGGGCCCGGGCAGCGCGCTCGACGAAGCGACGCTCCGTCGCCTCCCTCGTCCCGCTGCGTGGTTGGCGTGCTGGGGGCCGGCTCATCGACCGCTGTGCCATCGACCCCGCCTCAACGTCCGAGGGCGTGCAGGATCTGCGGGCCGAGCGCGGTGATGTCCCCCGCGCCGACCGTGAGAACGAGGTCGCCCTGCGTGGTCGTGGCGGCGATGCGCTCCAGGGCCTCCTGCTCGGTGACGACCGAGGCCGCGGTCCCGGATGCAGCGAGCGGGTCGGCGATCAGGTGCGAGGTCACACCCGCCAAGGGCTCCTCCCGGGCACCGAAGACGTCGAGCAGCAGCACCTCGTCCGCCGGGGCGAGCCCCTGGGCGAAGAGGTCGGCGAAGTCGCGGGTGCGCGAGTACAGGTGCGGCTGGAAGACGACGACGAGGCGCGCCTCCCCCGCGATCTCACGGGCGGTGCGCACGACGGCTTCGACCTTGCCGGGGTTGTGCGCGTAGTCGTCGACGACGGTGACCCCGCGGGCCACCCCCTTCGTCTCGAAGCGTCGTCGGGTCCCGCCGTAGGCCGCGAGGCCGGCGAGAACCGCCTCGGCGTCGAGACCCAGCCCGTCCACCGCGGCGGCGTAGGCGGCTGCCGCGTTCAGCAGGTTGTGTCGTCCGGGGACCGCGATGGCCAGCTCCCGGTCCGGCCCGTGGGTGGACAGCGTGGACAGGGTTGCTCTGGAGTTGGTCCCCTCGAGCACCGGGTCGGCCAGGCGCAGATCGGCGCCCTCGGTGAAGCCGTAGGTGAGCACGTGCCGGCCCGCCCCGGCCGCCCGGCGGGCCAGCCGGGTGGACCCTTCGTCATCGGCACAGGCGATGAGCAGACCGTCGGGCTCGATCGTCGCGGCGAACTCGAGGTACGCGGCCTCCACCGTGGCGAGGTCGCCATAGAAGTCGAGGTGGTCCGGCTGGACGTTGGTCACGACTGCCACGTGCGGGCCGTAGGCGATGAAGGAGCCGTCCGACTCGTCGGCCTCCGCGATGAAGGCGGCGCCGTCGCCGAGGGCGGCGTTGACGCCCTGCGTCGACAGCTCCCCACCGAGGGCGAAGGAGGGGTTCTCGCCCGCCTCGAGCAGGGCGACGGTGAGCATCGAGGACGTCGTCGTCTTGCCGTTGGCGCCGGCGACGGCCACCCGCTCCTGGCCACCCATGGCGGCGGCGAGGGCCTGGCTGCGGTGGATCACGCGCAGGCCACGCTCCCGGGCCGCGGTGAGCTCGGGGTTGGACTCGCGGATCGCGGAGGAGACGACGACCGTGTCGGCGCCCTCGAGGTGGGCCGGGTCGTGCCCCACGTGGATGCGGGCACCGAGCCGGCGGAGTCGCTCGAGCAGCGGGGAGTCCTTCGCGTCGCTACCGCGCACCTCCACCCCGGCATCGAGGAGCAACCGCACGATCGCGGACATCCCGGCCCCGCCCGCGGCGAGGACGTGGACGACGCCGAGATCGGTCAGCGCGAGCCGGGTGGCCAGGTAGTCGAAGCGCGGGTTGCGCGGCACGGGCGGGAGCGTCTCAGCCACGGCTGCCGCCCTCCACCCAGGCGGTGGTGACGAGGTCGGCCAGCGTCTCGTCCGCATGACGGTGGCCGACGGACGCCGCGGCCTCGGCCATCGCGTCCAGCCGCTGCGCGTCACGCAGCATCGGCACCATCTCGGTGGCGACCCAGCCCGGGTCGACGTCGGCGTCCTCGACGAGCAGCCCTCCCCCCGCCTCGACGACGTCGGCGGCGTTGAGCCGCTGCTCGCCGTTGCCGATGGGCAGCGGGACGTAGACGCCCGGCAGGCCGACGGCCGTGAGCTCGCAGACGGTGTTGGCGCCGGCACGGCAGACGACGGCGTCCGCGGCCGCGTAGGCCAGGTCCATCCGGTCGACGTAGGGCAGGACGACGTAGGGCACGGACGGCTCCCCGCCCACGGCCTCGAAGTCCTTGCCGGCGCCGGTGGCGTGCAGCACCTGCACCCCGGCGTCACGCAGCGTCGCCACGCTCGCGGCGAAGGCGTCGTTGAGCCGCTTGGCCCCCAGGGAGCCACCGGTGACCAGCAGGACCGGGAGGTCCTCGCGCAGACCGAAGTGCGTGCGTGCGCCGGCGCGGGCGCGGTACCGGTCGAGCGCGATGATCTCGGGGCGCAAGGGCATGCCGATGACCCGTCCGCCGGGCAGCTTGGTCCGCGGGAAGGTCATCGCGACGTGGTCGGTGAATCGTGCGCCCACCTTGTTGGCGATGCCGGCGCGGGCGTTCTGCTCGTGGATGACGATCGGCACCCCCAGACGGCGGGCGGCGAGGTAGGCGGGCGTGGAGACGTACCCACCGAAACCGACGACGACCTGGGCGTCCATCTCCTCGATCGCCTGCTGGGCGGCGGCGACCGCCCGGCGCAGGTTGACGGGCAGCCGGACGAGGTCACCCGTGGGCCGGCGCGGCAGCGGCACCTTGGGGACGGTGCGGAACTGGTAGCCGCGCTCGGGCACGAGGCGCGACTCCAACCCCTCGACCGTCCCGAGGGCGACGACGTCGACGGCGGGGTCACGACGCCGCAGGCAGTCGGCGAGCGCGAGCAGCGGCGAGACGTGCCCCGCGGTGCCACCCCCCGCCAGGAGGATGCGTGTGGGGCGCGAGCCAGTCATCGGGTGGAGGTCCTCCTGATCGGTAGTCGGGCGCGCAACGCACGCAGCCCGGACGGCTTGGCAGCGATCATCTCAGAGCAGCCCGGCTCGTCGCGCGCGAAGCTGAGGAGTACGCCGACGGCGAGCATCGTGGTCACCAGCGAGGACCCGCCCGAGGAGACGAAGGGCAGCGGGACACCGATGACGGGGAGCATGCCGATCACGGCACCGATGTTGATCGTCGCCTGGACGAGCACCCACGTGCAGATGCCGGCGGTGACGATCCGCACGAAGAGGTCATCGGTGCGTGAGACCAGGCGCATCCCGGTCAGGGCGAAGGCAGCGAACAGTCCGAGGATGGCCAGGGTGCCCAGCAGCCCCAGCTCCTCACCGATGATCGCGAAGATGAAGTCGTTGTAGGGCTCGGACAACCAGCCCCACTTCTCCCGGCTGGCCCCCAGGCCGACGCCGAGCCAGCCGCCGTCGGCCAGGGCGAAGCGCCCGTGCATCGGCTGGCGGCAGATGTCGTAGAAGAGCTCGCTGCCCGGGGCGCAGGCCTGCGGGTCGAGCCAGATCTGGATGCGCTGCATGCGGCTGTTGCCCAGGCCGGCGGCGAGGACGCCCAGGACGGCGAAGAGGCCGGCGCCGACGACGAACCACCGCAGGTGCACACCGGCGGCGAAGAGCATGCCCACGACGATGATGGCGATGACCATCGCGGTCCCGAGGTCGTGCCCCAGCATCACGAGCGTGAGCAGGACGAACGCGATCGGGACGACGAAGGGGACCAGCGCGTGCTTGATCGAGCCGATCAGCTCGCGCTTGCGCTCCAGGATCAGGGCGCCGGAGAGCACCAACCCGAGCTTGGCGATCTCGCTGGGCTGGAGGGTGAAGGGTCCCACGCCGATCCAGTTGCGGTTGCCCTGGAAGCCGAAGCCCAGGGGCGAGAAGACCAGGGCGAGCAGCACGATCGAGACCAGCAGGGCCGGCAGGGCCAACCACTTCCAGAAGGCCACGCTGCGTCGCGCGGCCCACCACAGCACGATGGCGCCGAGGACGGCGAAGACGAACTGCTTGAGGAAGATCGTGAAGGAGGAGTCGCTCTCCTTCAGCGAGACGATCATCGAGGCGGAGAGCACCATGACCAGCCCGATGCCCACGAGCAGCCCGACGATGCCCAGCAGCAGGTAGTAGGTCGTCGTCGGCGACTCGAAGCGGGCCAGCCACTGATCGAGCAGGTTGCCGTCCCGGCGACCGCGGCGCGTCGCAGATCGACCACGTCCGGTCGCTGCGTTGCTGCTCACGTCACCCCTCCTGCACGTACCGATCCACCGCTGCGGCGAAGGCATCGCCGCGGGCCCCGTAGTTGTCGAACATGTCCATCGATGCCGCTGCCGGGGCCAGCAGCACGACGTCACCCGGCCGGGCGAGAGCACCCGCGTGCCGGACGACGAGGTCCATGGCTTCAGTGTCCGTCGTGGCGACGTCGATCACCGGGACCTCGGGCGCGTGTCGGGCAAGCGCCCGGGCGATCTGCTCCCGGTCCCGTCCGAGGAGCACGGCTGCGCGCAGCCGGGGGGCGGCTGCCGCCACCAGCTCCTCCACGTCGGCGCCCTTGAGCAGTCCCCCGGCGACCCAGACGACGTGCTCGTGCGCGAGCAGGCTGGCCCGGGCGGCGTGCGGGTTCGTCGCCTTGGAGTCATCGACCCACTGGACGCCGTCACAGCTGGCGACGTGGGCGATCCGGTGGGGCTCGGGCTGCCAGGCGCGCAGTCCCTCGCGCACGGCGATCGGTGGCACCCCGCAGGCACGCGCCAGGGCGGCAGCCGCAAGCGCGTTGGCGACGAGGTGGGGGGCGAGCGTGGGCGCCTCGCCCTGCACATCGGCCAGGGTGGCGAGCTCGGCAGCGGACTGCTGCCGGTCCTCGACGAAGGCCCGGTCGGCGAGGACCTCCTCGACCACCCCGAGCATGGACGGCTGCGGCGTGCCCAGGGTGAAGCCGATCGCCCGGCAGCCCTCGACGACGTCGGCCTCCTCGACCAGGCGGCGGGTGGCCGGGTCCTCGACGTTGTAGACGCAGGCGGCCTCGGCGCCCGAGAAGACCTTGCCCTTGTCGGCGGAGTAGGCCGCCAACGAGCCGTGCCAGTCGATGTGGTCGGGCGCGATGTTCAGGCAGGCGGCGGCCAGGGGGCGAAGGGAGTGGGTCCAGTGCAGCTGGAAGCTCGACAGCTCCACCGCGATGGCGTCGAAGGGCTGCGGGTCCTGCACCAGCTCGATGACGGGCGTGCCGACGTTGCCACCGCTGGCCGCACGCAGTCCGGCTGCCTGCAGCATCGCGGTGAGCATCTGCACGGTAGTCGTCTTGCCGTTGGTGCCGGTCACGAGCAGCCAGGGCGCGCCGCCCTGGCTCGGTCGCATCCGCCAGGCGAGCTCGACGTCGCCCCAGATGGGGATGCCGGCCTCCGCGGCGGCCGCCAGCAGCGGCTGGTGCGGGGGCCACCCCGGGGAGGTGACGACGAGGTCGATCTCCTCGGCGGGACCCGGCAGTGCCTCGGGCGCGCCGTCCCCGAGCAGCAGCTGCGCCCCCAGCACGTCGAGGACCTGCGCGCGCTGGGCCAGCATGGAGTCGGACCCGGGCTCGGGCGCCACCGCGTCGACGACGCGCACGCGGGCGCCGTGCTCGAGCAAGGAGTCGGCGGCGGCGAAGCCGGAGACCCCCAACCCGGCGACGACGACGCGCAGCCCGGACCAATCGGCATCGCGATGGGTCAGGTCGGCCAGTCGAGCGCTGCGGGCGGTCCCGGCGGACGCCCCGGTCACGAGGGGGCCCCCACGACCCACTCGGCATAGAAGACGGCCAGACCGAGGCCGACGAAGAGCCCGGCGATGATCCAGAAGCGGATGACGATCGTGACCTCCTGCCACCCCAGCAGCTCGAAGTGGTGCTGCAACGGCGCCATCCGGAAGACCCGTTTGCCGGTGGACTTGAAGGAGGCGACCTGGATGATCACCGAGAGGGTGATGGTGACGAAGAGGCCGCCGAGCAGGACGATGAGCAGCTGGGTCTGCGACAGGATCGCCAGGCCGGCCAGGGCGCCACCGAGCGCGAGCGAACCGGTGTCCCCCATGAAGATCTTCGCCGGCGAGGCATTCCACCACAGGAAGCCGAAGCACGCCCCGGTGCCGGCTGCAGCGACGACCGCGAGATCGAGCGGGTCGCGCACGTCGTAGCACTTGCTGCCGGGGTTGATCTGGCAGTTCTGGTTGAACTGCCAGATCGAGATCACGACGTAGGCGGCGAAGACCATCACCGAGGACCCGGTCGCGAGGCCGTCGAGGCCGTCGGTCAGGTTCACGCCGTTGGAGGTACCCGCGATCATCAGGTTGGACCAGATGATGAACAGCAGCATGCCGATGACCGGTCCGGCGAAGTACAGGTCGAGCGGCAGGTCGCGGACGAAGGAGACGTGCGTCGAGGCCGGCGTGCGCAGTCCCTCGTTGGGGAACTGCAGGGCCAGGACCGCGAAGGTCACGCCGACGAGGCCCTGCCCGACGAGCTTCTCCCCCGACTTCAGGCCGAGGCTGCGCTGCTTGCTGATCTTGATGTAGTCGTCGGCGAAACCGACGGCACCCAGGCCGACCATGAGGAAGAGCACGAGGATGCCGCTCGCGGTGGGGGGCGACCACAGCACCAGGTGCGCGATGACGTAGGCAGCGACGGTCGAGAGGATGATGACCGCACCGCCCATCGTCGGGGTACCACGCTTGGTGTGGTGCGAGTCGGGTCCGTCGTCGCGGATGAACTGTCCGTACCCCTGCTTGACCAGGTACTTGATGAACATCGGCGTACCCAGCAGGGCCACGACGAGGGACACGACGGACGCGATGAGCACCGCCTTCATGCGCGGGCCTCCCTCTGGACGATTCGATCTCCGAGCCACCGTAGCCCGGCGTCTCGGCTGGACTTGAACAACACGACGTCATCCCTCGAGAGTTCTTCGTCCAGCAGGTCCTCGGCGGCGTCGGCATCGGGAACGGTCCGCACGCGCGGGCCCTCACCTGCGACCCCACGGGCACCGTCGGCCAGTGGCTGCGCGTCCCGGCCGACGACGAGCAGCTCGTCGAAGCCCAGCTGCGCGACCTCCGTCCCGACCTGCGCGTGCAGGACCGGCGCGTCGTCACCGAGCTCGAGCATCGCCCCGAGAACGGCCCAGCGACGGCCCTGCGTGGCCATCCCGGCCACCGAGCGCAGGGCGGCCGACATCGAGTCGGGGTTGGCGTTGTAGGCGTCGTTGACGATGGTCACGCCGTCCCGGCGACGGGTGACCTCCATCCGCCAGCGGCTCAACGGCCGCGCCGCGGCCAGCGCGGTGACGATCGGGTCGAGGTCCATCCCGGCGGCGTGGGCGGCGGCGATGACGGCCAGGGCGTTGCCGACGTGGTGGCGGCCGACGAGGCCCAGGGTCACCTGCGCGGTGCCGAAGGGGGCGGTGACGGTGAACGTGGCGCGGCCGGCCTCGTCGAGGGTCACGTCCGTGGCGCGCACGGTGGCCCCTTCGCACTCGCCGACGAGGACGACGTGGGCCCGGGTGCGGGCGGCCATGCCGGCGACGACCGGGTCGTCGGCGTTGAGGACGGCCACCCCGTCCCGGGGCAGCGCGGCGGGAAGCTCGCTCTTCGCGCGGCCGACGGCCTCCAGCGACCCGAACTCACCCACGTGGGCGTGGCCGACGTTGAGCACGATCCCGATGCGCGGCGGGGCGATGTGGGTGAGGTACTCGATGTGCCCGATGCCGCGGGCCCCCATCTCGACGACGAGGTGACTGGTCGCCGGGGTGATCCGGCAGACGGTCAGCGGCACCCCGACCTCGGAGTTGTAGGAGCCGAGCGGGGCGACCGTCTCGCCGTCGACGTCGAGGACCGAGCCGAGCAGGTCCTTGGTGCTCGTCTTGCCCGAGGAACCGGTGATCCCGATGACGGTCAGGTCCGGGCGGGAGTCGACGAGGTGTCGCGCCAGGGCGACGAAGGCTGCCTGCTCGTCCTCGACGACGACGGCCGGCAGGCCGTCGACCCGGCGGGTGGTGATGGCGGCGACCGCGCCACCCTTCGCCGCGGCAGGGACGAACTGGTGGCCGTCGGCGCTCTCCCCCACACGGGCGATGTAGAGGCTGCCGCGGGCCGCCTCGCGGGAGTCGGTGACGACGGGGCCGTCGACGGTGATCGTGTCGGCCTCGCTCGCGCTGCATCCGTGCAGGCGCCCGCCGGTGATGTCGGCGACGGCGCCCAAGGTCGTGGCGATCATCCCGTGACGCTCCGGTGGTCGAGGGCGGCCCGCAGGACCACCCGGTCGTCGTGGTCGCGAACCTCGCCGCGGACCTCCTGACCCTGCTCGTGGCCCTTGCCCAGGACGGCGACGGTGGCGCCGGGTCCGGCCTCGCAGGCGAACTCGACGGCCATCTCGATCGCCGCGGTGCGCCCGGCGACGTTCTCCAACCGGGCACGGGAGCGTGGCCAGACACCGTCGGCGACGGCCGCGCGGATGACCCGTGGGTCCTCGTCGCGGGGGTTGTCGTCGGTGACGATGACGACGTCGGCGTGCGCGGCCGCAGCGGCGCCCATCCCCGCGCGCTTGCCCGGGTCACGGCTGCCACCGGCGCCGAGGACGACGACGAGCTGGCCGTTGGTCTGCAGGCGCAGCGCCGACAGCACCGCACCGACGGCGTCGGGGGTGTGCGCGAAGTCCACCAGGGCGGTCGGCAGATCGTCCGCGTCGGCGCGCGTGACGTCACTGGGGAGCACCAGCTCCATCCGCCCGGGGACGTCCGGGCGGGTGAGGATCGCCTCGGCGGCGGCGTCGGGTGCGACGCCGGAGAGCATGAGCGCGACGGCCGCCATCGCGGTGTTGACGCGGTTGAAGTCGCCGGGCAGTGCCGAGCGCAGGTGGAGCGTCCGGTCGGTGCCGGTCAGGGTCAGGTCGTTCTCGCGCGGATCGCCGCCGATCACCCAGTCGGCCTCGACATCCAGACGGGAGGTCACCGTGGTGACGGGGACGCTGGCCTCCTGCGCCAGGCGCAGGCCCCACTCGTCGTCGACGCACACCACGCCCTGCCGGGAGCGTTGCGGCGTGAAGAGGCTCGCCTTGGCCCGGAAGTAGTCCTCCATCGTCAGGTGGAAGTCCAGGTGGTCCTGGCTGAGGTTGGAGAAGAGGGCGACGTCGTAGACGACCTCGTCGACGCGGTGGAGCGTCAGCGCATGGCTGGAGACCTCCATGACGCAGTCGTCGACGCCCCGCTCCCCCATGACCGACAGCAGGGCGTGCAGGTCCGTCGTCTCCGGGGTCGTGCGCACCGACTTGATCCGCTGGTCGCCCACGCGGGTCTCGATGGTGCCGATCAGACCCGTGGTGTGGCCGAGTGCCTCGAGCGCCGAGACCATCAGGTAGGCGATCGTCGTCTTGCCGTTGGTGCCGGTGATGCCGAACATCGTGGGCATCACCGCCGCGCTGTCGTAGATCGCCGCGGAGACCTCGCCCAGACGCGAGCGCGGACCGGCCACCTCGATGACGGGCAGGTCGACCCCCTTCGCCGCGATCCGGGAGACGCCGTCCGCGTCGGTGAGGACGGCAGCCGCCCCCGCCTCGGCGGCCGCCACCACGAAGTCGGCACCGTGGACGCGGGCGCCGGGCAGCGCGGCCCACAGGTCGCCGGGACGCACGGTGGCCGTGTCGAGGGAGACACCGGTCACCGCGACCGCCTCGGTCGAGGGGTCGACGAGGCGGGCCGCGTCGGATCCCAGGACCTCGGCCACCGCGGCCAGCGTCAGCGGCTGCACCCGCTCAGGACGTGGAAATGGCACGATCGTCGACCTTACCCTCCACCGGGAGCGCCCCGGTCACGCAGGAGATCGGGGTCGTTCATGTCGGGCTCGCCGGGCGGCACGGTACGCACCTTCGGGGTGCGCTCGTCCTTCGGCGTCGGCGGGACCTTCTGCTTCTGCAGCGCGTAGGTCATGACGTCCTTGAAGACCGGTGCGGCGACGGTGCCGCCGTAGTAGCCCTTGATCGGGCGCTGCAGGATCACCGAGACCACGAGCTGCGGGTCGTCGGCCGGCGCGTAGCCGATGAAGCTGGCCGTCTTGCCGGAGTAGCCACCGGTGTCCGGGTCGTAGCGGTCGGCCGTACCGGTCTTGCCGGCAACGCTGTAGCCCTCGATCTGCGCCTTGGGGGCGGTGCCCTCCTCGGAGACGACCCCCTCGAGCATCCGCGAGACCTGGTTGGCGGTCTTCTTCGACACCGCGCGCGTGCTCTCGGCCTCCTGCGCCGGCTGCCATCTGCCCTCCTCGTCCTTGATCGCGTCGACGAAAGTCGGGCTGAGCCGCACGCCGTCATTGGCGATGGCCTGGAAGACGTTGGTCGCCTGGATCGCGGTCGTCGAGACACCCTGGCCGTAGGTCATCGTGTACCGCTGCGAGCCGCTCCACTCCTGCGCCGGCGGCAACAGACCGGCGGACTCGCCGGGGAAGCCGGACCCGCTCTTCGACCCCAGGCCGAAGCGGCGCAGGTACTCCTCGAGCGTCTTGGGCGACATCGTCTCGCCGATGAGCATCATGCCGGTGTTGCTCGACTCGGCGAGGGCACCGGCGACGGTGCGGTACTCGTCCGGGTGGGGATGGGAGTCCTTGAGCGTGGCGTTGCCGCGGCGCATCGATCCCGGGAGGAGCATCGGCGAGCTCGGGGTGATCGTGCCCTCCTCGAGGCCGGCGGCGACGGTCATGATCTTCGCTGTCGAACCGGGCTCGAAGACGTCGCTGAAGGCGAGGTTGGTGTACACGCCGTCGGCGCTACCGAGGTCGTTGGGGTCGAAGGTCGGGTACGAGGCCAACGAGACGAGCTCACCGGTGTTGACGTCCTCGACGACGATCGTGCCGGAGAGCGCCTTGGTCTCCTCGACCTGGTTGGCCAGCGCGTTCTGCGCGTACCACTGGATGTCGTTGTCGATCGTCAGGCGGATGTCGCGCCCGGGCTGGGCGGAGTTGACCTCGTCCGACGCGTTGGGCAGGCGGGAGCCGTCCTGGGCGATCTGGTAGGTCGCCCGGCCGGGTTCGCCGGTCAGGACGTCGTCGAACTGCAGCTCCAGACCGGCGCCGGCGCTCTGGTCCTGGGGCTGGACGAAACCGACGAGCGAGGCGGCCGTCGTCGATTGCGGGTAGGTGCGCTGGGAGGTGCGCTCGGAGTAGATGCCGGGGATGCCCAGGTCGTTGATCCTGCGCCAGGTCAGGGGCGAGATGTTCTTGGCGAGGACGACATAGCGCTCCTGCCCCGTCATCATCTCCTGCAGGTCCCCGGCCGACTCGTCGAGCAACTGTGCCAGGTCCCGGGCCGCCCCCTCGACGCCGACCTCGGTCAGCTCGTCGTCGACGGTCTTGGTGTACTCGGGTACGGCCGTCTGGTCGACGGTGACGGTGCGCCGCTCCTGGCTCTGGGCCAGAGCGGTGCCGTTGACACCGTAGATCGTGCCGCGCTGTGCCGGGATGGTCTCGGTATGGGTGCGCTGGGCCAGGGCGTTGGCGGCGACGGCCTCGGAGTCGAATCCCTGGATGCGCAGCAACTGCGCCGCGAAGAGGCTGAGCACGATCAGCGAGGCGACCATCAGGGCCCGCATGCGTGCCCTGGAGTTGCCGGGCGCCACCGACGCTGCCGCGGGGGTCTGTCGCCGTGGGGCCGGGCGGCTGGTTGTGGCCTTCTTCGCGCTCGGCCCTCCCGCGGCCGGTCGACGCGGTGCCGCCTTGCGAGCGCTCGACTTCTTCGCCGCGGTCTTCTTGGCCGTGGGCGCGGTGCGTGGCCGGGGGGTCGCCCCCTTCGCTCCGGGCGTGCGGCGGGGCGAGGACCCGCTGCCGCCGGATCGACGCTCGGTCACAGGCGCTGCCTCTCTGCGTCGCGGGTGGTCGTGTGGGTCAGTCGATCGTGGACTCGGAGGTGTCCGAGTCCTTGGCCGCCTCGTCGTCCTTGCTGTCGGCGGCCTTGTCGTCCGACGACGTCTTCTGAGATGACTGCTGCTCGTCCACGGTGGCCGTGGCCGCTGCGTCCACGGTAAATCCCTCCGGGTTCTCCGCGACCGTCGCCACGCCGAGGATCCGGCCCTTGTCGATGTCGATGAAGGCGGCGGTGCTGCTGGGCGCCATGCCCAGTGCCCGGGCCTCGCTGGCCAGGTTCTGCGGGGATGAACGGTCGTTGATCGACTGCTGGAGGGCCGCTTCGGTGTCGGCGAGCTCGGCGGTCCTGGCCTCCAGGGCCGTCACCTCGAAGGAGTCCTGCGCCATCGCCGTGTTCAGTCCCAGCACGGCCCCCAGGCCGGCGAGCAGCAGCGCGATGCACAGGACGGGGAACCAGGCAGAGCCGGTCCGCTCCTGCGGGGTGACGACGCGCAGCGAGGTACGTCGCTCGCCCGAGGTGGAGCGCTTGGCGAGGGTGGTTGCCACGGACATCTGGCTCATCGCGCAGTGCCTTTCGTCGACCTGGGTGCTTTGGTGCGCTCGGCTGCGCGCAGGCGCACCGAGGCGGATCTGGGGTTGGTGTCGAGCTCTGCCTGCGTGGGCACGAGGGCACCGCGGGTGAGCAGTCGCAGCTCGGCCTGGTGCTCGGGTGGCTCGACGGGCAGGTCGTGGGGCGCGGTGGAGGTGGCACCGGCGGCCAGGGCCCGCTTGGTGATGCGGTCCTCGAGGGAGTGGAAGGACAGCACGGCGATCCGGCCGCCGATGGCCACGCGGCGCAGCGCCACGGGCAGGGCCCGACTCCAGCCGGCCAGCTCCTCGTTGACCTCGATCCGCAGCGCCTGGAAGGTGCGCTTGGCCGGGTGACCGCCACCGCGCTGGGTGGCCATCGGGATGGTGCTGCGCAGCAGCTCCACCAGGCGTGCGGAGGTGACGAAGGGGGTGATCTCCCGCTCCCGGACGATCGCCGCGGCGATCTTGCGGGCGAAGCGCTCCTCCCCGTACTGGGAGAGGACGCGGGCCAGGTCGCGGGCCTGGTAGGTGTTGAGCACGTCGGCGGCGGTCATGCCGACGCCCGGGTCCATCCGCATGTCCAGCGGGGCGTCGTGCGCGTAGGCGAAGCCGCGCTCGGTCTCGTCGAGCTGCAGGGAGGAGACGCCGAGGTCGAAGAAGGCCGAGGTGACGGTGTCGATGCCCAGCTCGTCGAGGACCACGTCGATCTCGTCGTTGGTCGCGTGCACGAGGGTGACGCGGTCACCGAATCGGGCGAGTCGCTCCCCCGCGAGCTCCAGCGCCTGCGGGTCGCGGTCGATGCCGACGAGGTGCACGTCCGCACTGGCCGCCAGGACCGCCTCGGCGTGGCCGCCCATGCCCAGGGTGCCGTCGACGTGGACGAGCCTGTCAGCGCCCGGAGGGGGCGTTGTCAGGACGGGCGCCAGCAGATCGAGGACCTCCTCGAGCATGACGGGGACGTGCCGGCCGGCAGCGTCTCGCCCCTGCTCGGGGCGGGCGTCTGCGTCGTCCACGGGCACTCCCTTCGTCATCTCGTCGTGTGTGCTGGTTGCTGTGGGTGAGCGGGGTGATCTCCGATGCCTCGTCGTGTCCTGCAGCTGGCACCTGGTCCCCATCCGGGACGTTCCGGCCCGGGGGAAGTCGGGTCGGCGCCGTCACGGCTGGAGGCCGGATGGCAGCTGCGGTCACATGAGTCCGGGGATCACCTCCTCGGACTGGTCGGCGAAGGCCTGCTCGGTGCTGGCCAGGTACTCGTCCCACGCGGCGGTGTCCCAGACCTCGACCCGGGAGCCGGCCCCGATGACGGTGCAGTCGCGGTCGAGACCGGCGTAGTCGCGCAGCGCGGACGGCACGGTGACCCGGCCCTGCTTGTCGGGGATCTCGTCGCTCGCCCCGGAGAGGAAGACACGCATGTAGTCGCGGGCGGCCTTGCTGGAGGTGGGGGCCTGCTGGAACGTCTGGGTGACCTTGACGAACTCGTCCATGGGGAAGACGTAGAGGCAGCGCTCCTGGCCGCGGGTCATCACGAGGCCACCGGCGAGCTTGTCGCGAAACTTCGCGGGGAGGAAGAGGCGTCCCTTCTCGTCGAGACGAGGTGTGTGCGTCCCGAGGAACATCGCGCCACCTCCCCTTCGAATCGACCCGAATGCCACCACCGGCTTCCTTGATCCCCCACTTTACTCCACCTATCGTCAAAACACACCCTCCACGCCCGCAGATCCGAACCAATTCCCCTGAGTTTTCCCTGACAAACAAGGGATGGGGCAAAGTGGAGGGAATTTTCGACCAGCCCGTCATCCTCGATCTTCTCCGGCCGATCGGGGTGCAGAACCTGCAGGTGGGGAGCCCGAGGGAGCAGGGATGCGTCGTGTGGCCCCGTAGGCTCGGGGGTGAGTTGGAGCGAAGTGGGGGAACGTCCGGGACCCCTACGGATCGGAGTCGTGGTGACGCTGAGCAGGGAAGGCACTGCGCCCGTGCAGAGCCCGAGCGAGGACCTCGAGCACGTCGTGGCCGTGGGGGCGCGCCTCGCCGAGGCGATGAACGGCGTCATCGAGGGCAAGCCGGACGTCGTGCGAACCGCGATCACCGTGCTCCTCGCGGGGGGGCACCTGCTCATCGAGGACGTGCCCGGCGTCGGCAAGACGATGCTGGCCAAGACCCTCGCCCGCAGCCTCGACGCCTCGGTGCGCCGCGTCCAGTTCACCCCGGACCTGCTGCCGAGCGACATCACCGGCGTGAACATCTACAACCAGCAGACCCGCCACTTCGAGTTCCGGCCCGGGGCCGTCTTCGCCAACGTCGTCGTCGGTGACGAGATCAATCGCGCCTCACCCAAGGCGCAGTCAGCCCTCCTGGAGTGCATGGAGGAGGCGCAGGTCACCGTCGACGGGGAGACTTACCAGCTCCCGGAGCCCTTCATCATCATGGCCACGCAGAACCCTGTGGAGATGGAGGGCACCTATCCCCTCCCCGAGGCCCAGCGCGACCGCTTCATGGCCCGCCTGTCCGTCGGCTACCCGACGGCGGCCTCGGAGGTCGACATGCTCGACCACCACGGGTCGCGCTCCCCACTGGACGGGCTCGACCCGGTGACCGATGCCGAGGGGATCGTCGCTCTCGTCCGTGCCGTGCGCACCGTGTACGCCTCCCCCGCCGTGCGGCAGTACGTCGTCGACCTGGCCACGGCCACCCGCACCAGCTCCCAGATCCGCCTCGGCGCCTCGCCGCGCGCAACCCTGCACCTGCTGCGGGCCGCTCGCGCGCACGCCGCCCTCGCCGGCCGCGACCACGTGCTGCCGGACGACGTCCAGTCGCTGGCCACCGTCGTGCTCGAGCACCGGCTCCTGCTCAGCAGCGAGGCCCAGCTCGCCCGCCGCTCCGCGGCCGAGGTCGTCGCGGACATCCTGGCGCGCACGCGCGTGCCCGGCCACGGCTGAGCGATGACCCTTCGTGGACGTGTCTTCGTCGGCGCAGGGGTGCTCATCGCCCTGGCCGGCATGGTCCTCGGGCTGCACGACCTGACGAGGGTCGGGGCGCTGCTGGTCACCCTCCCCCTGCTGGCCTCCCTCCTGGCGCGGCGCTCGGTCTCACTCGAGGTCACCCGCTCGCTCTCACCGGCGCGCGTCGCGATCGACGGGCACGCCGACGTCACGCTCCGCGTCCGCAACACCGGCCGGTCCACCTCCCCCCTGCTGCGTGCCGAGGAGGGGCTGGCCTACGCGCTCGGCGACCGGCCCCACCTGCTGATCCCCCGGCTGCGTCGGGACGAGGAGCGCGCGCTGCACTACCGGGTGCGCTCCCACGTGCGCGGCCACCACGCGATCGGAGAGCTGACCGTTCGCACGAGCGACCCCTTCGGCCTGGCCACCCGCTCGGTCGCCGTCCCCGGCCGGGACGCGCTCGTCGTCCTGCCGCGCACCCTGCCCCTGCTGCCCGTCCGAGGCGTCCCCGCAGGCAGCGGCGGCGAGTCCGCGTCGTCGCCGCGGATGGCGCTGCACGGTGAGGACGACATCGGCGTGCGCGAGTACCGGATCGGCGACGACCTGCGCCGCATCCACTGGCGCTCCACCGCCCGCACCGGGGAGACGATGGTGCGCCAGGACGAGGAACCCGCCCGCCGTCGCGCCCTGGTCGTCCTGGACGACCGCGCCCGCGTGCATGCCGGGACCGGCAACGGCGGCTCCTTCGAATGGGCCGTCACCGCTGCCGCGTCCATCACGGCACTGCTGCTCGGCGAGCGCTTCGAGGTCCATCTCCACCTCGCCTCCGACGAGGTGGGGCGGGCCGTCCCGTTGGAGACCATCGACCTCGCCCTCGACCTTCTGGCCGCCGTGCAGCCGTCGGAGCAGACATCGGCGCAGAGCATGGTCGAGGCACTCGAGGACTTCGCCCAGCACGGCGGAGGGCTCGTCGTCACGGTGATCGGCGCGCTCGCCCACCAGGACGCCGAGCTGTGCGCCGCACGCGCTGCACACGGTCTGGCGCTGGTCATCGACCGAGGCGGTTTCGATGCGGGCAGCAGCGGCGCCGCAGACCTGACCGCGCAGCAGTTGGCCCTGGGTGGCTGGTGCAGCTCGGTCGTGCGCCCCGGTGACCAGCTCCCCCGCCTGTGGGAGCAGCTGGTGGTCGGACGGGCGGCGCACCGATGAGCTCCAGGACGCACGGCGTCGCCGCGTCGCTCGCGGCCATGGCCACCCTCGTCGTCGCGATGCCGCTGACGGCGCTCTTCAGGGAATCCGCCTGGCTGCCGACCGCAGCGCTCGGCGTCCTGGTCGTCATGGTCACCGGCATCGTGCTGCGCGGGCTCGCCCGACGCGCCGGGGTGACCATCCTCGGCCAGCTCCTGGCCGGGACGGCGTACGTCCTGGTCACCCAGCTCGGTGGGACCACCGTCTACGGAATCGTGCCGACCACCCGGACGGTGCCGCGCCTGCTGGACTACGTGTACGACGCCCGGGAGACGATCACCACCTACGCCGCTCCCGCGCCGGAGAGTCCCGGGGTGAGCGTCATGCTCGTCATCATCGTCGTGGTCGTCGGGTTGGCCGTCGACATGTCGGCAGCGACGGCCGCGTCCCCGTCGGTTGCGGGGTTGCCCCTGCTCTCCCTCTTCCTCGTCTCCGCGGCGAACTCCGGCGGCGCCCTGCCCTGGGGCTGGTTCGCCGTGGGCGGCGTGCTGTGGCTGGCGATGGTCGCCAACCAGCACGACCGGGAGCTGCGCGAGTGGATGACGGCCGTCCCGCTGATGAGGGACAGCTCCGACGCCGAGGGCGTCGCCGAGCGCTCGTTGCGGTGGCAGGCCGCCCGACTGGCCGCGGTCTGCCTCGCCGCTGCAGTGCTCGTCCCGCCGGCCCTGCCCCACCTGCCCACGCGCTACGTCCTCGACGGGCTCGGCGCGGGAGGTGCCGGATCGGCCCGCTCGACCGACGGCATCCGCCTGTCGACCGAGCTCGACCTCAAACGCAGCCTCGCCTCGCCGAGCGAGGAACCGGTGCTGCGCTACACGACCGACGACCCGACGCCGGAGCCGCTTCGGGTCGCCGTGGTCACGGACTTCCGGGACGGCTTCGGGCGGATGCGCTCGGATGCTCCCCAGCCCCGCGAGGGCTTCCAGCTGCCCGCCCCGGCGCCCGCCGCGGACGAGGGCATCCCCCGGGAGGAGCGCGCCATCGACGTCGAGGCCAATGGCGTGGCCGCCCCGCAGATCGCCCTGCCGCTCCACCTCACCGAGGTCGACACCGGTGGCCTCCCCTGGGCTCTCGGCACCGACGGCTCCGCCCGGGTCCAGCGCACCCCGGGCAGCTACTCGAGCAGCTACCTCGAGCTGGACCCGCAGGAGGAGGACTTCGGCACGGGCGCCCCCCGGTCCTCGATCGACCTCGCTGCCCACGCCGACGAGAACCTCGCCCTCGACCCCGCGTCGGCCGAGACGATCCAGGAGCTGGCCGCCTCGCTCGCCCCGCAGGACGTCGACGACCTGAAGGCGGCCCAGGCCTTCCAGGAGTACCTGCGTGGGTCGCAGTTCGCGTACGACCTCGAGGTCCCCGACCCACCGGGCTCCCCCGACGACCCGATCCTCTCCTTCCTCGAGACGAAGGTCGGCTACTGCCAGCAGTTCGCCTCGACCATGACCCTGCTGGCGCGTGCCCACGGCATCCCCGCCCGGGTGGTCGTCGGCTTCCTGCCCGGCACGGCAGCAGGCACCGACGAGCGCGTCATCCGCGCGAGCGACGCCCACGCCTGGCCGGAGCTGTACTTCCACGGCGTCGGGTGGACGCGCTTCGAGCCGACCCCGGGTGCCCGCGCCGCGAGCGTGCCGTCGTACTCCATCGCCCTCGAGCGCGAAGGGGCCGCGACTTCGCCGGAGTCAACGACCACGAGCGAGACCACGACCACGACGACGCAGGCGTCCCCGCAGCTGGACGACCCGACCGCGACCGACCAGCCCGGCGGCGAGGCCGAGACCTTCCACTGGCGCAGGTGGCTGCTGGGCCTCCTGCTCGTCGTGGCCGCCCTGGGTCTCATGCCGGTCAGCGCATGGCTGGCCCGCCGACGTGATCGGGCCACGGCCGGCGACGCCCCGACCCGGATCGAGGCGGAGTGGGAGGACCTGCTCGAACGACTGGACGACCTGGGCCTGCGCCCGCCGGTCGGGGCCACGCCCCGCCGCGCCGGCGACTGGGTCAGCCGTCACGGCTACCTCGACGAGCCGGCCCGTGAGCAGCTCGACCACGTCGTGGTGACCGTGGAGCGGGCCCGCTACGGCCGCCCCGACCAGCAGCTGCCCGACATCCGCGCCGAGGTCTCCTCGATCGTCGGCGAGGTCCGCCAGCAGCGGATGGCCGGCTCACGCCTGAAGGCGGCCCTGTGGCCCCGCGCCGGTGTCGACGCCTGGCTCTCCCTGCCGCAGCGACTGGTCGACGTGGTCCGCCGACGCTGAGGCACGGCGTCGACCGGACACGGCGACCGGACACGGCGAAGGGGGCGCCCACCGCGATGGTGGACGCCCCCTTCGTCGTGGTGATGCTCAGTCCAGGTAGTCGCGCAGGACCTGCGAACGGCTCGGGTGGCGCAGCTTGCTCATGGTCTTGCTCTCTATCTGGCGGATGCGCTCACGGGTGACCCCGTAGACCTTGCCGATCTCGTCGAGGGTCTTCGGCTGGCCGTCGGTCAGGCCGAAGCGCATCGAGACCACGCCGGCCTCGCGCTCGCTGAGGGTGTCCAGGACCGAGTGCAGCTGCTCCTGCAGGAGGGTGAAGCTGACCGCGTCGGCCGGGACGACCGCCTCGGAGTCCTCGATGAGGTCACCGAACTCGGAGTCACCGTCCTCACCGAGGGGGGTGTGCAGGGAGATCGGCTCGCGACCGTACTTCTGGACCTCGACGACCTTCTCCGGGGTCATGTCCAGCTCCTTGGCCAGCTCCTCCGGGGTGGGCTCGCGGCCCAGGTCCTGGAGCATCTGGCGCTGCACGCGAGCGAGCTTGTTGATGACCTCGACCATGTGCACCGGGATGCGGATGGTGCGGGCCTGGTCGGCCATCGCGCGGGTGATCGCCTGACGGATCCACCACGTCGCGTACGTGGAGAACTTGTATCCCTTCGTGTAGTCGAACTTCTCGACCGCACGGATCAGACCGAGGTTGCCCTCCTGGATGAGGTCGAGGAAGAGCATCCCGCGACCGGTGTACCGCTTGGCGAGCGAGACGACGAGACGCAGGTTGGCCTCGAGGAGGTGGTTCTTCGCGTTCTTGCCGTCCTGGGAGATCCACCACAGCTCGCGCTTGAACTTCATGTCGATCTTCTCGGCGGTGGCCAGCTTCTCCTCCGCGAAGAGACCGGCCTCGATGCGCTTGGCGAGCTCGACCTCCTGCTCGGCGTTGAGGAGGGCGACCTTGCCGATCTGCTTCAGGTAGTCCTTGACCGGGTCCGCGGTGGCGCCCGCGGTGACGACCTGCTGCGCCGGAGCGTCGCCGTCGTCATCGTTGCTGATGACGAAGCCGCCCTTCTCGTCGGTCTCGTCACGCTTGCCCTTGGACGAGTCCTTGGGCTCTTCGCCCAGGACCTCATCCTCGCCCTCTTCGGGCTCCTCGGCCGTGGTGGTCGTCGGGTTGGAGGCGGCGCTCTTGGCCGCGGCCTTCTTCGCGGCAGCCTGCTTGGCGGGCGCGACCTTCTTCGGCGGGGCTGCCGCGGCGGCCGCGGTCGTCTTCGTCGCAGCGGTCTTCTTGGTCGCGGCCTTCTTCGTCGGCGGCGCGGCCGTGGTCTTCTTCGCGGCGGCCTTCTTCGTCGTGGTGGCCTTCGCGGCGCTCGTCTTCTTCGCCGGCGTCTCGGCGGCCTTGGCGGGCGTGGTCTTCTTCGCGGCGGCCTTCTTCGTCGTGGTGGCCTTCGCGGCGCTCGTCTTCTTCGCCGGCGTGGACTTCTCCGCCGGCGTCTCCGCCGTCTTGGCAGCCGCGGCCTTCTTCGCGGGGGCCTTCTTGGCCGTCTTCTTCGCGGCTATGGACTTTGGCACCTGAACCTCAATTCCCTGGTCGTCGAGCGCACGCAAGACGGCCTTACCCCGGCTGGGGGTGATCTTGGCTTCGCTGAATGCAATCTGAAGCTGGTCTGGCGTGACCAGCCCTGCGGTGTGTCCTTGGCGCACCAACTCCTGGAGCGCTGGGTGCGAGAACTCCTTGGGGAGGGAGCCCTGCGCCCCGTCGGACCGTGGGGACACAGCAGTCACCAACAACCTTTCGTCACGGTGGATTCCGCCGGGGCACTTCGGAGGTGGCGTCTCCCCTGTGTCCCGACTTGCCCGGACGCTCTGCGTTGGGCTCGGTCACCATTATAAAACGTTGCCCCCGTGCACGTGCACACGAGGGTGGTCCGAGGGTGTAAGCGACCGGGGTGCCTCCCCCTCGGAAGCACCCCGGTCGCGGTGGCGTGCAGCGCTCAGCGGAGGGCTGCCTTGACGGCGAGCACGTCGCACGGTGCGTCGAGCAGGACACGCTGCGCGTTGGAGCCGAGGATCAGTTTCCCGACGGGCGTGCGGCGACGCAGACCGATGATGATCAGCGACGCGTCGGTCTCCTCGGCGACGGCGATGAGGTCCTCGGCCGGCTCCTTGCCACGCACGAGCCCGCGGACCTCACCCTTGACATCGGCGTCCTCGAGGCGGGCACCGACACGACGCAGGTCGCTGTCGTTCTTGCGGGCGGCCTCACCGCTGAGACCGGAGCCGCCGCGATCCGAGTGGATGACGGTGAGCTCCTCGTTGCGCAGCTTGCACTCCTCGAAGGCCCGCTCGAGTGCGGCCTCGCCCTCCTTGGTCGACACATAACCGACGACGATCATCTTCTGCTCCTCGCAACGACTGGCTGGTGGAAGATCTTGGCCGAACGCTACACCGCCACTGCGTGACCTGTCTCACGCGTGCCGTGGTGACGATCGCATCCGTGGGGTCAGTGCCGGCGTGGCGCGACCACGACGGACCGCAGCAGGTCCGCAACCTGCTCGACCTCCGTGAGGAACCCGTCATGGCCCACCAGGGAGTTGATCGTCACCAGCTCGGCGCCCGGCTTGGCCTCGACGAGCTCCTCGGACAGGCGCGGCGGGTAGAGCCGGTCGGAGTCGACCGGGGCCACGATCAGACGGCCGGCGAAGGGGGCGAGGGCCTCGCGCAGCCCCTCGCGCCCGCGAGTGATGTCGTGGGAGTTCATCGCCTCGGACAGCACGGCGTAGGAGTTGGCGTCGAAGCGCCCGGCGAGCTTGCCGCCGTGGTGGTCGAGATAGCTCTCGACGGCGTACCGCGGGCGGCCATTGTCCCCGGCGGGCTCGTCCCGCACGTCACGGTCGAAGCGCTGGTGCAACTCGGGCTCGCTGCGGTAGGTGATGTGCGCGATGCGCCGGGCGATACCCAGACCGGCCTCGGGCCCCTGCGCACGGTCGTAGTAGTCGCCGTCGGCGAACCACGGGTCGTTGCGGATCGCGAGGATCTGCGCTTGGCTCCAGCCGATCTGCTCGGCCGTGGCGTAGCCGCTGGCCGCGAGCGCCACGGCGGTGGCGACGCGGTCGGGGAAGCTCGCGACCCACTCGAGGGTGCGCATGCCGCCCATGGATCCGCCGATGACGGTGTGCCACGTGCGAATGCCCAGCTCGTCGGCCAGTCGCGCCTCGGCGTTGACCTGGTCGCGAATGGTCACCCGGGGGAATCGACTCCCCCACGCCCGTCCGTCGGCGGCCCGGGCGCCGGGGCCGGTGCTGCCCTGGCACCCACCGAGGACGTTGATCGCGACGACGAAGAACTCGTCGGTGTCCAGTGGCGCGCCGGAGCCGATGAGATCGGGCCACCAACCGGCCGTCGGGTGACCGGGGCCGGCCGGTCCGACGACGTGGCTGTCTCCGGTGAGGGCGTGCTCGACGAGGATCGCGTTGTCACCGGTCTCGTCGAGCCGGCCCCACGTCTCGTACGCGAGGACCACGTCGGGCAACCGGTCGCCGGACTCGAGATCGAGGTCACCGATGGTGACGAACTTCCGGCGGCCGGGGTGGTCTCCGTCTCGCCAGGAACCCGAGGACGTCGGGGGCCTGGTGGTCACGCTCATGATGATGACTCCCGGGGCTCGCCTTGCCACACCCCTACGGTGCAGCCAGGTCATCACCCGGGGCACCCCGTCGCGAGGAGGGTTGCCGGCCAGCAAGCCGGGGCTTGACGCTGGCGCTCATGACCTGTGGTCAACCATAGCCATCGAAGCGACGAGGATCGAGTGGGGTCCGCACACCGGACCCTCAGGCAGCCTCCCCCGCAGCCGCGCCACCGGGGCCGTCCCAGGGCCGCACCCCGGCGGAGAGCAGCCGCAGCATCAGCTCCGCGAGGCGGTGGTCCGGGTCGATCTCGAGTGCTCGCTCCAAGCAGATGCCGGCGATCGTCCCGTCCCCCACCCACCAGGCGAGGTGGGCGACCAGGGACAGGACCGGCGGCGTCGCCCCCGCCGGAAGCAGCCGGGTGAGCTCGACCAGGCGCGAGCGCACGGCCAGCACCTCCTGGTGCCACTGCTGGGGCGAGACGTCGCCCGGCCCGGCGAGCGCGAGCTCGATCTCCTCCGGCGGCAGGCCCTCCAGCTCGTCCTCGAAGAGGATGTCCGGCACCCAGGGGCACCACCGGGCGGCGAGGGCCGCCGCGTCCACGGTGGGCCCCACCTGCTCCGCCACCGGCATCGCCCCCGGGCAGAGGATGCCCATGAGCGCGTCCCGCCAGACGACGTCCTGGAGCGATGCGGCCACCCACGCGAGCGCCTCGTCGGCCAAGTCGGTGACGGGGGTGGCCTGCAGGCGCGGATCGAGGATCCGGGTCCACCACTCGAGCACGTCCTCGCCCCGATCCGTCCAGGGCACGGGTGGCCGGATGGCCCCGCCACCGAAGGTCTGCGTGCTGCTCGAGCGCCCGAGCGAGGCCAGGTGCAGGCCCACCGAGCGGGCCCGTTCCTCGTCCCGCTCGGGCAGCACGCCCTCGACGATCGCCTCCCGGCTGGGCAGGGGCGCGACGCCGGCGTGGACGAAGGCCGCGATCGCCGGCACGTCCTCCGGGCGCGGGAGTGGCTGCCCATCCTCGGGGCAGCAGCTCTCCCGGCAGTCGGGCGAGTACCAGCGCCCGTCGCGCACCACGACGCGCTCGTGGACGTGGAGTCCCTGGGCCAAAGCGGCCTCGAGCATCGCCTCCGACAAGGGGGCCGAGTCCCCGGCGCCGTCCTCGTGGGCGATGACGATCACCGAGGTCGCCGCTTCGCGGGCGACGATCGCCATCGCCTGCCGGGCGGTCTCACGGCACCCGTCGGGGTCGGTGTGCAGGTCATGGCGCTGGACGAGCCCGAGCCGCTTGTCGTGCAGGACGGTCACCACGACCGAGGGTCCGGGGTGGTAGCCGAGCTGGTACGGGAGCACCACGGCGAGCTCGGCGGGGTCACGGGGGCGAACTGTCGTTGTCATGCCTCGAATCTGCCGAGGAACCACCGCCGAGGACAGGCCCCCTTCGCGGCCTGTGGGAAACGCGGCGCACGCATCGCGGCTGTGGGTATGCCCGTCCGTGCTGGTGGGGCCGCTCGAGTCAGCGCAGGTCGACCCGGACCACGGCGCCGCCGCCCGAGGAGGTCGCGCCGGTCGTGACGTAGGCGGACTTGCCACGGATCGCGACCCCGTACGGCGCCGACAGGTGCGATGCGACCGCTTCGTGCTCGGAGCCGCCCGGCGTCACCTGCCGCAGCGACCCGATGAACTGTCCGTCCAGGAAGTTCACGTCGTCGTACTGCACGGCGTAGAGCGTGTCACCCTGCCAGGCCAGGCTGGTGACCGTCGTCAGACCGGTGGCGTACTCGCTCACCTGCCCATCACGCGTCACCCGCCAGATCGTCGAGCCATCGGTCGGGAAGGGGAAACCGGTCAACTGCGACACGTAGTACGCGCCGTCGGGGCCGACCGCGACGTCGGTCGGGACCGCCTGGGGCAAGATCTCGCCAGGACCGAACGGGTTGGGCACCGCCGCTCCGTCCGGGAAGACGGCGATGGTGCTCTCCCCACGCTTGCCGACCTCGCGCAGGTAGTTGCCACCGGCGTCGGTGACGACCCAGTTCTTGGAGTCCAGCGCCGCGAAGCCGACCGCGTTGCTGTCGGGAGGAGTGTTGCCGTCCGGGTTGCTCGCCACCTCGTACGCGTTGAGGTCGGCCGCGACATCGAGATCCGCTCCGGTGATCGCGGCCTGGCTCAGGCGCCCGGTCTGCAGGGTGCCGAACCTCTCGAAGTCCCCGCCCAGACCATCACGCGAGCTCGCGCCGATGGCCATGCCGCCCACCAGCACCGCGATCGAGTTGCCGCGGACGTCGACGTCGGACGCTCCCATGAGCTCGCCGTTGAAGGTCAACGTCGGCAGCCCGGTCACGACCCGCTCCTGTGTGGCGCCCCTGACCTGCGTCACGGAGCCCACCAGCCCACAGAACTGGATGGCCTCGTCAACTCCGGAGATCGGGCTGCAGGAATCGTTCGTGCCCGCTTCGGCCACATACAGGCGCTGCCCGGGGCCCACCGCGAGCTGACGGGGGTTGTTGAGCCCACTCGCGACGGTGACGGGGCCATCGGATGACGCCCCACTCGCCGGCGCGAGGCCGATCGCACCAAGACCGATACCAACGGACGCAGCCAGTGCGACCGGAACTGAGCGAATGTGAGCCATCGTCAACGCCCCCTGCTGAGCGACTATCGGATCACGGAATGTCCGCCCCTCAAGATTGTCCTACTGCGGGGGACGTGGCAAGAGGTGCGTCAGTCCGGGACCACGTAGGACGGCACCGTCTGCCCGTCCCGGCCGTCGTGGCCCCGGCCCTGCTGCGCGGCCCACGCGGCGGCGTCGCGTTCCCAGGCGATGAAGTCCTCGCTCTCGCGCATCAGCACGGTGGCCACCCACCCGATGACGAGGACGTCGTCGACGAGGCCGAAGGCGAGCAGGAGGCCCTCGGGGACGAGGTCGATCGGCGAGACGATGTACCCGACCCCGGCGAGCAGCATCAGCAGCCGCGTCGACGTCAGGCCGGTGTACTGCCCCGACCGCACGGCCCGGACCATCCGCGGGACGGCGCGTGCTCGCGCCCACAGGCTCGGGGCCCCGGGCGTCGCGGACGCCTCGTGCATGGCGTGGGCGAGGCGGGCGGCTCGGTACGTGCTGGGTCCTGCGGGCATCGGGACACCTCCGGGGTGAACTGTCACCATCAGGCTACCCCTGCGGTGGTCACGCCCGGGCGTCGCCGGCGGGCGGGAACTCCTCACGCACGTGGTCGGCGAGCTGCTTGAGCAGCCACACGTCCATACCGGCGCCGATGGCGCCGCCGACGACCGGGACGGCCTTGCCGAAGCGGGCGAAGACCCCCTTCCCCGCTTGGCTGAGGATGCGGAAGCCGACAGCCTTGTTGACGACCATCAACGCGGGGCCGGACAGCTGCTGCGTCGCGAAGGATGTGAGGCGACCGCTCGGAGCGGCCATCCCGGCCTTGGCCAGCAGGTCCTGGGCGTCTGCGCCGACCAGGCTGAGCAGGGCGGCCGAGCGCACCTCGGCACGCGCCAGGTCGTGGCCGCGCACGTGGGCGACGGCCGCGGCCATCCGTGTGGCGAGGACGTAGAAGCCGAAGACGTTGGCCGGGAGCGCGACGACCATCGTGGCGAAGCCGCCGAGGTTGGTGACGAAGCCGCTGGCGCCGGCGAGCCGGATGTGGTCGGCGATGATCCGGTCGATGGCCGTGTCGGCGTTGCCGCCGGACTTCAGCAGGGCGGCGTCACCGACGGCGACGGCCGAGTCGAAGCGGCCGTGTCCGTCGATGCCGATGTCCAGCAGCTGCTGCACGAGCTTCACGACCGCGCCGTTGGCGCCGGACCGGCCCTGCGGGTCCCGGGCCTGCTCCAGGGCCGGGCGGGTGTCCCGGGATGCGTGCTTGCCCTTGCTCCGCCCGATGCCGAGCGCGTCGGTGGTGAGGCCCATGTGACGTCCTTCGTGTGGTGCCGGCCAGTGGTGTCGCCGTCGATCCTGCCATGCAGCGCTCGCAGTAGCCGTGCTCGGGAAGGAGTGTCGGATCACGCCGGTAGCCTCGCTGCCTGTGGAGGATCTCGGGGCCGTCGTGGTCGGCGTGGACGGGGTGGGCGCCGTGCTGCCCCCGCACTCCCCTGCCCTACCGACCACGGACCTCAACTCGCTCGTCGAGGCGCTCGACCCGACCGTGCGGTGGGTCACTTGGTCCGCCGACGCCGTCGCTGCGGCCATCCGCGCCGGCGCCCGCCTCGACCGCACGTGGGACGTCGCCGAGGTGCACCGCCTCATCCACGGTGGGTGGGCGGCCGGGCCCGAGCTGGCCTGGGCGGCGACGCACGGCCTGGACCCCCAGGACGTGCCCAGTGCGCCCACCGGGGACCTGTTCGACCTGCTCTCCGACGAGCTGCCGCCCGAGGACCTCGTCCGCCCGGACGGGCACCTGCGCGCGGACGCCGTCTCGGGCGCGTGGTTGACGACGCCGCAGCGCTGCGCCGCCTTCGCGGAGGCGGCCCGGCAGGTCGCCCGACACCAGCACGAAGTCAGGCGAGCCGCCGGTCCTCGTGCGCTCGCCACGGCATGCGCCGAGTCGGCTGCCGCGGTCCTGTGCGTCGAGCTGGAGAGTGCCGGCCTGCCCATCGACCGGGCCGCCGCGAGCCGGCTGGTCACCGCGGCGGCCGGTCCCGAGCCGCACGACGTCGCCGAGGAGCTCGCGTCCCGGCAGGTACGCGACGCACCGGTGCTGGCAGCACTGCCGGGCACCGGTCACGTCGACCTGCGCAACCCCGCCCAGGTCAAGACGATGCTCGCCCGCGCCGGCGTCGACGTGCCCTCGACACGCAAGTGGGTCCTCGAGGCGCAGGTGGGTGCCCACCCGGTGGTCCCGGCCCTGCTCGAGTGGCGTCGGCAGGAGCGGATCGCCACGACCTACGGCTGGCGGTGGCTGCGCGAGCACGTCGGCAGCGACGACCGGCTGCGCGGGGCGTGGGCGGCCTGCGACGGCGCTGCCGGTCGGATGACGGCCCAGGCCGGGCTGCACAACCTGCCGGCCGAGCTGCGTCCGGCGGTCGCGGCCGACGAGGACTGGGTCTTCGTGCGGGCCGACCTCGGGCAGGTCGAGCCGCGGGTGCTCGCGGCGGTCTCGGGGGACCGGGCCTTCGCTGCGGCGACCCGCGAGAACGACCTCTACTCCCCCGTCGCCGCGCAGCTGGGGGTGGAACGCTCGGTCGCGAAGATCGCGGTGCTCGCGGCGATGTACGGCCAGCGTTCCGGCTCGGCCGCCCAGGCGCTGCGCGGGCTGGAGCGGGAGTACCCGGTGGCGATGGCGCACCTGCAGCGCGCGCAGGACGCGGGCCGGCGCGGGGAGCCCGTGCACACCTTCGGTGGCCGGCGGGTGCGCACCGACATCCCCGGTTCAGATGGCAGCGATGATGACGGGCGGGACACGCTCTCCTCGGCCCGTGGCCGCTTCGCCCGCAACGCCGTGATCCAGGGGTCGGCCGCCGAGCTGTTCAAGGCCTGGGCCGCGACCGTACGGGTGGCCGTGCGCCCCCTTCGCTCCCGGATCGTGCTGTGCCTGCACGACGAACTGCTCGTCCACGTCCCGCAGGAGTATGCCGATCAGGCCGCGGCAACGGTCGACCAGGCACTCACCGACGCTGCGCGGCGGTGGCTGGGCGGCGAGCAGGTGCGCTTCGTCGCCGACACCTCGGTCGTGCGGCGGTGGTCCGAGGCGAAGTAGCTACTGGGAGTCGGAGGAGTCGTCCCGGGTGCGCAGGAAGTCCTCGAACTCTGCACCGAGCTGGTCCGCGGAGGGCAGGTCCTGTCCCTCCCCGGCGAGCAGGCTGGGCCGCTCGAGCCCGCGCAGGTGCACGTCGTACTGGCGCTCGAGCGCCTGGACGGCCTCGCGGACCTCATCGTTCTCCTCGACCTCACGCTCGATCTGCAGCCGGCCCTCGCGGGCGGCCTCGGCGAGCGCGTCGTTGGCCAGGTTGAGGCCGGTGACGTCGACGATCGCGTTGAGCGCGGTCAGCGCCGCGTCGTGGAAGGTCGACTGCGCGAGGTAGTGCGGCACGTGCAGGCTGAAGCCGACGGCATCGCGGTCGGACTCCCCCAGCCGCAGCTCGAGCAGGGCGGCCAGGCTCGCCGGGACCTGCACGGTGCCGAAGACGGGCTTGTGCTCGCCGATGAGGCGCTCGTTGCTGCCGTGGACGGTCATGCCGACGGGCCGGGTGTGCGGCACCGCCATGGGGATGCCGTGGGCGTGGACCGCCAGGGAGATGCCGACCTCGTCCATGAGTTCAGTCACGGAGGAGACCATCGCCTCCCACCGGTAGTCCGGCTCCGGCCCGGCGAGGATGTAGTAGCTCTGCTCGTCGCGGTCGGTCAGGTGGTAGAGCAGCAGCGCCGGGTCGTTGTAGTCGGTGTAGCGGTTGGCGTCGAAGGTGATGACCGGCCGGCGCGAGCGGTAGTCCACGAGGGCGTCCACGTCGAAGGATGCGACGACGGTCGGCTCGCTCACCTCCAGGAGGTGGTCGACCAGGAGGCGCTGGGCCATCCCGGCGTCGAAGAAGCCGTCGAAGGCGACAATCATCGGCCCCGGCTCCAGAGCAGCGGGGTCGGTGTCGACCTCGTAACGGTAGAGGCGCTCGGCCACGTCAGGTCCTCCTTGTCGATTCATCACTCATTGTGTCAACGAACCCTGCGTTCCACCCATTCCCGCGCCGACGGCGGCCCGGTCAGTCCGTGGGGACCGCGGCGATGGCGGCACGCACGCGCTTGGCGGAGACCGAGTAGGCGGTCCCCAGGGACTGGGCGAAGAGGGAGACGCGCAGCTCCTCGATCATCCAGCCGATGTCGACGACGTCCTGGGCCCGGCGGCGCAGCGGGCCCAACGCCTCGAGCAGGTCGGCGTAGGCGGACTCCACGGAGTCGATCGCCTCCTGGTGGCCCGCATCCCGGCGCGGGTTCTCGGCGGCGCGCTCCAGGCGCACGAGGATCCCGCGCAGGTAGCGGCGCAGGTCGGGCAGTTTCGCCACGCCGGTGTCCGCGATGAAGTCGGGGCGCACGAGACCGTCGAGCTGGGCGCGGGCATCGGCGACGGTCCCGGTCAGGGCCGGGGAGCCCATCCGCTCAAGCAGGCGCAGCACCTCGCTGCGCTGGGCGAGCACGGGCTCGACCTCGGCGACGATCGTCAGCACCCGCTGGGCGATGTGCGTGCGAGTGGCCTTCAGCGCCTCGTCGAAGGCGGCGGCGGTGCGCACCGGCCCGTCGACGTGCTGGGTGACTATGTCGTCGACGGCAGCAGCGAGGGCGTCCTCGAGGAGCGTGGGGACGGAGCCGTGGGGGTTGTCCGCGAGCGCGAGCTTCTGCGCGTTGGTCAGTCGGGCGAGCACACGCTTCCACGGCGGGATCGTGTTCAGCAGGAGCAGGCGACGCACGCCGTCGCGGTGGGCGGCGCGGGCCTGCTGCTCGTCCGGCAGCACGCGCAGGGCGACGGACCTCCCTTCGTCCACCAGCGCCGGGTAGCCGAGCACGGTGTGCTTGCCCGCCCTGGTGCTGAAGGTCTGCGGCAGGTCGTCGATGTCCCACCCGGTCAGGCCGGTGCGCTCGATGGAGGCGCCTGCGCGCGACATCCGCTGCTGCAGGTGGCCGGCCATCTGCTCGGCGAGCTCGCTGAGGTCCTTGCCGCGGCCCAGGCGACGGCGGCGCTGGTCCTCGACGACGAAGGTGACGCGCAGGTGGTCGGGGACCTTCGAGAAGTCCCACTCCCCCTCGTCGATGCGCAGTCCGGCGCGGCGGCCCAGGACGCCGGAGAGCTGGCTGGTGATCGACGTGCCGGCGTGCGGATCGAGCTCGGCCAGGGCGGCACGGGCGTGGTCGGGGGCGGGCACGAGGTGGCGGCGGGTGGCCTTGGGCAGGGACTTGATCAGGGCGGCGACGAGCTCGGCGCGCAGGCCCGGCACCTGCCAGTCGAAGCCGGCCGGGGTCAGCTGGTTGAGCACCGCGACGGGCACGTGCACGCTCACCCCGTCGTCCTCCTGGCCGGGCTCGAACTGGTAGGTGACGGCGAGCTCGAGGCCGTCACTGCGCCAGCGCTTCGGGTAGTCGCTCGTGCTCACTGCCTCGGCGTCGTCGCGGGTGAGGCGCTCCTGGGTCATCGTCAGCAGCTCGGGCTGATCGTGGCGCGCCTTCTTCCACCACGAGTCGAAGTGCGCCCCCGAGACGATCTCCGCGGGGAGTCGCTCGTCGTAGAACTCGACGATGTCCTCCTCGTCGACGAGCAGGTCTCGGCGGCGGGCGCGCTCCTCGAGCTGCTCGAGGGTGCGCACCAGCTTGCGGTTGGCGGTGAGGAAGTCGTGGCGGCCGTCCCAGTCCCCCTCGACGAGCGCGTGCCGGATGAACAGCTCACGGCTGACGACCGGGTCGATCTTCCCGTAGGAGACGGGCCGGCCGACGACGAGCGGGACACCGAAGAGGGTCACCCGCTCGCTCGCCTGGACGGAGGCGGCCTTCTTGCTCCACCGCGGCTCGGAGTAGGTCCGCTTGACCAGGTGGGCGCCGGCGCGCTCGGCCCAGACCGGGTCGATCCGGGCGCTCGAGCGGGCCCACAGCCGGGAGGTCTCGACCAGCTCCCCCGCCATGACGAAGGGGGGCTGTCGCTTGAAGTTGGTCGTCCCCGGCTGGATGGAGAAGCGGGCGCCGCGGGCGCCGAGGTAGTCGCGCTTGTCCGGATCGCGCAGGCCGACGTGGCTGAGCAGGCCGGTCAGCAGGGCTTGGTGGATGGTGTCCCAGTCCGGCTCGCCGTCGCGGGCGGCGGTGCGCTGCCGGGTGTCGAGCTTGCGCTGCTTGGCGGCGCGGACGAGCTGGGAGTGCAGGTCCTGCCACTCACGGATGCGCAGGTAGTGCAGGTACTCGCGCTTGCACATCCGGCGGAATGCGCTGCTGGACAGGGCCTTCTGCTGGTCCTTGACGTAGGTCCACAGGTTCCACCAGCCGGCGAAGTCCGATCCCTCCTGCCGGAAGCGCGCGTGCTGCTGGTCGGCCTGCGAGCGCTTGTCGACCGGCCGCTCACGCGGGTCCTGGATCGACATCGCGGCGACGATGACGAGCACCTCGGTGGTGCAGCCGAGCCGGTCGGCCTCGATGAGCATCCGACCCAGCTTCGGGTCGACGGGCAGCCGGGCCAGCGTCTTGCCGGTCGGCGTGAGGCGCCGGCCACCGCCGCGACGCCCTGACTTCGCCCCCTTCGTTCCCTGGGCAGCGGCGCCCTCGGTGTCGAAGGCCTGCAGCTCCTGCAGGAGGCGGACGCCGTCGGTGATCTGGCGGGCGTCCGGCGGCTCGACGAAGGGGAAGCGGGCGACGTCCCCGAGGCCGAGGGAGGTCATCTGCAGGATGACGCTGGCGAGGTTGGTGCGCAGGATCTCGGGGTCGGTGAACTCGGGCCGAGCCTCGAAGTCCTCCTGCGAGTACAGCCGGATACAGATGCCCTCGGCGATGCGGCCGCAACGACCGGCGCGCTGGTTGGCCGAGGCCTGGGAGACGCGCTCGATCGGTAGGCGCTGGACCTTGGTGCGCTGGGAGTAGCGCGAGATGCGGGCGGTCCCGACGTCGATGACGTAGCGGATGCCGGGCACGGTCAGCGAGGTCTCGGCGACGTTGGTGGCCAGCACGATCCGGCGTCCGGAGTGCGAGGAGAAGACCCGGTGCTGCTCGGCCGCAGACAGCCGGGCGAAGAGCGGGACGATCTCGGTGTCGGGCAGCTGCATCGACGTCAGGGCCTCCTGCGCGTCGCGGATCTCCCGCTCACCGGAGAGGAAGACGAGCACGTCACGCGGCCCGCCCGGGTCTGGCTCGGTCCACAGCTCCTCGACCGCCCGGCAGATGCCGGTGACCTGATCATCGTCCTCGGCGCCGTCGCCGTCCTGCTCGCCGAGCGGGCGGTAGCGCACCTCGACCGGGTAGGTGCGCCCGGAGACCTCGATGATCGGCGCGGGCTCGCCGCTCTCATCAGCGAAGCTGGCCGCGAAGCGCTCCGGGTCGATCGTCGCCGAGGTGATGATGACCTTCAGGTCCGGACGGCGCGGGAGCAGCTGCGCCAGGTAGCCGAGGATGAAGTCGATGTTCAACGAGCGCTCGTGGGCCTCGTCGATGATGATCGTGTCGTAGCGGCGCAGATCCCGGTCGCGCTGCATCTCGTTGAGCAGGATGCCGTCGGTCATCACCTTCACCGCGGTGGCATCGCTGCTGTGGTCGGCGAAGCGCACCTGGTACCCGATCAGCTCCCCGAGCTCGACCTGCATCTCCTGGGCGATGCGCTCGGCGACGGAGCGAGCGGCGATGCGGCGGGGCTGGGTGTGCCCGATCTGGCCGGTGGTGCCGCGGCCGACCTCGAGGGCGATCTTGGGCAGCTGGGTGGTCTTGCCGGAGCCGGTCTCCCCCGCGACGATGACGACCTGGTGCTCGCGCAGGGCGGCGGCGATGTCGTCCTTGCGGGCGACGACCGGCAGCTCCTGGGGGTAGTGCAGGTCCTCCGCCGCAAGGGGTTCACGGACGGGGGTGGGCATGCGGGTCAGGATACGTGCGCTCCCGTCCCCGTCAGAAGTCGATCGTCCCGACCGGGCCGACGGCCGTTCGCAGGGCGGCGTCGAGCTCGGCCACGGCACCGGGTCGGTGCTCGGTGACGAAGCCCGCGGCTGCCCGCGCGCCGAGGGTCTGGCCACCGAGCCACGCCGCGCCGAGGTCGCCGATGTCGAGGGTCAGATCCGCAGTGGCATCGGTGCGCGTGACGGCAGCGTCGGCGCCAGTGGAGGTCCAGCGCCAGGCGCCGGCGTTGTCCTGGAGGATCTCGTCGCGGACCTCTACGACGAGGTCGACGTCAGCGGCGTGACCACGCTCGGCGACGGCGGCCGGCAGATCGACGATCCGCAGCCACATGTTGTCGCTCACCCCGCTGCCACCGAGCGACCGGGGCGAGGGCAGCCACAAGGCGAGGACGTCGTCGGGAGCGACCCAGTACTCGGTGGTGCCCATCAGGTCGATGTCGACGAGTCGCTCGGCGAGCGCCAGCCGCGCGCCCGCGTCGGTGGAGACGAGGAAGAAGACGCCGACGGTGCCGTCGGGTTTCCCGTGGGTCCACTTCGGCGTGCGGTGGAAGTACGCGGCACCGACGTCGCGGCGCTCGCGGGTGGCCCACAGCAGCCGGGCGGGCTCGCGGGTCCCCCTGCTCTCGGGGTTGTCGGCGAGGAGCCGCTCGCTGTCCTGCGGGCTGCGCACGATGTGCCCGGCCCCGGTGCGGGCGCACTCCCTCGCCAACGCGTGCCAGCGCCTCCCCTGGTCTGGGCTCGCGGTGGTCGTGCGCAGGGTGGTCGCGTCGGCGACCTCCCGGACCGCGGACGGCGCGGCGAAGGTCGTGCCGCGCCCGAAGGAGGACATCACCGTCGAACTGGTCACGCCGTAGCCGAAGCGGCCGTAGATCCCCGGCTCGGAGGCTTTGAGGACGCTGATCGAGCGCCCCTGCTCGTCCCGGGTCCAGCGCAGGTGCTCACGGATCAGCGCGGTGAGCACGCCCCGGCGTCGGTGGTCGGGGTGCACGCCCACCCAGGTCAGCCCCTCGACCGGGCGAAGGGAGGCACCCCCGCCTGCCGCGGGGACGGACAGCTCGACGTCCCAGGACGCAGCGATGCCGGCGGCCTCGCCGTTGACCCGGGCGATCCACGCCGCTCTGGTCGGTGTGTCGGCCAAGGCGACCTCGCGCGGGGTGCGCAGGTCGTCGGCCCAGACGAGCTGGTCCATGTCGAGGACGGCGTCGACCTGGGCAGGGTCGTCCGGGTCGATCCGGTGCACGGTCACGCGAGTGGTCATGCCGTCGATCCTGCGCCCCTCGGGCCGCTCGGGCAATGTCATTTTCGGCGGTAAGGGTGCTAGACGGGGTGTCGCGCGGCAGTTCGCGGCCGTGGCGATCGCGGAGGCCCGGAAACCCGGGAGTCCGTGGAGGTATGCCTCACGAACCGCCGCGCGACACACCATGTTTGGTGGTGCGGGGCCCGACCGTGCCCGCCGTCGTGCGGGCCGTGCGAACCGTGCTGTCCACCTTGTCCGCCGCGGCGACCGAGTACTTCAGGACGTGCACGCCCTTGGTCACGTGGCCCGATCCGGCGATCGCGGCCCAGTCGGAGGTCATGTTGGTGATCAGCCGGATGCCGGTGGCGTCGTCGAAGGCGTCCCGGACGGCGTGCTTGGCGCCGACCTTCGCTCCTGCCGTCGTCTGCTTGGCCTTGGCCCCGGCCTTGTGCCGCAGGCGCGTCGGCGCGCTCCCGGATGCTCCGGCGGGGTTGCCCCGGCGCGCCTTCGCCGCGGCCGTCTCGCTCGCGCGTCTGGCTCTCCGCGCGGCGGCGTCGACCTTGGCGCCCGCTCCCACGGGGACCTTCACCACGTTGAAGAGGGTCTGCTTGGTGGCCTTCGCCGCACCCGCGTAGCTGCCCTGGTCGTAGAAGGCGCGCAGCCCGAGCTTGCCGATCGGGTCAGCGAACTGCAGCAGTGCGATCGGGCGAAAGGCCGGCACGAAGTCGGTCAGGACATTGTCGACGGCCCTGCTCTGACCGAGAGAACTCAACCCCTCGAAGAGGTCGTATCCCCACGGGTCCGTCGAGGCCTGCCCGACGTCCGCGAGGCGCCGGGCAACGGCCTCCTCATCGAGCGTCGCCTCCTCGCCCTCGCGTTGGTACCGCCGCTTGGCGAACTCACGCTGGTCAGCGGCGTCCCGCCACTCCCGGTCGGCACGCGCGTAGTCCGGGTCCTCGGGCGACATCGTCTCCAGCCGCGCCCTGAGACGGTCGGACTCGGTGACGTACGCGTCGTAGGTCTCGCGCGCCAACTTCATGACGTCCTGCGACTCGGCGAGCCGGTCCGCGTAGGGCACGATCGCCTGTGCGGCCTCCTCCAGCGTGCCCGCGAGTTGGTTCAGGGTCTGCGGGACCTCCCCGACCCGCGAGGCGAAGGCCGCGCCCGAGGGCGAGTCCCACACCCCCTTCGTCGAGACCTCGTGCAACCGCGCGGCCGCCTCGCGCATCACCTCCGCGCGGACTGCCAACGTGCGAGCCTCGGCGCGCAACCGGCCCGGTTCACCCTGCTCCGTGCGGAAGAGCGGCAGCGCCATCAGGAGGTGCCCCGGAAGAGCAGACCGATCTGCCGCTCGGCGCTGATGAAGCAGCCACCGGCGTCCTGGGCCAGGTCGCGCAGCGCACGCAGTCGGTCGCACACCTCGACCCGGACCAGTTCCTGATCACCGAGGACGCCGTCCATGGCGCGCTCGCCGGTGCCGGACGGAAACCCGTAGACGGCCACGTCCGACGTCCGCGTCGCCGCCTCCTCCAGGAGGTCGGCGATGCTCCCGAGGCGATCGCCGAGATTGGCGATGCCCTCGCCGTCGATCGAGATCCCGTAGCCACCCATGTCGACCACGCTAGAGAAGAACGCCGCGGGGCCCGTGGATTTCTCCACAGGCCCCGCGGCGCCCTTCGAGGCTCGGCCGTGGACGGCCTCACACCTCAGGGAACGTGGGGAGGGTCAGGCCTTCGCGGCGGCGAAGCCCTGCTCGAGGTCGGCGATGATGTCGTCGGAGCTCTCCAGTCCGACGGACAGACGCACCAGCCCGGGGGTGACGCCAGCGGCCAAGCGGTCCTCCTCCGGGCCCTGCGAGTGGGTCGTCGACGCGGGGTGGATCACCAGCGAGCGCACGTCACCGATGTTGGCCAGGTGGCTGTGCAGGGTCAGGCCCTCGACGAACTTCCTGCCCGCCTCGAGGCCACCGGCGATCTCGAAGGAGATGACGGAACCGGCTCCCTTCGGCGTGTACTTCTGGGCCAGGTCGTGGCTCGCGCTGGTGGGCAGGGACGCCCAGATGACCTTCTCGACCTGCGCGTGGCCACCGAGGAAGTCGGCGATCGTGCGCGTGTTCGCCAGGTGGCGGTCCATCCGCAGGCTGAGCGTCTCGATGCCCTGGTCGATGAGGAAGGCGTTGAACGGCGAGACCGCCTGGCCGAGGTCGCGCAGCAGCTGCACGCGCGCCTTGAGGATGAAGGCGAGGTTCGCGCCGAGCACGCCGCCCTCGCCCAGGTCCGGGCCGTAGCGCAGGCCGTGGTAGCTCTCGTCGGGCTGGTTGAAGCCGGGGAACTTCTCCGGGTCGGCGGCGTAGTCGAAGTTCCCGCTGTCCACGATGACCCCGGCGATCGAGGTGCCGTGGCCGCCGAGGAACTTCGTCGCGGAGTGGACGACGACGTCGGCGCCGTGCTCGATCGGGCGCAAGTTGTAGGGGGTGGCGATGGTGTTGTCGACGATCAGCGGCACACCTGCCTCATGAGCGATGCCCGCAATTCCTGCAACGTCCAGCACGACGTCCTTGGGGTTGCCGACGGTCTCGCCGAAGAGGGCCTTCGTGTTCGGCCGGATCGCGGCCTGCCACTGCTCGAGGTCGCTCGGGTCCTCCACGAGGGAGACCTCGATGCCGAACTTCGGCAGCGTGAACTTGAAGAGGTTGACCGTCCCGCCGTAGAGCGCGGCGCTGGCCACGACGTGGTCGCCCGCCTCGGCGACGTTCATCAGCGCCATCGAGGTCGCGGACATGCCCGAGGACACCAGCAGTGCGCCGGTCCCGCCCTCGAGGGCGGCGATCTTGCTCTCGACCGCCTCCTGGGTCGGGTTGGTGATCCGGGTGTAGATCGGCCCGAGCTCGGACAGCGCGAAGCGGTTCTTCGCGGTCTCGGTGTCCGGGAAGACGAACGAGGTCGTCTGGTGGATCGGCAGCGCCCGCGAGCCGGTCGTCGGGTCAGGTGCCTGGCCGGCGTGGATCTGCTTGGTCTCGAAATTCCACGTGGACGGGTCGGACATGTCTGTGCTCCTGGTGGTGCGCGCTTGTCCGTGGCGGTCGCCACGGGCCAGGTCGTCTCCCGGGGCACCCCACCGCGGAGGAGGGTTGCCGGTCAGCGAGCCGGGGCTTGTCGCTGACGCTCTGGACCTGCCCACGAGCATACGAGACCGGCTCCGGTCCGCGAGAGGGCGTCTCACCTCCCGGGCGAAGGGGGTGGCCCCGGTCACTCCCCCGCGCTGCGGGGGGCCATCCGGACCCTGCGGATCCACCACAGCCCGACGAAGGGGAGGACGAGCGGCGCGTAGCCGTAGCCGGACCCGTAGTGGGACCAGACGGTCTTGTCCGGGAAGAGCTCGGGCACGAGGTAGGACAGGGTGCCCACGGACAGCACCCCGATCGCCTCGACGAGGATCGCGCCGGTGGCGATGCGGGCGCCGGTGGGTCCCCCCTTCGCCAGGGCCAGGGTCGCGACGATGTAGATCACGGCCGCGAGGGCGGAGAGCACGTACGCCAGCGGCGCCCGGTCGAAGTACTGGGTCAGCTGCAGGACCGAGCGACCGGTCGCGGCGAGCGCGAGTACGGCGTAGACGGCCACGACGACCCGGCCCGGTCCCGCGCCGGTGCGCACGTCAGGCGGGGCCATGGAGGTCCCAGATCTGCAGGATGCGGTAGGCCATGACGCCGACGGTGAAGGCGCCGGCGATGACGACGCCCATGGCCCACCGGGTCTTCTCCTTCAGCGCGATGAAGACGACGATCGGCGGGATGATCGGCAGGGTCAGCGCGTAGGCGAGCATCGTCGCGCCCTGCCCGGTCCCGGTGACCTTGGCCTGCGCGAAGGCGCAGGTGACCGCCAGGACGAGGAGGGAGAGCTCGACGACAGCGGTGACGAGGAGCATCCCGTCGTCGACGAGGCGGTCGATGAGCATGTAGAGCATGGCCATCACCCCGAGCACGCCGACGGCGACGAGCACGACAGTGGTCAACGGCACAAGCACGGAGAAAGAGTACCCAGCGCGGTGACTGGCAGGATCACTGCATGAGTTCCGCTCGCCTGACTGCCCACGAACTGATCGACACGGTCGTCGACGAGGACACCTTCCTCTCCTGGGACGGGCCCCTCGATCTCGCCGGCCTGGACGAGACCTACCTGGACTCGCTGGAGCGGGCCGCCGAGCGCGCCGGCACCGACGAGTCCGTGATCACGGGGTCGGCCCGGATCCACGGCCACGACGTCGCGCTGATCGTCGGTGAGTTCCGTTTCCTCGGCGGCTCCATCGGTCGCGCCGCCGCCGGGCGAATCGTCGCCGCGGTCCGGCGGGCCACCACGCAGCGTCTGCCGCTGATCGCCGCGACCGCCAGCGGTGGCACACGCATGCAGGAGGGCACGCCCGCCTTCGTGACGATGATCGACATCTCCGCGGCCGTCGTCGCGCACAAGGCTGCGGGCCTGCCCTACCTCGTCTACCTGCGTCATCCCACGACCGGTGGGGTCTTCGCGTCGTGGGGGTCCTTGGGGCACATGACGATCGCCGAGCCGGAGGCGCTCATCGGTTTCCTCGGTCCGGTCGTCTACGAGACGGTCAACGGCGAGCCCTTCCCCGAAGGTGTGCAGCTCGCGGAGAACCTCGTCGAGAAGGGCATCGTCGATGCCGTCGTGCCCACCGACCAGCTCGCCGGGATCGCTGCACGTGCCCTGACACTGCTGTCGGCGACCACCGAGCGGCACACGCACCCGGACGCCCGGGACGCCTCCCCCGGCTCCCCCGCTGCGGAGGGTGAGGACCCGGTCTGGCACGTCACCCCCTTCACCTCCCGGCCGGAACCGACGCAGGAGGAGATCGACGAGCTGTGGTCGGCGATCACGGTGACGCGACGGGCGGACCGCCCCGGCGTGCGCGAGCTGCTGCGGTACGCCGCGGACGATGTGATCCCGCTCAACGGGACCGGGTACGGGGAGTCGGACAAGGGCGTGATGCTGGCGCTGGCGTCCTTCGGCGGGCGCCCGTGTGTGCTCGTCGGGCAGGACCGGCGCTACCAGGTCGCCGAGTCGATGGGCCCGGCCGCGCTGCGCGAGGCCCGGCGCGGGATGGTCATGGCCACAGAGCTGGGGCTGCCCCTGGTCACGGTCATCGACACCCCCGGCGCGGACCTCTCCCCGCACGCGGAGGAGGGCGCGCTGGCCGGGGAGATCGCCCGCTCGATCGCGGACATGACCGCACTGACGGTGCCGAGCGTCTCGGTGCTGCTCGGTGAGGGCACCGGCGGTGGCGCCCTGGCGATGCTGCCCGCCCGTCGGGTCATCGCCTCGAGCAACGCGTGGCTCTCCCCGCTACCGCCGGAGGGTGCCAGCGCGATCCTCTTCAAGGACACCGACCACGCTCCCCTGCTCGCCGCCCGTCAGCGCGTCGGCGCGGTCCAGATGCAGCAGGACGGCCTGGTCGACGTCATCGTCCCGGAGGAGCCGGCCGCGCACGAGGACCCGGAGGGCTTCGCTGAGGCGATCGGTGCCGCGATCACCGAGCAGATCAACGAGTTGCTGTAGGCCTCATCCGGCCGTCCGCAGCTGCTCCCACCGCGGCATCTCGACAACGCCGTGGATGGTGGCGAGGTAGGTGCCCAGCAACGGGACGTCGTGCTCGCGGCAGGAGGCGATCGCCGCCTCGTGCCAGGCCCGCGCCTCGTCGTCGGGCTGCAGACCGCGCGGTCGACCGACGGCGACGACGATGCCGCTGAGCACGTCGCCGAGGCCGCCGAGGAAGGTGTCGAAAACCTCGCGCCGTCGCAGGTATGGCTCGCCGTCGAGATCGGTGATCGCGACGGGTTGCAGCAACCGATCGCCGTCGCCGCAGAGCAGGATGCTCAGGCACCCGGTCTCGCGGTCGCTCTCGCGCACGACGAGGTCGACGACGTCGGGTGCGATGTCGGTGTCGGTCAGGGGTCGGGTGGGCCAGTCACTGGGCAGGTTGTCGAATGTCATGCCCTTCAGCATGGCCACATCGAGCCCGGGCGCCGCGAGGCTTTCCACAGGCCACTGCGGGACCGACCTTCGATAACGCGGCGCGTTATCATAGGGTCATGGCCGACGACTATGCACGCTTTCTGCGCGAGCGACGCGCGATTCTCAGCATGTCGCAACGGGACCTCGCCCAAGCGTCCGGGGTCAAGCAACCTTTGATCGCCGCAATCGAGTCGGGGCGGCGGCACCCGTCGCAACCGTCGCGGGCAGCGATCGATGGCGCTGTGGCGATGCGCCCCTCGGTGGCGCTGGCCGCACGACGCCAGCAGGTTCGGGACATCTTCGCCCGTGCGGGTCTTCCGGAGCCCACGGTGTTCGGGTCCGTGGCGCGTGGCTGCGATCGCACCGACTCCGACATCGACTTGATGGTGGACTTCACTGATCGACACGACATCGTCGACCTGTTGACGCTGGAGGCCGAGCTCTCGGCCCTGCTCACCTTTCCGGTGGATCTGGTCGACGCCCGGATGCGCGGCGTGGTCACGGGCAGCGGAGCCATCGAGGCTGTTGCACTGTGACCGCCACCCCGGACGACGGCGCACGCGTTCAGCATCGACTCGATGACTTGTCCATGTTCGGCGGTGACGCTGCCTACACGGTGAGCCTCGGCATCGACGCCTATCTCGCCGACAGCCCACACGGTCGGGTGCTGCGCAACAGCGGTCGGCACATCCTCATCCAGGTGGCGACGGTGGCCGAGAAGTTGCCGGCAGACTTCAAGCAGGCTCACGACTCCGTCGACTGGATCGCTCTCGCCCACATGCGCAACCTCATCGCCCATCACTACGACAAGGTGGATGATCGCTTGGTGTTCGCCGCCTTGGAGCGTCGGATCCCCGCCCTGCTCGATGCCTTGGGGAAATCGACCTGACGGAAGCACTTCCGCCCACGCGGTGCGTGGGACCCAGCACCTCAGGGACCGCCTCCTCGCCCAGACAGCGCAGGTAGTGTGATGTGCGGCACGTCGTCCACCCATGACGGCTGTCGTCCGTGCCCCCACCCGAGCACCCAGGAGTGACGTTCCGTGGCACTCAGTGTCTTCGACCTCTTCTCGATCGGCATCGGCCCGTCGAGCTCGCACACCGTCGGCCCGATGCGGGCGGCGGTGACCTTCGGCGAGACCCTCCGCGAGGAGGGTGTCCTCGATCAGGTCCGCCGGGTCAAGGGCGAGCTGTTCGGCTCGCTGGGCGCGACCGGCCACGGTCACGGCTCCAACACCGCCGTCCTGCTCGGGCTGTCCGGCGAGCGCCCCGAGGTCTGCGACCCGCGCTCGGTCGCCGGTCAGCTGAGCGAGATCCGCGAGTCGGGCCGTCTCTCGCTGCTCGGGGAGCACGAGATCGATTTCGATGGCGACGAGGACCTCGTGCTGCACCGGCGCAAGACCCTGCCGCTGCACCCCAACGGCATGACCTTCACCGCGTGGGGCGAGGACGAGCAGCCGATCAGCAGCCACACGTACTACTCCGTCGGTGGCGGCTTCGTCATCGGTGAGGACGCGTCCGGCTCGACGAAGGTCGTCGCGGACACGACACCGGTCGCCCACCCCTTCACCACCGGCGACCAGCTGCTCGCGATCTGCGAGGAGACCGGCCTGTCGATCGCCCAGGTGATGCTGGAGAACGAGAGGTCCTGGCGCACCGAGGAGGAGGTGCGCGCCGAGCTGCTGCACATCTGGTCGGTCATGCAGGAGTGCATCGACAACGGCGTGCGTAGCGAGGGCGTCCTGCCCGGAGGCCTGAAGGTGCGTCGCCGCGCGCCGGAGCTCTCCCGCCGACTGCGCGCGGAGGGGTCGAGCGACGACCCGCTGCGCGGCATGGACTGGCTGACGCTCTACGCGCTGGCGGTCAACGAGGAGAACGCCGCCGGTGGACGCGTGGTCACCGCACCGACCAACGGTGCGGCCGGGATCATTCCTGCCGTGCTGCGCTACTACGTCGACTTCGTGCCGGGCGCCGACGACGACGGCATCTGCCGCTTCCTGCTCACTGCCGCCGCGATCGGCGTGGTCTACAAGGAGAACGCCTCGATCTCCGGCGCCGAGGTCGGCTGCCAGGGCGAGGTCGGCTCGGCCTGCTCGATGGCCGCAGGCGCGATGGCCGCGGTCCTCGGTGGCTCGGCCGCCCAGGTGGAGAACGCCGCCGAGATCGGCATGGAGCACAACCTCGGCCTGACCTGCGACCCCGTCGGTGGGCTGGTGCAGATCCCGTGCATCGAGCGCAATGCCGTCGCCGCGGTGAAGGCGATCACGGCGGCGCGTACCGCCCTTCGCGGGGACGGCTCGCACGTCGTCTCCCTCGACAAGGTCGTGAAGACCATGCGCGAGACGGGCCGGGACATGAAGGTGAAGTACAAGGAGACCGCGCGTGGCGGCCTGGCCGTCAACGTCATCGAGTGCTGACGGCGGGTCGGCTCAGCCGGGGTACCCGGCCATCTGGTTGTACTTCACGGCCCCCTGGTAGGCGTCGATCATCGACCAGATCCAGGCGCCGAGGGCGATCGGCAGGCCGATGAACCCGATGAGGATCCATCCCAGGCAGACGACCAGGACCCAGCCGCCGATGTAGGCACTGAGGAAGGCCACGCCCGGCCCCATGTCACCGTTGATCATCTGTCCGACACCGGGGACGAAGACGGAGGCCAGCAGCGACAGCGCCGGCTCCTTGCGCGGGAACGGCATCGTCCCGGGAGCGAAGGGGGGCACCTGGCCCCCGTAGTCACCCGGCTGCCCGTAGGGCATCACCTGGCCCTGCGGCGGGGTAGCGGGTGCGGGGGTCTGTGGCACGGACGTGGCGTGCGTCCACTGCTCGCCGTCCCAGTAGCGGCGCTCCCCCTCGTGGTCGTACCAACCCGGTGTGTGCTCGTTCACGTCTTCCCCTACTCCCCTGCCTGCTGATGCGGTGCAGCGTCGACTGTATCCGCCGCCTCGTGCAGGGTCGTGGCCACCTTCTCCCCCGCGTGCGCGATGGCCGCCGGGTCGCCCACGACGACGAGCCGGTCGGTGGCCCGGGACAGGCCGACGTAGAGCCGCTCACGGAAGCGTTCCCTCGTGCCGTCCTCGTTGACGCACAGCACGACGACGCGACGTTCCATCCCCTTCGCCCCGAGGACGTGCCCGAAGAAGACGTCCTCGTCCTCCCAGAAGGTGCGCCAGTACCCGGCCTGGCCGAGCTCCTCCTGGCGCTCGACCTGCACAGGGTGACGGCGACCGGTGGTCAGCAGCGCGATGTGCCCGGGCTCCCACCCCTCGTCGATGAGCAGGTCGACCTGGTCGTCGGCGTCACCGACGGCGTCCTCGGGGTTGGTGGGGATGAAGGTGACGTCCGGACCGTCGCCGCCCTCCAGGCGCATCCGCAGTGGCGCGAGGGGCTTGAAGACCTCGGCGATCTGCTTGGTGTTGCGCAGGTTGTGGTCCAGGACGAGAGGTACGAGCGGGACCGGCGGCCGACCGAAGCGGTTGAACAGGCGTTGGTTCTCGTCGCTGTAGATGAAAAGGCCACCCTCGCTCTCGTCGGTCAGCGCGGCGACGAGCGGGCGCCACCACGACTCGGCGAAGTCCTGCGCCTCGTCGACGACGAAGGAGTCGTAGCGCTCCCCCGGCGGCAGCTCCCCTGCGCGCTCGGCCATGTGGAGCGGGAGGGTCCGCTCCCAGTAGTCGGACTCGTCGCGGGTGCCGGAGGGCAGGCCCCAGAGGTTTGCGAGGTCCTCGAAGGTCCCGACGAAGGCAGGGCGCTGGCGGTGCGGCCACGTCGCGACCTCACGCTTGAAGTGGGTGGCCAGCCCGATCGAGTAGCACAGCAGGGCAACGCGCTCGGCCGGGCGGCCGTCACGCCCGGCCGCCAGCTGGCGGGCCTGGGTGAGGGCGAGGACGGTCTTGCCGCTGCCGGCACCACCGCGGATCTCCACGCGCCGCAGCAGGCGGGTGACGCGCAGGATCTGGCTCTGCTCCTCGGTCAGGCGGTCGGCACGTTGCTGCCGCTCGTCGGCTTCGTCGGCGGCGGACGGGACGGCGTCGGTGCCGCGGGCGGTGAGGATGTCGACGATGACCGCGCAGTCGTCGTCGGTCGGCACACGCAGGTGGGTCTCGAAGCCGAGTGGGATGTCCGCCAGACGCTCGGCGAGGTGGGGTAGGTCCTCCCGGTCGTGGATCATCCACCGAGGGCAGTCGGGCAGGTCGAAGTCCAGACCGAGACCGACGAAGGGGGTGACGACCGCGTGCGCGTACCGCACCGTGGTCCGGGACGAGTGTGCCCACCGCCGGTCGGAACCGACGTACGCGCGCACGGCGTACTTGGAGTCCCGCGCCTGGCCGACCGGGTCGATCGTCCTCCTCCCGCCGTTGCGCTTGATGGTCCAGGTGCCGTCATCGATGCGCACCCCGGTGCCCTTGACCTCGACGACCACCACACCGACGTCCGGCATGACGACGACGAGGTCGGCCTCGTGGTCCTTGCGGGTGTCGGTGAGCCGCAGGTTGGCGATGAGCGTGTCCTGCGGGCGAAGGGAGTCACGCAGCTTCTCCCACACGACCTGCTCGGACTCGGTCGTGAAGCGTGGGTCCTGCGGGATCAGCTGCGGTGCCATGGGAGGAACGTACCGAGCGCCCCCGGTCAGGGCGGTCGACGACAGCCCTTGTGTCTACAACGAATGCCTCACGGTTCACGGCTATTCATAGGATCAGGCGATGCCGGACGTGCATCTTTGCCTTGGCGGCAGAAGCCGTCCACACATTCGCCATTGGCGGCCACCCGGGGGAGCTCGAACCACATGATCGACGTCATTCGACCGACACGCCTGCACACATGCGCCGTGGCCCTGATTGCTTCAGTGGCTCTTGCGGGCTGTGGCGACTCTCCACCCGATCGAGCGGGGACCGTCGGGGAGTCGTCCGCCGACACGGGAGAGGGTGCGGCGGAGGACCGCTCGGAGACCGAAGATGTCGAGCTGGACGCTGTCGGCCAAGAACTGACGAACAAGGAGGCCAAGGCGGCCCTTCCGCCTGTCTCTGCGCTCCCCACGGGGTGGAGCGTGGATCCCGAGAACTCACTCACCGACGACTCCGAGTCCGACGCAGAGCCGGAGGGAACGATCGAGCCTGCCAAGTGTCAGGCGATCATGGACGATCTCTCCGATGAGCAGGACGAGGAGCCCACCGCAAAGGCGTCCCAGACGTACACCGCAGGGATGCTGGGCCCCTTCCTGGGGGTGGAAATCAGCTCCTTCGCAGACGAGGTTCCCGAGGACAGCTTCAAGAAGGTCCTCGATGCCCTCTCCACCTGCTCGGAGATCACCTCTACCGAGGACGGGACGACGACGACATTCAAGATCTCCAGCCTGTCGTTCCCAAATCTGGGTGAGGAGTCCGCGGCCATCCGTATGGCCGGGACAGCCGAGGGAATGCCAGTCGGTCTCGACATGGTCGTAGTTCGCGCTGGGCACAACATCGTGACCTTGTCCCAGGCGTCCGTTGGCGGAGCGACCAGCTCGGACGCTCTGGAGAAGGCTGCCCGGGCGACTGTCACCAACATGGAGTCCGATTAGACCCAAGGACCTCTGTCCCCTTGCCGATGCTTCCACCGACCTTCTCTATCGGTCCTCTATCGACGACTCTCTCCAATTCGTCTCCGTTCGCCGCCTCCCAAGGGGACGAAATGATCGATCCAGGGTCTCCCCCTTCGTAGGGGCGAAGAGGGAGGCGGGGCCGCGGAGGCAATTACTGAGATCCCACCCCATGTGGTGAACGTCGCGACACGATCGCGCAGGCCACGGCAACGACCACCCCGACGACCATGCCGATCACGGTGCCGACGAGCAGGGTGCCGCCGAGCGTCAGGAGGAAGGAGAGGAACCCTCCTGCCAGCAACATGCTCGCCAGGACGGCGTGGACCACGCTGCCGAAGACAACTGCGACGACCGTCGTCGTCCACGCCCCGAGCGCAACCCGTCCTGGGCCTCGCGGCGAGCGGGACATCCACAGGCCGAAGACGAGTGGGATGGCCAGGGCGCCGAGCGAACGCATCGCCCAGTGGGCCCACGAGGGATCGTCGGCCAGGGGCAGGCCGAGCGTGGGCAGCGGCCCGGGTAGACGGATGCCCTCGAGCAGGGCGAGGGGCGGGAACTGACTGACGGCCCACAGCCGGATGGTGGGCACCCCGAGCACGGCGACCACCGCCAGCAGGGTCACGACGCCTGCCCACACCGGCCGTCGCTGTGCCACAACTTCGCCCATCACACGCCGTAGCCTATGGCTCAATCCGCGGGTTGTGGTGAATGAGAGGAGACCACGTGGCACACCTCAGGCGCGATCGAGGTCCGGGCAGTCGGCGCCTGCGCTGGTGGTCGATCGGACTGGTGCTCGCGCTGGTCGTGGCCGGTGGCGCGCTGGCCGGGGCCCGCTCACTCTCGACCACCGAGGACGTCCCCGCTCTCACCGACGAGGAGGGGCGCAGCCTCACCCTGCGCGGGTTCTCCACCGCGGGCAGCGCCAAGCAGGCCCCCGATGGTCTGCCGGACCTACGACCTGCCGACATCGAAGCCGAGTACGCCGACATGGGCACGAACTTCGTGCGGTTCCTCATCTCGTGGCGGGCCGTGGAGCCGGAGCCGGGTCACTACGACCAGGCGTACCTGGACGGCGTCGCCGAGCGGGTGGACTGGTACGCCGAGCGCGGCTATCACGTGATGCTCGACATGCACCAGGACCTGTACGGCACCGAGATCGTCCCGAGTCACGCTGTCGGCAACGGGGCTCCGGGGTGGGCGACCCACAGCGATGGGCTCCCGATCGGTGAGCACGAGATGTGGGAGCTGTACTACCTGGACCCGGGGGTCATCCGCGCCTTCGACAACTTCTGGAACACGACCGGCGAACACCCAGAGCTGCGTACCCACTACGTGGGCGCGTGGGAGGCCGTCGCCGAGCGGTTCGCCGACGAGCCGGCCGTCATCGCCTACGACCTGATGAACGAGCCGTACGGCGGCAGTTTGCAGGGGCCGGCCTTCGAGGCGGGTCCGCTCACTTCGCTTTACCAGTCGGCAGCGGATGCGATCCGTACCGTGGACGACTCGACGTGGCTGTGCCTGGAGCCGCAGGCCATGGGCGTCAACTGGGCCACCCCAACGGGTTTGGGTCCGGTCGACGACCCGCGGGATGGTCCTGCTCGCATCGCCTACTGTCCGCATCTGTATCCGCTGCCCATGGACCTGGGGAGTGGCTACACCGGCACCACCAAGACGCTGGTGGACGGCACCGTGCAGACCTGGCTGACCAACACCCTGCGCACCTCCGAGCGACTCGGGGACGTGCCCGTCGTGCTGGGCGAGTTCGGTCTGGACACCACGAAGCCGGGCGCACTCGAGTACGTCGATGCCGTCTACGACGTGGCCGACGACCACGGGTTCGGCGTCGCCTACTGGTCCCGGGACCCGGGCAGCTGGGGCCCCTACGACGCGGAGGGAGAGCCCCGCAACCTCGTGGCGGCCCTCGACCGCCCTTATCCGCGATCGGTTGCGGGGGCAGTGGGTGCGATCGATGCGGACGAGCACGAGCTCACCTTTGACGTCTCACCGTCCGGGGGGCTGACGGCCGAGGTCTACCTCCCTGACGACTTCTCCCCCGGGCCCGGTCGGCCCGAGGTCACCGTCGACGGTGGCGAGGTCAGCGGATGGGACGGGACACGTCGTGTACTCGAGGTGATGATGGACCCCGAGGCGAGCGAGATCAGCATCCGCGCCGGGTCGTAGGTCTGGCGGGTCTCGAGGTCATCCGGCTGTCTCAGAAGGGCGCCACCTCCGGGAGCCGAGCAAAGACATCGGTCTTCTCTGACGGCTCCCTGTCGACGACGGCCGCCAACCAATCGATGTTCGCCCCCTGCGAAGGGGGCGAGGCCAGCTCTCCCCCTTCGTCCTCCGTGTGGATCCACTGGGCCGGGAAGGTCATGGCAGCAACGCCGCCCGGGCTGATCCACTCGGAGGTACCATCCGCGCTCTGGCGGTGGGTCCACCGGGCGGAGTGCTTGAGCCGGTGGTGGTGGCGGCAGAGTCCGGAGAGGTTGGCCGGGGTGGAGGGACCAGCGGGCCATGGGGTGGCGTGGTCCAGGTCGGCACCGTGCTCGAGTCCGCTCTTGCGGACCCGTCGGTGGCAGCCCCACATGCGACAGACCTCGTCGCGGGCGGCAACGAACTCGCGCATCGAGTCCGTGATGACGTAGCGCGGGTTCGAGGTCTCGACAAGGGTGCCGGTACGGGCGTCGAGGAGGGCTCGGGAGACCCTCGTCTCGAGGTTGCTGACGATGGCGGCCACTGCGTCTGGCGGGATGTAGCCGACGCCGGGGATGTCGCACCCGCTGACCCATGTCGGCGACCCGTTGGGGCCGAGCGACGCCGGGACCTGGGAGGTGACGGCGTCGCCCGCCCACTCCTCGGCGATCACGTCGACCGCATCAGCGCCGTCGCCGGTGACGAGTCGCCCTTCCCGGGCGGTGGGGCCGTGCAGGTCCTGGCCGATCGTCGTTCCGAGTTGGTCACCGTGTGCGCGTTCGCCCCCTTCGTAGGGGGCGAAGGCGATCCGGGACGCCGCTGAGGTGATGACGGGGATGCCCAGGCGGACTTGCGCGGAGACCTCGACGCCGCTCAGGGCGAGGTCGGCCAGGCCCCATGCACGGGCAGCTCCGGCGGTGAGGTCCGGGTCCTCGGTGAGACGTTGTGCAGCGGCCTCATCGATGGCGCACTTCAGTGCCAGTCCGATCTCGCTGGGGAGGGTGGCGTGGAGGTCGGTGGTGCCGACCGGGCCGGCGCTGAAGCGGGCATCCAGTTGCTCGCGGCGGTTGCGCTTGCTCTCGCCGCTCAGCAGGTCGGGTTGAGCGCGCTGGAGGATCCGGCGGCACGCCTTGCGGATCTCGCGCTCCTCCAGCTCGACGATGCGTATCGAGTCGGGGCGGCCGCGCATTGGGGCGAGGAGGTGCTCGACCACGGCTACGACGGCGTGCGGCTCGGCCAGACGGGTCTCCTTGGCGACGATGCCCATGGCCCGCTCCCGAAGTCGACCGTCGGCGATGAGGTCGGCGAGCTCGTGCAGGTCGGTGACTGCGCGGGCAGCGAGGTCGCACCGATCACGGGCTTCGAAGGTGCTGGCCCGCAGGGTGACGCCGACCGCCTCGACAGCGAACTCTGCGACCTCGCCCTGGCGCAGGTGGACGGCGCGGTGGATCCCGTCCGGACCGCGCTCCTCACCCCAGCGCACGGCTTGCCCGATCACCGAGAGCTCCAAGGCATCGGCCGCCCGTCGGAGTCGCTCTGTGGTCTCGAGGACCTGCGTCAGCGTCCGCTCGTCGGCTCGGCCGCCGCGCGCGCTCACCCCCTCGCGGGCGCTACTGAGTCCTCGGAAGGACTCTTCCACCAGGGCCAGCTCTTCTTCGAACATGTGATCGAGTCTGTCAGGGGGGTGTGACAACGCACTGGCGTCCGACCTGCTGAGGCACCAGGGTGTGCAGTGGCAGGGCGAAGGGGGAAAGGACGGCCATGAGCTCCGAACGTTCGCCTCGTGATGAAGAGGTGCTGATGACCGACCTCAAGATCGGCGATCAGTTCAGTTTCGACGGATCCGTATACACCGTGGCGGAGCCGCCCCAGTCAGTTTGGGGCGTGGTTGAGCTGTGGGTCGAGGAGCTGAACTGGCCATTGCAGGGGTCAGAGACCAGCACCGTTGAGCCGATCATCGCCTGATCAACAGGACCTTCTAAGCTCATTGACAGCGCACGTCCGGAAGGAATCTATGAAGAAGTCCATCGACGTGGTCGGTGCAGTCATCGTGTCCGACCACCGAATCCTCTGCGCCCAGCGAGCGACCGGTCCCTTGGCCGAAATGTGGGAGTTTCCGGGCGGGAAGATTGAGGCCGGCGAAACACCAGCAGAGGCACTGAAGCGCGAGGTCACCGAGGAGCTGGGCTGTCAGATCTCTGTCGATGAGCGGATCACGACAACGCGATATGAGTACGACTTCGCCCTGATCACGCTGATGACCTTCTACTGCCGACTCCTCACAGGCGAGCCTGAGCTCACTGAGCACCAAGCCGTGAGGTGGCTGCCAGCGGCGGACCTGTCGCAACTTGATTGGGCGCCAGCGGATGTCCCGGCGGTCCAACTCATTCAGGCGACGTACATGTAACGAATCACGGTATCCACCAGCGGGATATCGCCCGTCACTGGCAAGCTCCACTCCGTGACCTTCAATGATGCGCTTCCCGAGGGTATGTACGAGTCGCTGCTGACTGCTCGACTCGAGAAGTTGCTCGCTGAGCGTCCCGACGACACCCGTCTGATCTACGACGTCGACAGTGGGGATGAGCCGCACGTTCTGGCACGCCATGTCCGCACTGCCGTCGAACGTGCCCTCCGTGATGAGAAGGATCCAGCGCAAAGGCGCGAGATCGTCAATCGGATCCTCGCTCAGCTGGGCAATGTGACTGATCTGCTCGGCTCCGGTAGCCGCCAGCTTCACTTCCTCCACCGACCAGCAGGTCCCGGTGTGGAGTACGTCGCGCCAGATCGTCCGTCCACTCCCCTCTCTGACGCAGCGCTCCTGACAAACTCGATCGGTGAGCCCAGCCTGGGTTCTGAACTGCGCGCCGAGCTAGAGACTGCCGACTCGGTTGACCTACTCATCGCCTTCGTGAAGTGGTACGGACTACGGCTGCTGGAACCTCAACTGCGGCGACTGCACGACAGAGGGATCCCCCTTCGCGTCATCACCACGACCTACATGGGTGCCACAGAACGCCAGGCTCTCGATCGTCTCGTGAACCAATTCGGCGCCGAGGTGAAGATCCAGTACGACTCGCTCCGCACACGCCTCCACGCGAAGGCCTGGCTGTTCAACCGCCAAACGGGCTTCAACACCGCCTACGTCGGCTCCTCTAACCTCTCGCGGGCTGCGCTCCTCGATGGCGTTGAGTGGAATGTCCGGCTCTCCTCGGTCGCAACCCCTGCGTTGATGCACAAGTTCGAAGCCACATTCGAGACCTACTGGAACGACAGCTCGTTCGAGGACTATGACCCGGACCGGGACCGCGACCGACTCGACGATGCTCTCCTCCTCGCATCGGGAAGCGGCAAGAAGCCCGATCAGGTCACGATCTCGATCTCCGGGCTCGACGTGCAGCCCTTCCCCTACCAAGCTGAGATGTTGGAGGCCCTGGACGTCGAGCGGGTCGTCCACGACCGCCACCGCAACCTCGTCATTGCAGCCACCGGTACAGGCAAGACAGTGCTCGCGGCACTGGACTATCGCCGTCTGAGCCAGAGCGAAGGGCGTGCTCCTCGGCTTCTCTTCGTGGCTCACCGACAGGAGATCCTGACGCAGAGCCTGCGGACCTACCGGGAGGTGCTCCGCGACCAAGACTTCGGTGAACTCTACGTCGGCGGGGCTCGCCCCGAACGCTGGGAGCACGTCTTCGCCTCGGTGCAGTCGCTCAACTCGTACGGGGTCAGCAGCATCCCTGCAGGCCACTTCGAGGTCGTCGTCATCGACGAGTTCCATCACGCTCAGGCACGCACCTATCGCACGCTCCTTGATCACCTCGAGCCATCCGAGTTGCTCGGCCTGACAGCCACACCGGAGCGAGCCGACGGGACGGATGTCGCCCAGACATTCTTCGATGGCCGAATCGCCGCTGAACTTCGGTTGTGGGATGCCTTGGCCTCGGAATTGCTCTCCCCGTTCCACTACTTCGGCATTGCAGACGGCACCGATCTCAGTGCCATTACCTGGAAGCGAGGCGCGTACAGCACGGAGGAGCTGGAGAGGGTTTACACCGGCAATGACGCCCGAGCGGCGCTGATCCTGCAAGCCGTCCGCGATAAGATCGTCAACCCACGAACCATGAAGGCCCTCGGATTCTGCGTCTCGGTAGCGCATGCCGAGTACATGGCGCGAGTGTTCACAGACGCCGGCATCCCTGCAGCGGCAGTGACGAGCAACCCCAGGAGCGCCGATCGCGCTGAGGCCTTGGCTGACGTGCGTGCAGGTCGACTGGCCGTTGTCTTCACCGTCGACATGTTCAACGAAGGCGTCGACCTGCCGTCTGTCGATACCGTGCTGTTTCTCCGCCCGACCGAGTCGGCCACGGTCTTCCTGCAACAGCTGGGCCGAGGGCTCCGTCGGGCCGATGACAAGGCGGTCCTGACTGCGCTGGACTTCGTTGGTCACCAGAACAAGTCATTCCGGTTCGCAGACCGATTCCGGGCCATGACCGGCAGTACCCGTAAGGGGCTCGCCGACCAGGTCGACAAGGGGTTCCCGTTCTTGCCGTCTGGCTGCCAGATCGTCCTGGACCAACAGACGCAGGACGTCGTCCTCGACAACCTCAAGGGTCAGCTGACGACTCGATGGAAGGCTCTCGCGGCCGAGCTGAAGAAGCACCCCACCGATGAACTCTCGACCTATCTCAACGAGACCAACGTCGATCTGGCAGATGTCGTCAAAGCTGACCGGTCGTGGACGCGCCTACGACGCGACGCAGACCTACCGACAGCGCCAGCCGGCCCCCAGGAACACTTGCTTCTCAAGCGCGTCCGGGCGTTTACGCACGTCGACGACCCCGAGCGTGCACAGGCCTATCTGACGTGGCTGAGTGACGACGCACCTGCCTATGGTGCAGCCAGCTCGCGAATGCAGGAGTTCGGCCGGATGCTCTTCTTCTCGCTCTGGACGGGAGGGGGTGGCTTCACGACCTATGACGCAGGGCTGCGGGCTCTGCGGGACGAAGCGAACGTGCGCAACGACCTTCGGCAGGTGATCGAGATTGGACTCGACCACGCAACTCACGTCACGCGCCCACTCATCGGAGACATCGGCCACCTGCCACTGCGCGTGCACGGTCGGTACACGCGCGAGCAAGCCGTCGCAGCGCTTCGGTACGCGTCCTTGGGCGGACGCGCCCCCAACAGCTTCCGTGAAGGTGTCCTGCACTCCCCCGAGATCGACTCCGACGCCTTCTTCATCACGCTCAAGAAGTCTGAGGCGGACTACTCGCCGACGACGATGTATCGGGACTATGCGATCAGTCCAGAGCTCTTCCACTGGGAGTCGCAGTCCAGCACCACCGTGCGATCAGCAACGGGCCAGCGGTACATCAATCACGAGTCCGAGGGCACCCATATTCTGCTGTTCGCGAGGGACAGCAAGGTCAATGACTTCGGCGGAGGCGTTCCGTATGTCTTCCTGGGGCCGGCTTCCTATGTGAGCCACAAGGGAGAGCGACCGATCGCTTTCACCTGGCGACTGCACAACCTGCTTCCCCAGAGCATCTACCTCACAGCAGCTGCCGCTTCATAGGACTGCGTCCATTGCAAGTCATGGCGGACAGAGAACAGAAGCGTGGCCGGCCTCGACGAAGAGCCATCGAGGCCGGCCACTCAGAGGGTCTACTTACCCTTCTTCTTCCCGGAGTTCCCGAGCTTGTACGTGGTGTTCGGGCTGGACTTGGCGTGCTTCTTCGTGATGAAGCGTCCAGACTTAGCACTCTTGTAAGCCATGAGTCTCACCTCCTTCCGCGCTCGTACTTGTGTGACGAGCAGGGATGAGTGATCCTGGCAACCCCAGAGAGGGACAGGAGCTCATCTCCTGCTGTCGGGCCCCGGTTGTAGGAAACCGGGGCCCGACGTCTATTCAGTCGATCAGCTGCAACCGCTGGTCGAGCCGCAACCCTCGCAGACGTAGCAGGAGCCGGCGGGGCGCATCTTGGTCCCGCAGGTCATGCACATCGGTGCGTCCGAGGCCTTGCCCTGGAGCTTCTCCATCAGCTCGGCCGAGGAGTGGACCGTGGCGTCGGCCTCGCGGGTGGAGGCGCTGCCGCTGCCGGAGTTGTCGCTCGACTCCTCCTTGGCGACCGGCTTGGTCTCCTTGGTGGCCACGGTCTGGCTGTAGGACTCGTCGTCGTAGTCCTCGTCATCGTCGGAGGACGACGGGGCGTACGAGCCGGTCTCCAGCTGGCGCGAGCGCTCATCGGCGGTGTGGATGCCCATGAAGGACCGGGTGTCGAAGTCCAGGTAGTCCAGCGCCAGACGACGGAAGACATAGTCCATGATCGACTGCGCCATCCGCACGTCCGGGTCGTCCGTCATGCCGGCCGGCTCGAAGCGCAGGTTGGTGAACTTCTCGACGTAGGTCTCCAGCGGGACACCGTGCTGCAGCGCGATCGAGATCGCGATCGAGAAGGCATCCATCAGGCCGGCCAGGGTCGAGCCCTGCTTGCCGAACTTCAGGAAGATCTCGCCCAGCTCACCGTCCTCGTAGGTGCCCGAGGTCAGGTACCCCTCGGCCCCACCCACGGCGAAGCTCGTGGTCTGCGAGGCGCGACGCTTCGGGAGGCGACGACGCAGCGGGCGGTACTCGATGACCTTCTCCGCCGCGCCGGCCGCAGCGGCCTCCGCGTCGGCCTTGGCCCCCTTCGCCGTGGACCCGCCATCAGACAGCGGCTGACCGACCTTGCAGTTGTCGCGGTAGACCGCCAGGGCCTTCAGGCCGAGCTTCCACCCCTGGGAGTAGACGTCCGCGATCTCCTCGACCGTGGCGCTCTCCGGCAGGTTGACCGTCTTGGAGATCGCGCCGGAGAGGAAGGGCTGCACCGCAGCCATCATCCGCACGTGACCCATCGGCGCGATGGCGCGCTGACCCATGGCGGTGTCGAAGACCTCGTAGTGCTCCGGCTTCAGACCCGGGGCGTCGATGACGTGGCCCTTGTCGGCGATGTACTCCACGATCGCCTCGGAGGTCTCCTCGGTGTAACCGAGCAACTTCAGCGCACGCGGGATCGTCAGGTTGACGATCTGCATCGAGCCGCCACCGACGAGCTTCTTGAACTTCACCAGCGAGAAGTCCGGCTCGATGCCCGTGGTGTCGCAGTCCATCATGAAGCCGATCGTCCCGGTCGGGGCGAGCACCGACGCCTGCGCGTTGCGGTAGCCGTTCTTCTCCCCGACCTTCACGACCGCATCCCAGGCCTTGGTGGCCTGCTGGTGGATCGAGCGGTCCATCGTGTGCAGCGTGCGGATCTCGTCGTTGGCCGCCTGGTGCTTGCGCATGACCCGCTTGTGCGCGTCGGCGTTGCGGGCGTAACCGGCGTACGGCCCGACGATGCCGGCCATCTCGGCGGAGCGCTTGTAGGAGGCACCCGTCAGCAGCGAGGTGATCGACGCCGCGAGGGCGCGACCGCCGTCGGAGTCGTAGCCGTGACCGGTCGCCATGAGCAGCGCACCGAGGTTGGCGTAGCCGATGCCCAGCTGGCGGAAGTCACGCGTGGTGTCACCGATCGCCTCGGTCGGGAAGTCAGCGAAGCAGATCGAGATGTCCATCGCGGTGATGACCAGCTCCGCGACCTTCTGGAAGCGCTCGGCGTCGAAGGTGTCGTCGTCACCGAGGAACTTCAGCAGGTTCAGCGAGGCGAGGTTGCAGGAGGAGTTGTCCAGGGACATGTACTCGCTGCACGGGTTGGACGCGGTGATCCGGCCCGACTCGGGGTTGGTGTGCCAGTCGTTGATCGTGTCGTCGTACTGGATGCCCGGGTCGGCGCACTCCCACGCGGCCTGGGCGATCTTGCCCATCAGCTCGCGGGCGTCGACGCTCTCGATGACCGAGCCGTCGGTGCGCGACTTCAGACCGAAGTCGGTGCCCTCGTCGACCGCGCGCATGAACTCGTCGTTGACACGCACCGAGTTGTTCGCGTTCTGGTACTGCACGGAGGTGATGTCCGAGCCGCCGAGGTCCATGTCGAAGCCGGCGTCACGCAGCGCACGGATCTTGTGCTCCTCCTTGGCCTTCGTCTCGACGAACTCCTCGATGTCCGGGTGGTCGACGTCCAGGACGACCATCTTCGCCGCGCGACGGGTCGCGCCACCGGACTTGATCGTGCCCGCGGAGGCGTCGGCACCACGCATGAAGGAGACCGGGCCGGAGGCGGTGCCACCGGAGGAGAGCAGCTCCTTGGAGGAGCGGATGCGCGAGAGGTTCAGGCCGGCACCGGAGCCGCCCTTGAAGATGAAGCCCTCCTCCTTGTACCAACCCAGGATCGAGTCCATGGAGTCATCGACGGAGAGGATGAAGCACGCGCTGACCTGCTGCGGGCTCTTGGTCCCGACGTTGAACCACACCGGGGAGTTGAAGCTGAAGATCTGGTGGAGCAGGGCGTAGGTGAGCTCGTGCTCGAAGATCTCGGCGTCGGTGTCCGTGGCGAAGTACCCGTTGTCCTTGCCGGCCTTGACATAGGTGAGCACGACACGGTCGATGAGCTGCTTCAGGCCGGTCTCGCGCTGCGGGGTGTCGAGAGCGCCGCGGAAGTACTTCGTCGTGACGATCGTCGAGGCGTTCAGCGACCAGAAGTCGGGGAACTCGACTCCGCGCTGCTCGAAGATCGTCGCGCCGGTCTTCCAGTTCTGCTGGACGACGTCACGCTTCTCCCAGGTGACCTCGTCATAGGGGTGGACGCCCTCAGTGGTGTGGATGCGCTCGATCGTCAGCCCCTTGGTCGTGCGGGAGCCGCGACGTGCGCTGGACTTACCGGCGGTCTCGGTCATGCTCTTCTCTCCTCGGTCCCTGTCTGGACGGTTCTCTTGCTGCGTGCGGTCTGATGTGAAGGTGAGTTGGCTACGAACCACGGTGTCACCGGGTACCGACAGCCCACTCGCGTGTCGGTACCCGGGATCTAGGGGGTGCTGCTCGCGGTGGCGGGCACTTGCTCCCGGCGCAGTGCGCCGATGGCCGCCTCGAAGTCCTCGAGCGAGTCGAAGGACTGGTAGACGGACGCGAAGCGCAGGTAGGCGACCTCGTCGAGCTCTCGCAGCGGAGGCAGGATCGCCATGCCCACCTCGTGGGCGTCGATCTCGGCGCTGCCCTGCGAGCGGATGCTCTCCTCCACGCGCTGGGCGAGGAGGGCGAGCTGGTCCTCGGTCACCGGTCGGCCCTGGCAGGCCTTGCGGACACCGGAGAGCACCTTGGCCCGGCTGAACGGCTCGGCGGCCCCCGACCGCTTGGTCACCGACAGGCTCGCGCTCTCCAGCGTGGTGAAACGCCGGGAGCACTCCGGACACTGACGCCGGCGACGGATCGCACTGCCGTCATCGGCGGTCCGGCTGTCGATGACCCGGGAGTCGGTGTGCCGGCAGAACGGACAGTGCATCAGTGACTCCTCTCGGCTCTTGCGGGCGGTCCTGTGGATGGAACGGTGGACGAAATGGGGACAGTCCCCCGAATCCTGTGGAGAACCCAACTCATCCTGTGTACTAGATGTGGACGAATGACATCCGTGTAACCACTAGATGTAGTGACTATTACACCCCCGTCACACAACGGATGCAAGTCCCCGGCGTGGCGCCATCGGTGAGCGGTCACCGAAACTGCGCGAAGCCCGCGATACCGGGGTCGACCACCCCGACACGCACGTCGGCCACCCCCGAACACGGAGGTGGCCGACGGCCGGCCCGGGCTGGGTCGAAGGGCCCGGGAGGCTTCTCAGGAGGCGGGAATGAGCAGGGTCTGCCCCGCGTGGACGTGGCTCGTGGACAGGTCGTTGGCCTGCCGGATGCGGGTGATCGCGTCGTCCGTCGGCACGCCGGACATCTCGAGTGCGGCGATCGAGGTCAGCGTCTGCCCCGTCTCGACGGTGACCTGCTCGGGAGCGGCCGCCTGGCCACCGAAGGCCACGCCCGCGCCGGCGACCGAGGCGAGCGCCAGGGTGGCCACAGTCATCGTGAGGCGGCCGCGGCGCGTCAGCCGCACCGCCCCCTTCGTCGCAGTGGGGGCCGCCTCGCCCGTGGGGACGGATACGAGGTGGCGGGTGCGGGCCGGTCGGGCTGCGGGCACACCAACCGGCGCGCCGTGGGTGACGGTGAGTGCGGTCATCTGGTCCTCCTCGTGGCGTGTCCTGTCGAACCGGTGTTCGATAGAACGTCTGTACGATGTCTAGCACGGATGTTCGAAGAAGATCAACAACACGCTCGAACACATGTTTGAAATACCTGTTCGATCGTCCTACTGTCTTCACTACCGAGAAGTTGACCAGCGACCACCGACAACGCTGGTGACACGGACGGAAGGGTCGAGATGAGCAAGGGCACGAGCAAGGACGCGGACGGCAGCGACAGCACCGTGCGTCACCTCCCGGAGCGGGACAACGGCGAGAGCCTGACCGCCCGCCAGCGCAAGGTGCTCGAGGTCATCCGCACCGCCGTCGCGACCCGGGGCTACCCGCCGAGCCTGCGTGAGATCGGGCAGCTCGTCGGCCTGACCAGCCCGAGCTCGGTCGCCCACCAGCTCTCCTCCCTGGAGCGCAAGGGCTACCTGCGCCGCGACCCCAACCGCCCCCGCGCGATCGAGGTCATCTCCCCCGACGCGGACGCCGATGCCGTCATCGCCGACACCGCGGACTTCGGTGGCATGCGCGGTGGCGCCACCGCCGACGACGACGTCGTCGACGTCACCGGCTCCGGCGACGAGCGCCCCGAGGCCAGCTACGTGCCGGTCCTGGGCGAGATCGCCGCCGGTGTGCCGATCACCGCCGAGGAGCTCGTCGACGACGTCTTCCCGCTGCCGAAGCAGGTTGTCGGCGAGGGATCCCTCTTCCTGCTCAAGGTCGTCGGCGACTCGATGGTCGACGCGGCCATCTGCGACGGCGACTGGGTCGTCGTGCGCCAGCAGCCGCAGGCCGACAACGGCGACATCGTCGCGGCGATGCTCGACAACGAGGCCACGGTCAAGACCTTCAAGCGCACGGACGGTCATGTCTGGCTGCTCCCCCACAACCCTGCCTTCGACCCGATCGACGGCGACCACGCGACCATCCTCGGCAAGGTGACCGCAGTCCTGCGCAGCCTCTGAGGGACAATGGGCGGCATGGGTAGATGGACGTCCGCACTGGTACTGCTGCTCGCGGGCGTCGCCCTGGCCATCCAAGGGGTCCGCAGCGACAACTCATCCAACTTCGTGCTGTGCGTCGGCGCCCTCGTCGTCGCGTGGTGGTTCTCCCCACTCAACGGTCGGGGTGGGCCGCGGCACACCGAGGTCGAGTCACGGCCGGATGACTTCCCCGTCGTCATCTACTGGCGCCCGGGCTGCGTGTACTGCATGCGCCTGCGCGGCGCTCTCGGCAAGGACAAGGACCGGGCAACTTGGATCAGCATCTGGGCGGACGAGGATGCGGCGGCCTTCGTCCGCTCGGTCAACAACGGCAACGAAACCGTCCCCACCGTGCGGGTCGGCGAGACGGTCCGCACCAACCCCGACCCAGCGATCATCAAGACCGCCCTTCGCTGAGACTCTCCTCAGGCGCTCGCGCTCACCCGATCCAGCGACTGCGTCAGCGCGCGAAGGGAGTCGGCCAGCTCCCCGTCGACGCGGTGGTCGACGAGGTCGTCACCACGGCTCGGCCCCCGGGTGATCAGCGCAACCGGGATGCCACGCTTGGCGGCCCGGCGCACGAAGCGCAGGCCGGACATCACCTGCAACGAGCTGCCGAGCACGAGCAGGCTCGGCGCGGCATCGGTCAGGTCGAAGCAGTGCTGGACCGTCGGCTTGTCCACCGCTCCCCCGAAGAAGACGACGTCCGGCTTGAGGGTGTCCTGCCCGCAGGAGGTACAGATCGGGGTCCTGAAGCGCTCGACGTCCACGGCGTCGAGCCGCACGTCACCATCCGGGCGGATCTCGTCGCTGTCGACATCGAAGCCGGGATTCTCCGCAGCCATCCGCTCGTCGAGGACGGGACGCCCCACCCGGGCGTGACAGGTCAGGCAGACGACCTCGACGAGATTGCCGTGCAGCTCGACGACGTCACGGGTGCCGGCGGCCTGGTGCAGGCCATCGACGTTCTGCGTGATCACCGGCCCCACGGCATCGAGCCGTTGCAGGTCGCTGACGAAGTGGTGCGACGCATTGGGCCGTGCCGCGTGGAAGCGACGCCAGCCGACGAAGCTGCGCGCCCAGTAGCGCCGCCGCGCCTCGCTGCTGCCGACGAACTCCGTCAGGTGCATCGGCGTGACCTTCCGCTGGCCGTCCGGGCCGCGGTAGTCGGGGATGCCGGAGTCGGTGGACATGCCGGCGCCCGTGAGTACCAGTGCCGGTCCCGCCGACAGCACGCGGGCGATGTCCTCGATCACCCACCCAGTATGCGACGAGCCCGGGCGGTCCATCCACTCCCCACGGCTTAGCATGGCGGCATGATCGACGCCGCAGGGCTACGCGTGATGCGCGCCATCGCCGAGGAGGGTAGCTTCACCGCCGCCGCCCTCGCCCTCGGCTACTCGCAACCGGCCGTGTCCCAGATGGTCAAGCGGCTGGAGCAGCGCACGGGCACCGTGCTGGTCGAGAAGGTCGGACGCTCCGTGCGCCTGACCGAGGCCGGCAACGTCCTCGCCCGCCACGCTGCGCCCGTGCTCGCTGCGCTCGACGCAGCCGAGGAGGAGGTCGCCGCGATCGCCGGGCTGCGCTCCGGCCGGGTACGCCTGATGGCCTTCCCGTCCTCGTCGGTCACGCTCGTCCCCCGCGCGTTGGCCGCCGTACGCCGGCAGTACCCGGACCTGTCGGTGCAGTTCGCCGAGGCCGAGCCACCCGAGTCGATCGCCGCACTGCGCTCCGGCGAGGTCGACCTCGCGGTCGCCTTCTCCTACGACGGCAGCGACATCGCCCGGGGTGAGGACCTCGAGGGCTTCGCCGTGCACCCCTTGCTCGAGGAGGAGGTGCGCGTCGCCCTCCCCCGCGACCATGGCCTTGCCGAGCAGGACGTCGTCTCGATGACCGACCTGACCGACGAGGACTGGATCGCCGGATGTCCCCGCTGTCGCGGGCACCTGCTGCAGATCGCCAACAACGCCGGCTTCGCGCCGAAGGTCGCCTTCGAGACCGAGGACTACGTCGCGGTCCAGGGGTTCGTCGCAGCCGGCCTCGGGGTCGCCCTCATCCCCGACCTCATCCGGGACGCGACCTCCAACCCTGACGTGGCCATCCGGCCGCTCGACCCGACGAGCTACCGCCGGATCCATGCGGTCACGACCGAAGACCTGCTCAAGGTGCCGGCCGTCGCCGCCACCCTCGAGGCGCTCCTCGCCTCCGCGGGTGCCGTCGCACACTGACGAGCAGGGGCAGCGCCTCCTTCCTCCAGGCGGACTCCTATCCGCACTACTACTCGCCACACGCGATGTGATGTGTGCCATGCTCCCTCTCAGGCAATTCACAGTTACCGCACACGATTCGTCGGGGGAACGCACAGCGGATCCACGACGGACCGATGCAGGACACGAGAGCAGGCACGACATGGGAACACTGAAGAGGGCCGGGTTCATCACCGGATCCGTCGCTCTGACCGTCGCGATGGCACCTGGATCTGCACTGGCTGCAGACTGCGGCAGCCCCGCCCGGGATGCGATCTACAAAACCGTCCACCACGACGCCAAGACCGAGCGGGTGGTGGACACCCCGGCGCACACGGTTGAGGGAGAGCACCACCCTGCCGTGACGCACGTGGAGCTCGAGTACGGCATCTACACGCCCGGGGAGACAACCACCGAGTGGGTCCGGGAGGGGCAGGAGCCCACCGAGGGCTACACACCGACAGGTGAGCAGCGGACCGTCACGGACCAAGAAGCCTACGACGACCCGGACACCACCTACGTCGAGCGCAAGTACGTCATGCTGGTCGAGGACGGCGGATCCTGGGACTCGAGGGACGTCTGGTCGCAGAATCCCCCCGGTCCGGGTGACTGGGAGGCCCACAACTTCCGGCAGATCAGCAACGGTGACGGTCAGGCTGCGTGGACGGAGACCGTGGACCATCCAGCGCAGACCCACCAGGAGCACCAGTACCGCACCCGGACCTACACGGACTGGTTCGCAGAGGGCGAGAAGATCCCCGTCGGGCTGGAACGCACCGGCGCGTACGCGGAGCACGATGGCGTGATCGAGTGGGAGTACACACGCTACGAGTACCTGTGGTTCGCCGAGGATGCCGAGGTCCCGGATGGCTACGAGCGCGTATTCAATACCTCCCGGACTGTCGTCGATACTCCGGCGTGGACCGAGACCATCGAGCACGAGGCGATCCCTGAGACCTTCTACGTCGAATACCAGTGGAGGCTGTGGCAGCCCGAGTACACCGAGACCTTCGAGTGGTTTCAGGACGGTCAGGCCCCTGATGGCTGGGACCCCACTGATGAGACCCGGGAAGTGACCACCCCGGGTGAGCACCACCCCGCCGTGACGCACGAGGAGTACGAATACAGTCACACCGCTGAGGGGACGACCCAGATCGGCTGGTTCCGGGAGGGCGAGCAGCCTGAGGGATGGACCCTGCCCTTCGAGGGCCCGCTGCCCACCCGCACGGTGATCGACGAGCAGGCATGGACGGAGGATGACGTCGAGGTCCCGGCCACCTATGCGACGGTGACCACCAAGGACGCCTTCGACGAGGAAGTCCTCGTCCAGCAGGCGGTCCCGGCAGGCGAAGAGTGCGTGGACCCCGTGGAGCCTGTGGACAGCGGGACCACGCCGCAGCTACCGGCTGTCGTCCAGACGGACGGCTTCAGCGGCTCCGGGGGAGACAACACCGCCGGGCTCGCCCTCGGTGGACTCCTGCTCGCCGGCGCCGGAGCCGGGGTGGTCGTCGTGGCCCGTCGCCGTCAGGACCAGAGCTGAGGCAGTACGCCATCTGACCGGGTCAGGGCATGACACGGGCCGTCGGATCGGGACCCCCGAACCGGCGGCCCGTACCCGTTGCCCGCCCGGTCAGTGCGACGTGACGACCCGTGGCCCGTCGAGGACGGCGATGTCACCATCGGTGTCGGTGCGCAGGACCCGGGAGGCATGTCGCGTGGCCCAGGTCAGCGCGGACGGCGTGGGATGTCCGTAGTCGTTGTCGGCACCGACGCTGATCAGGGCCACCGGTGCAGCAACCTCGTCCAGGAAGGCCTCCTCGAAGTTGCTCGACCCGTGGTGGGGCATCTTCAGCACCTCGAGCTCGTCGGCAGCCGCTGCCATCGCCGGGTCACGACGCAGGGCGAGCAGCAGGGCGTGGCCGGCCTCGCGTTCGACATCACCCAGCAGCAACGCGTCGATGTCCCCGGTGCGCACGTGCAGCACGACGCTGGCGTTGTTGGCCTGTGACCCGCCGGCGATCGGCCGCGCCGGCCACCACGCGCTCGCGCTCACCCCACCGAGCTCGAACCGGTCGCCAGCCACTACCGATCGCACCGGCACGTCGTGCTCCCTCGCGATCTCGTGGACCTGCCGAGCCGCCCACTCCGGCTCGGCCACCGGCGTGACGAGGATCGACCCGACCGCACGTCCATCGACCGCCGCCTCGAGGCCGCCGACGTGGTCCTCGTGGAAGTGCGTGAGCACGACGGCATCGAGGGTGCGCACCCCGAGCCGGGTCAGGCACCCATCGATGCCCCCGTCCGCCGGTCCGACGTCGACGAGCACCGCGCGGCCCGGGCCCGAGGCGAGGACCAGCCCGTCGCCCTGGCCGACATCACAGGCGACGGCCCGCCACCCCGGGGGCGGCCAGCCGAGGCTGCGGGAGGGCACCGCCCCGGCGGTGAGCACGACGAGGACCCCGAGCGCGACGAGCGGGCTCGCCCGGGCGCGGTGCAGCAGCCACGGTCCCGCGAGGATCCCCAGGGCCGTCAGGACGGCGAGCAGCACCGCGCCGGTGGCACCGTCCGGCCACGGCAGGGTCCCGCCGGGCACATCCGCGGACACCCGGGCGGTCCACGCGATGGCCAGGGCGAAGGGGGTCCCCACCCACCCGACGAGCGTCGCCACGCTCGTGCTCACGACCGCGACGAGTGCGGCGCTCACGCCCAGGACGGTGGCCGGTGCGACGAAGGGAGCGGCGACGAGGTTGGCGGCGACGGCGATGAGACTGACATTGCCCTGGAGCAGGACGATGACCGGGCCGCAGACGAGCTGGGCCGCCAGCGGGATCGCGACCGCGGGACCGACCAGGTGCAGCTGGCGGGGCAGGTGCGCATTGATCGCCGCCGACCACGGCCGGACGAAGAGCAGCAGCCCCAGGGTTGCCAGCGTCGACAGCACGAACCCGTACGAGCGCGCGAGCCACGGGTCGATCGCGAGCAGCACGAGCACCGCCGTGCACAGCACCGGCGTGCCTGCCCCGCGGCGGGACGTGCTCATCCCCAGCAGGCCGATCGCCCCCATCGTCGCGGCCCGGATGACACTGGGCTCCGGTCGGGCCAGGACGACGAAGAACGCCAGCCCGGCGCCGGCCACCCAGGGTCGCCACCGTCGTGGCAGCCCGCCCAGCCGGCAGGCGCCGACGAGTGCCGCGAGGACGACGGCGACGTTGGACCCGCTCACCGCCGACAGGTGGCTCATCCCGGTGACGAGCATGTCGTCGGTCAGCGGCTGCGGGGTCATCGAGGTGTCACCGATGACCAGGGCGGGCAGCAGCGCACGCGCATCGGCCGGCAGCGGGTCGACCGCCTCGCGCATCCCGGTGCGCAGGTGCTCGGCTCCCGCGCGGACCGTGGAGCGCTCCCCCACCGGCACGGGCGGGCCGCGCGGGCTGAGCTGCGCGACCTCCGGGTCCGCGGGATCGGCCGGTGAGAGCTTGCCGGTCAGCTCGATCCGGTCGTGCCAGCCGACTTCGGTCCACGCGGCGTCGCCCCGGATGAAGACCGGCGCGTGGACCTGCGTCCTCTCCGCCCGCGAGGTGACGCTCGTCAGGCGGACCCGCAGGAAGGCCTGCTGCGGGGCGTCACCCCCGTCCTCTCCCGCGGACCGACCCGCGCGGACCCTGGGCTCGGTCAGGACCACCCCTTGGGCCCGCACCATCGCCCCCCGCTCGGCGAGCTCGTGGACGGGCCCGAGCTGTCGTCGCCACTCGTGCGCGGCCGAGGTACCGAGCACGAGCACCATCGCGACGAGGGTGAGCGCGAGCACGCCGGGACCGTCGCGCCGCCAGGACGGCCGAGCGTGCCGGCCGCGGTATCGCACCCCGGCCACCACGAGGCCGATCAGGAACACGACGGCGGCAGCAGCCCCCTTCGCCCGCAGGGCCCCCGGCCAGGACAGTGCCCATGCCCCCACCGCCCACGCGGTCAGGCACGGCAGCAACAGCCGCAGGTCGAGCACCTGTCGGGCGGGAGTCACACGGTGACCTTCGGGGCGAGCTGCTCGTAGGTCTTCTCGCCGATGCCGCTGACCTCGCCGAGCTCCTCGACGGCGACGAACTTCCCATGCTCCAGGCGCCAGTCCATGATCCGTTGCGCCAGGACCGGGCCGACGCCCGACAGCGTCTCCAATGTGGCCAGGTCGGCGGTGTTGAGGTTGACCGGGGCATCGGGCGAGGCAGCACCACCCGGACCACCGACGCCACCGGCCGGGGGCGCCGCTGCAAGCGGGGTCTCCCCCGGCTTGGGCACGACGACCTGCTCCCCGTCGACGAGCTCGCGGGCGAGGTTGATGCCCCTCAGGTCGGCCTCGCCGGTCTCGCCGCCCGCGTCCGCCAAGGCATCCACCACGCGCGAGCCCCCGGGCAGGGAGACGATCCCCGGGCTCTCGACCTCGCCGACGACGTGGACGGTGACGTCCGGCGCGGCTGACGGTTCTCCGGCCGTACCGCCTCCCTCCGGCGCGCTGTCTGGTGCTGATCCGGCGCCCTCGGCTTGGCTGTCGGCACCGTCGAAGGCGCTGTCGTCCCCCTCGCCGGCCACCGCCGCGACCGGCTCGGGCTCTGCGTCGTCCCGCGCCATGAGGTAGCGACCACCGAGCACGGCCACCGCCAGCGCGACAAGGAGGGCGACGCCGACGATCGCCCGGCGACTGACCGAGTAGCGGCCCGTCGCCACGGTCGAGGGCAGCTCGAGCACCGCGGGCTCGTCGTCGTCGAGGATCTCGGCGACCCGGGCGGAGGGTTCGCTGGCACGTGGGCTCATGACCGTGACGCTAGGCAGGCACGGGCCGGCTCGGCCGGCCTTTCGTCAGGCTGTGGACCCATGCCCCCACCGGGTCCGGCTGTGGATCAGTCGCGGTGGTTTCGAGGTTCAAGCCGCAGGCGGCTTTCACACCTCAACCAGCGGGGCGCGAAGGGCCGCACCCACCGCTCTCACACCTCAACCAGCGGGGTGCGGTCAGTCGCGGGGGCGCGGGCTGACGGCGACGCCGACGAGGCCCAGACCGACGTGTGCGGCCACGACCGCGCTGATCGCCGCCAGGTCGACGTCACCGTCGATGTGCTCCGCCAGGTTCTGGGACAGCAGCTCGGCCCGCTCGGCCGCGTCGATGTGGTGGACGGCCACATCGACGCCGTCGGCCCAGTCGGGCAGCTGGGCGCACTCGGCCTCGGTCAGGGCCTGCAGCCGGGCGATCGCCTTGCCCGCGGTCCGCACCCGCTCCAACGGTTGGACCTCCCCGTCGACCACGTGCAGCAGGGGCTTCATCGCCAGTGCGGACCCGAGCAGCGCCCGCGCGCCACCGATGCGGCCACCGCGCCGCAGCCGGTCGAGGCTGTGCACGACCAGCCGCACGGACGATGCCGCGCAACGGCGCTCCAGCCGCTCGACGACGTCCTCGACGTCACGGCCGGCCCGGGCGTCACGCGCGGCGCCGATCGCCGCGAAGCCCAGGCCCATCCCGATCAGCCGTGAGTCGACCACGTGCACCGGCACCGGGGACTCCGGTGCCGCCGAGCGGGCCGAGTCGACCGTGCCCGACAGGAGCCCACTCAGGTGCACCGAGATGATCGCCTCGGCACCCCCCTTCGCCGCCTGCTGGTATGCCTGCAGGAAGGTCGCCGGAGTCGGCCGGGAGGTGCTGATGTCCGCCTTGGCGCGCAGCGCGTCCTCGACCCACTGGGTGTCGGCGCCCTCGCCCTCGGGGCGGTCGACGCCGTCGATGACCACGTGCAAGGGGATGACGGCGATCCCGTGCTGGTCGCGGTGGTCCTGGGTCAGCGACGCGGTGGAGTCGGTGACGACGGCGATGTTCACGTACCGAGCGTATCGAGGTCTGACCCTCGCGGACCGGTACGGCTAACCTGCGGGCATGTCAACGAACCAGCACCTGCCCTTCCTCGACAAGTCCGACCCCACGATCTGGAAGGCCCTCAACGCCCTCGCCCTCGAGGTCTCGGCCGCCGCGGAGGCGGCCGGGCTGGAGCGCCAGACGCTCGAGTTGATGAACATCCGCATCTCGCAGCTCAACGGCTGCTCGTTCTGCCTGGACATGCACACCCGGATGGCGCAGGAGGCCGGGGCCACCACCCAGCGCCTCGCGCAACTGCCGGCGTGGCAGGAGTCCTCCCTCTTCGACGTCGTCGAGTGCGCCGTGCTCCAGGTCGCGGAGGTGACCACCACCCTCCCGAACGTCGACTCGCGACGGGCGGCGCTGCGCTCCGCGCACGACACCCTCGGGGACGAGGCCTTCACCGCCGTCGAGTGGGCCGCCGTGACGATGAACGCCTACAACCGCGTGTCCGTCCTCTCGGAGCACCCCGTCAGGCGCCGCAAGCAGTAGGACGCGAAGCCGGCACGCCCGCGTCGCGGGTCAGGCCGGGACGATGTTGACCAGCTTGGGCGCACGGACGATGACCTTGCGGATGCCCGCCTCGGTCGCCGCCTTGACCTTCTCCCTCTCGAGCGCCAGGGCCTCGAGGTCGGCCTCGCTGATGTCAGCGGCAACCTCGACGCGGTCACGCACCTTGCCCTTGATCTGGATGATGCAGGTGACGCTCGACTCGACCATCTTCGACTCATCGGCGAGCGGGAAGGGCGCGAAGGCCAGCGACTCCTCGTGCCCCAGGCGCGCCCACAGCTCCTCCGCCAAGTGCGGCGCCACGGGAGCGACCATGAGCACCAGCGGCTCGATGCCCGCCCGCGGGACGGAGTCGAGCTTGGTCAGTGCGTTGTTCAGCTCGATCAGCCGCGCGATGGCGGTGTTGAAGCCGAGCGAGTCGTAGTCCTCGCGTACGGCGGCGATCACCCGGTGCAGCAGCCGCTCGGTGTCGGCGTCGAGGGCGTCGTCGGTGACGTGCACCTCGCCGCTCGCCTCGTCGACGACGTTGCGCCACAGACGCTGCAGGAACCGCTGGCTGCCGACGACCGCGCGGGTCTCCCACGGCTTGGACTGCTCCAGCGGGCCGAGCGACATCTCGTAGACGCGGAAGGTGTCGGCACCGAACTGCTCGTACATCTCGTCCGGGCTGACCGCGTTCTTCAGCGACTTGCCGATCTTGCCGTACTCCTGGGTGACGCTCTGCCCCTGCCACGAGTAGGTCGTCTCGCCGTCCGCGCCCGCGTGCTCCTCCACCTCGGAGGCGGGCACCGGCTGGCCGCGGTCGTCGCGGTAGGCGTGGGCCTGGATGTAGCCCTGCGAGAAGTACTTGCGGAAGGGCTCCTCGCTCGTGACGTGACCGAGGTCGTAGAGCACCTTGTGCCAGAAGCGGGCGTAGAGCAGGTGCAGCACGGCGTGCTCGACGCCACCGATGTACAGGTCGACGCCGCCCGGGTCGCGGGTCCCGGCGGGGGCGCCGGCCACGGCCTCGGGCCGCGGACCGACCCAGTAGGCCTCGTTGTCCGGGTCGACGAGGGCCTGGTCGTTCGCCGGGTCGAGGTAGCGCAGGTAGTACCAGCACGAGCCGGCCCAGTTGGGCATGGTGTTGGTCTCGCGGCGGTACTTCTTCACCCCGTCGCCGAGGTCCAGCTCGACCTCGACCCACTCGGTCGCCCGACCCAGCGGCGGCTCGGGCTCGCTGCTCGCATCGTCCGGCTCGAAGGTGCGCGGACTGTAGTGCTCCACCTCGGGCAGCTCGACCGGCAGCATCGACTCGGGCAGGGCGTGCGCGACGCCCTCCTCGTCGAAGACGATCGGGAAGGGTTCGCCCCAGTAGCGCTGGCGGGAGAAGAGCCAGTCGCGCAGCTTGTAGTTGACGCTGCCCTCGCCCAGGCCCTGCTCCTGCAGCCAGGCGGTGATCCGCGCCTTGCCCTCCTCGACGCCCATCCCGTCCAGGGAGATGCCCTCGGCGGTGGAGTTGATGATCGTGCCGTCGCCGGTCCAGGCACCCTCGTGCCCCTGGGGCGGCTGCACGGTGTGCACGATCGGCAGGTCGAAGGCGCTCGCGTACTCGAAGTCGCGCTGGTCACCCGAGGGCACCGCCATGATCGCGCCGGTGCCGTAACCCATCAGGACGTAGTCGGCGACGAAGACCGGGATCCGGGCGCCGGTGACCGGGTTGGTCGCCCAGCCACCGGTGAAGACACCGGTCTTGTCCTTGGTGTCGATCTGGCGCTCGACCTCGCTCTTGCGTCCGGCCGCGTCCCGGTAGGCACTCACGGCGGCGAAGGGGGTCTGCGCCCCGCCGGTCCAGGCGTCCTTCGTCCCCTCGGGCCAGCCGCCCTGCGGCACGAGCGAGTCCACGAGCGGGTGCTCCGGGGCAAGCACCATGAAGGTCGCGCCGAAGAGGGTGTCCGGGCGCGTGGTGAAGACCTCGATGCCGTGCTCGCTGCCGTCTGCGCCCGTCGCGGGGAAGGTCACCGCAGCGCCCTCGCTGCGGCCGATCCAGTTGCGCTGCATGGCCTTGACCTTCTCCGGCCAGTCGACCCGGTCCAGGTCGTCGGCGAGGCGGTCGGCGTAGGAGGTGATGCGCATCATCCACTGGCGCAGGTCGGCCTTGAAGACCGGGTAGTTGCCGCGCTCGGAGCGCCCGTCGGAGGTGACCTCCTCGTTGGCCAGCACCGTGCCCAGGCCGGGGGCCCAGTTGACCGGGGCGTGGCTGGTGTAGGCGAGGCGGTACTCGTCGAGGATCTCGGCCCGCTCGGGGCCCGAGAGCTGCGACCAGGTGCGGGTCTCCCCCTTCGGCAGGGGCCGCTGACCGGAGGCGAAGGAGGCGACCAGCTCGTCGATCGGCCGGGCACGGCCGGTGCCGCCGTCCGGGCGCACCGCATCCGGGTCGTACCAGGCGTTGTGGATCTGCAGGAAGATCCACTGCGTCCACTTGTAGTAGTCCGGGTCGATCGTGGCGAAGGCGCGCCGGTCGTCGTGACCCAGCCCCAGCCGGCGCAGCTGGCGCTTCATCACCACCATGTTGTCCTCGGTGGTCTTGCGCGGGTGCTGGCCGGTCTGTACGGCGAACTGCTCCGCGGGCAGGCCGAAGGCGTCGTAGCCCAGGCAGTGCAGGACGTTCTTGCCGAGCATCCGTTGGAAGCGCGAGTAGACGTCGGTGGCGATGTAACCCAACGGGTGGCCGACGTGCAGTCCGGCTCCCGAGGGGTAGGGGAACATGTCGAGGACGAGCATGTGCCCGTCGTGCTCGGCCACCCGCTCCGGCTCGGCCCACGGGCCGGCGGGGTTGGGCGCGCGGAAGGTGCCCTGCTCCTCCCACCGGTCCTGCCAGTCGACCTCGATCCGACCGGCCATCTCGGCGGTGTAGCGGTACGGCGTCTCGCTCATCAGTGTTGGTTCTCCCGGGTTGCCTCGGCCAGTCGGCCCACGGCGCACATTACTAGCCGGGCACCTGCGGGCCCGTCCCGGTCCGCCAGCCGTCACCAGCGGTTGTGGACCTCCTCGCACCACCCGGTGAGGTCGACGAAGGGGGTGACCCTGCCCCCTTCGTCGGTGAAGGTGCCAGACCAGCGCCCGAAGCACTGGTCGGTGTGCGCGGCCAGCAGACCGAGGTCGGTGTGCGTCGCCTTGAGGTGGAAGGGGGTGAAGGTCGCATCGAGCCCGCCGCCGGTGATCCGCCACGGCTGGCGCCAGCGGGCGATGCCGTAGTCGAAGTCCAGCTCGACCGGGATGTGGTGCAGGCGCCCGTCGATGACGACGGCGTTCTCCGTCGAGCCGGTCCCCTGCGTCCACTGTCCACCGACCTGGACACCGATGGTGCGTCCCTGCGTGGTGCCGGACCCGGCGCCCCAGTTCCACCGGATGTCGTGCGGCCACCGACCCCGGCCGTGATCCAGGACGGCCCAGCTGCTCCCCTCGGGCAGCACGTGGGTGCGGCCGTCGAGGGTGAGCGTGCCGGTCGCGGGGCGGGCGACGTCCTTGACCGTGTACTGGAACCGGGTCGCGCTCCACGGCACGACGACGGCCAGACGCTCGTGGCCGGGTGGCAGCACGGCGAGGACGTCGATGACCGCTCCCTCGATCCGGGCGCGCAGGCGCGTGGCGCCCTCGACCTCGTCGATGTCGACTGCGAGTCCGCGGGCACGACCCTGCACGGGCCCCTCGCCGAGGCTGGCCGGGAGGTTCGCCCCACGGGCCGGCACGAGCGTCGCGGAGCGGTGCCACTCCCGGCCGGAGGCGATCTCGTGGACCCACACCTCGTGCACGGCAGCGAAGTCGATCGAGGAGACGGTCACGCCGACGAGGTGGGTGTCGGTGACGATCCCCCAGTACTCCCACCGCTTGTTTCGCCCACGGCCGGGGCCGATGCCGGCGGTGTCGACGAGCGGTCGGCGGGCCCAGCCGACGGCATGCGGGTTGAGCCGGCCGTCCGTGCGGGTGAGCGAGACCGGAGCGGTCAGCTCGGGCAGCGACATCTTTCCTCCTGCCGGTCGGGGGCGAGGGCTGCATCCTAGGGTGGCGTCATGGACGCCCCGACGACGAACGCGCCCCCGGCCGACGAGGCCGCGCAGATCAGGGCCCGGCTGGACTCCCTTCGCCTGCCCGGCATGATCGACGTGCACACCCACTTCATGCCCCAGCGCGTGCTGGCCAAGGTGTGGGCGTACTTCGACTCGGCAGGGCCGCTCCTGGGCCGCCCGTGGCCGATCACCTACCGCACCAGCGAGGAGGATCGCGTGGCGACGCTGCGCTCCTTCGGCGTGCGTGCCTTCCCGTCGCTGAACTACCCGCACAAGCCGGGCATGGCGACCTTCCTCAACGCGTGGTCCGCGCAGTTCGCCGCAGCCCACCCGGACGTCCTGCACTCGGCGACCTTCCACCCCGAGCCGGGGGCCGCTGACTACGTGCGTGCCGCGATCGAGGACGGCGCAGTGATCTTCAAGGCACACGTGCAGGTCGGCGACTTCGATCCTCTCGACGCGCACCTGGACGGGGTGTGGGCCGCGCTCGAGGAGTCCGGGATCCCGGTCGTCCTGCACGCCGGCAGCGGCCCGGCGCCGGGGACCTTCACGGGGCCTCAGCGGATCCAGCAGGTGCTCGAGCGGTACCCGGACCTCGTGCTCGTCATCGCCCACATGGGGATGCCGGAGTACGGGCCCTTCCTGGATCTCTGCGCGCGCTACCCCCGGGTGCACCTCGACACGACGATGGCGTTCACGGCCTTTACCGAGGAGATGATGCCGTTCCCGAAGGAGCGGCTCGACGACCTCGCAGCCCTGGGCGATCGAGTGGTCTTCGGCAGCGACTTCCCCAACATCCCCTACCCGTACCTGACGGCGATCGATGCCGTCATCGGACTCGGGCTCGGGGACGACTGGACGCGAGGAGTGCTGCACGACAACGCTGCTCGTCTGCTCGGGCTCTGACCGCTCAGTTGCGCAGGTGGGAGAGCACGATGCCCACCGGGATGCTCACGGCCAGCACGAGCAGCATCGCCAGGTAGGCGTGGCCGACGAGGCCGCTCCTGCCGGGCAGCGCGGCGAGCAGCGCGAGCACGAGCGCGACGACGAGCAGCACCGACCCCAGGTCGACGAGCAACGGCGTCGCGGCGAGGGTGCCACCGACGACCAGGAAGCTGCCGAGGTTCCATCCGGCGAGCTGTGCCCATCCGGCCCGGTCGGGACGTGCGTCCCCCGGGCGCATCCGTCCCATGACGTACTGGGCCACGCCCACCACGAGCACGAGGTAGGCCGCGGCCCAGCTCCCCTTCGCCCATCCGGCAGGACCGGTGACGGCCGCGACGAGGCCGCCGAGCACGACGGCGACGCCGCCCAGGGCGACCATCACCGGGCCGGGAGTCACCGCGGTCGAGCCAGTGGTGCCCATCCTCAGGTGTTGCTGCCGGTACCGACACTGAGCAGCACTGCGGAGTCCTCCAGCGCGAGCAGGTCATGGCGCTGCGGCGGGATGACGAGCAGCTCGCCGACACCGCCCTCCCAGGTCTCCTCGCCGGTGTCCAGGCGCACCCTGCCGAAGATGACGTGCAGCGTCGCCTCCTGCGGGCTGTCGTGGGGAGCGAGCGTCTCGCCCTCGATCAGCGCGACGAGCGTCTGGCGCATGACGTAGTCGTGGCGGCCGTGGACGGTGATGGCGCTGCGGCCGGCACTGCTGGCCCGGGCCTTCGTCAGGTGCTCCTGCGCCAGCTCGGTCAGTGACAGCGACTTCATGACATCTCCTTCAGTGGGTGGGTTCAGGACCAGCGTAGTGACCAGCAGATATTTTTCACTATCAAGGGTGTAATAATTGCCGGACAGCCCCGTCCGGAGGAGATCGACATGCCCCGCATTCCCGTCCCCGCAGCCCACCGTGATGATGACACCGTCCACGGGCACTGGCTGCTCGCCCGCCTGGGCAAGCGCGTCCTGCGTCCGGGCGGTCTCGAGCTGACCCGGTCCCTGTTGCAGCGCAGCGGGATCCCGGAAGCCGAGGTCGTCGAGCTCGCCCCGGGCATGGGTCGCACCGCGACCGAGATCGCCGCCCTCGGTCCGCGCAGCTACCGAGGAGTCGACGCGGACCCCGATGCCGCCGCCAACACCGAGCGAGCCATCGCTGGGATCGGAACCGTCACGGTTGCCGACGCCTCCGAGACCGGACTGCCCAGCGCCAGCGCTGACGTCGTCATCGGCGAGGCCATGCTCACGATGCAGGGCGAGAAGGCCAAGGGGGCCATCGTCGCCGAGGCCGCACGCCTGCTCCGCCCGGGTGGTCGGTACGCGATCCACGAGCTGTCGTTGACCCCCGACAGCGTCGGAGAGGACGTCAAGACCGACATCCGACAGTCACTCGCCCGCTCGATCCGGGTCAACGCGCGTCCGCTGACCACCCAGGAGTGGCGCGCGCTGCTCGCGGACCACGGCCTTGTCGTCGACCACGTCGAGACCGTTCCCATGGCGCTGCTGGACCCCAAGCGCATCATCGCCGACGAGGGGCTCACGGGCGCCCTGCGCTTCGCTGTCAACCTCCTGCGGCAGCGCGACGCGCGCAGACGCGTACTGGCGATGCGGGCCACCTTCCGCGCCCACCGCGCCCACCTGCGCGGGATCGCGATCATCGCCCACAAGCCGGAGTAGGTTGCCGTCATGAGTGAACAGCAGCGTCCGATCTCCTTCCTCCGCGTCCCGGGCGTCGAGGACGTCCCCGAGGGCGTCCAGCGACTGTGGGAGAAGTCCCGGGAGGCCTTCGGCTTCATCCCCAACGTCTTCCGCGCGCAGGCCCTCAACGGTGCGCAGTTCGAGGCGTGGTGGAAGTACTTCAACCTCCTGGTCAACAAGGAGGGCCACCTGACCAACGCCGAGCGCGAGCTCATCGCCGTCGTCGTCAGCGGGATCAACCGGTGCACCTACTGCGCCGTCTCCCACGGGGCCGCCCTGCGCGAGTACTCCGGCGACCCCGTGACCTCCGACCTCGTCGCGGTCAACTGGCGCCAGGCCGAGCTGGACGAGCGCCAGCAGGCGATGGCCGAGTACGCCGAGCTGCTCACGCGGGCACCCGGATCGGTCGACGAGAGCGATCTGGAGCCGATGCGCGCGGCCGGCATGGACGAGCACGAGATCCTCGAGGCGGTCCAGGTCGTCGGGATGTTCAACATGACCAACCGCGTCTCCAGCGCGCTGGGCATGGCGCCCAACCACGAGTACCACTCGCAGGCGCGCTGAGCCTCACTCCCCGTCGGCCTCGTCCCCGGTGCCGGGGTAGGTCACCCGCGTCCCGTCGACGGCGGCGAAGGGGGTCAGCCGGTGCTCCTTGGGTGTCGCCCCGGAGATGATCTCCAGGACGGTGTACCCACGCACAAGCAGGGCGTCGGCCACGAGCCGGCGGTGGCAGCGCCACGGCACCGCCTCGGCGCACATGATCGCGCATGAGTCCTCCTGCGCGAGGGCCATCAGTGCCTCGAGGCCGGCGTGGAACTCCTCGGTGAGCATGTGGTCGGCGTAGCCCTGGAAGGAGGCATTGCGCCACGCGGTGTTCGGAGAGTCCGGTCGGCGCCTGCGCAGACCCCCGAGTTCCTCGAGGTAGGTGTAGCCGATGCCGGCGGCACCGAGCGAGGCCGCGAGTGCGTCGTGCCAGTACTGCGGGTTGCGCCGTGACTTCGGGACCGTGCGGATGTCGACGAGCCGGGTGATGCCCTGCGTGGACAGCAGCCCGATGAACTCCTCGATCGGCCGCGTGGAGTGACCGATCGTCCAGATGGCCGTCATCGTGCCCACCCCAGGCACCAGCGCACGACGAGCCCGGCGACCAGTGCCCAGAAGGCGGCACTGACGCCCACCACCGTGATCCCGGATGCGGCGATCACGAAGGTGACGACGGCCGCGATGTGCTCGGACGGCTCCCGGAGGGCTGCCGTGAGCGAGGCGGCGAGGGTGCCCAGCAGGGCGAGTCCGGCGACGGCCGGAATCACTCCCTCCGGGGCGAGCGAGACGAGGGTGGCCAACGCGGCGGAGGCGACGCCGATGAAGAGCAGCAGGGTGCCCGAGGTGACGCTGGCGATCCAGCGCCGCGAGCGGTCCTCGCCGGCCTCCGGGCCGGCCGCCAGGGCGGCGCTGATGGCGGCGAGATTGATCCCGTGGCCACCCGCGGGAGCGCCCACGAGGGTCCCGACGCCCGTGACGACCATGGTGCGCTGCCACGGCACCTCGTAGCCGAAGCCCTTCATCACGGCCAGGCCCGGCACATTCTGCGAGGCCATCGTCACCAGGTAGAGCGGCACGGCGATGCCGATGAGCCCGCCGAGGGTGAAGGCAGGGGCGGTCAGCTCCAGCCGTGGCACGAGCGCGCCCGCACCGGGGGATGTCCCCGAGCTGACCAGGTGGGCGGTGATGACGACGGCCGCGGCGACGAACGCCAGCGGCGACGCCCACCGCGGCGCGAACCGCAGCGTGAGCAGCCACACGATGACGACCGGGCCGACGGCGATCGGGTTCGCGGCCAGCCCCGTCACCGGCCCCAGGCACAGCTGCAGGAGGATGCCGGCAAGCATCGCCTGGGCCACGGACGCGGGGATGCTCGCGACGAGGGAGCCGAGGCTGGGCAGCAGCCCCGTCAGCAGGATGAGTCCCCCGGTGACGAGGAAGGCGCCGACGGCGGCCGGCCATCCCCCTTCGACCACCCCGGTGGAAGCCAGCAGCGCCGCGCCGGGTGTCGACCAGGCGATCGTGATCGGGGCACGGGTCCACAACGCCAGGAGGATGGACGTCAGCCCCATGGTCACGGTGACGGCCAGGAGCCCGCTCGCGGCCTGATCCCGGCTCGCGCCGACTCCGGTGAGCCCGGCCAGCACGATGACGAAGGCGCTGGTGAATCCGACGAGCGCGGTGACCACCCCGGCGGTGACGGGGCTGAGGGTGTCGTCGCGCATGGACACACGGTAGACGGGGCGAGGCAATGACGAAGGCCCGGACCAACCGGTCCGGGCCTTCGCGTCACTGGGTGGAGCTGAGGGGACTCGAACCCCTGACCCCCTCCATGCCATGGAGGTGCGCTACCAGCTGCGCCACAGCCCCGAGTGGTTGTCGCTCGCGGCGACTGCCAGAGTTTATCCATAGCCACCCCCGGTTCACCAAATCGGGGGTCACGCGCCCCCCGCGGAGGCGTTCCACTGGGCGATGCGCCAGCTGCTGCGGCCGGTCGTGGGGGTGCTGTCCTCCTCGAGGACCGCCCAGTGGCAGTTGCCGAAGCCGCCGAGCGCGCGCCACGCGAGCGACTGGTCGAGACCGACGAGCTCGGCGACGAGGCAGCGGCCCGTGACGCCGTGCGTGGCGATGACGACGCACTCCCCCCGGTCCATCGTCGCGATGAGGTCGTCGAGGGCCGTGCGCGTGCGTGCGGCCACGTCCGCGAGGGACTCACCGTGGCCCCCACGCCTGAAGTCCTCGCCGCTGATCAGCTTGTCGGCGTCCTGCGGGTACTGCGAGTACACCTGGTCGGCCGTCAGGCCCTGCCAACCGCCGGCGTGGATCTCCCGCCAGCGCTCGTCGACCCACACCTCGAGGCCACCGCTGGCAGCGGCGACCTCCTGCGCGGTCACGTGGGCGCGGGCGAGGTCGGAGGAGACCACCCGCGTGGGGCGAAGGGAGGAGAGCGCCACGGCGGCGGCGCGCGCCTGCTCGTGGCCCAGGTCGGACAGCTCGTGGTCGAGCTGGCCCTGCCAGATCCCCTTGGCGTTGGAGACGGTCTGGCCGTGCCGCAGCACGACGAGGCGACGGGGTTCCTCGCTCACTGACCGCCCTGCGCCTGCTGCGAACCGACGACACCGAGGTCGAGGTGCGGGCAGTCGCGCCACAGGCGCTCGAGGTCGTAGAAGTCGCGCTCCTCGTCGTGCTGGGCGTGCACGATGATGTCGCCGAAGTCGAGCAGGACCCAGCGACCCGGGCCATTGCCCTCGCGGCGCAGCGGCTTGGACTCGGCCTGCTCACGCATGTCGTCCTCGACGGCGTCGACGATCGATTGGACCTGGCGCTCGTTGTCCGCGGAGACGATCAGGAAGATGTCCGTCAGCGGCATCTGCCCGGACACGTCGAGTCCGGTGATGCTCGTCGCGAGCTTGTCATGGGCGGCCCGGGCCGCGATCTTGGCCAGGTCGATGGCCTCTTGTGTGGCTACCACGGTCTGTCGGTCACTCCCGGTCGTCGGTGTAGAGCTCGTACTTGTTGATGTACTGCACGACGCCGTCCGGCACGAGGTACCAGACCGGTTCGCCGTCGCTGACGCGCTGGCGGCAGTTGCTGGAGGAGATCGCCATCGCCGGCACCTCCTGCAAGGTCACCCGGTCCTGCGGCAGCCCGGACTCGCTGAGGTGGTAGCCGGGGCGGGTGACGCCGATGAAGTGCGCCAGCTCCCACAGCTCGTCGACGTCCTTCCAGGACAGGATCTGCGCGAGGGCATCCGCACCGGTGATGAAGTAGAGCTCGTCATCGGGGCGCAGTGCCCGCAGATCGCGCAGGGTGTCGCTGGTGTAGGTGGGCCCGTCGCGGTCGAGGTCGACCCGGCTGACGGTGAACCTCGGGTTGGACGCCGTCGCGACGACCGTCATGAGGTAGCGATGCTCGGCCGGGCTGACCTGCGTGTCCGCCTTCTGCCACGGCTGGCCCGTCGGCACGAAGACGACCTCGGCCAGGTCGAACCGGGAGGCCGCCTCACTCGCGGCGACGAGGTGGCCGTGGTGGATGGGATCGAAGGTCCCACCCATCACGCCGACCCGCCGGGGGCGCTTGCTCAGTGGTGGGCCCCATCGTCGTCGTGACCGTAGACGCCCGGGCCCTCGTACGGGTTCGTGGGCTCGTGCGCCACGGTGTTGTCCGGGCGGGCGAGCTTGGTCGCGGCCTGGCGGAAGGCGAAGAGGGCCGCGAGCATCATCGCGAAGACGGCCAGGGCCATCAGGCCGTAGGCGAAGGGCGGGACCGGAAGCTCGACATGGGTCTCTGCCCCGACGAGAAGGGGTGCAACGGTGCTCAGCATGCGTTCATCCTACCGGCCCGCCGGGACGTGCCAGTGCCCCCGTCGCCCGGCGGAGTTTGTCCACCGTGCGCATCCACAGGCATGTGGATGACGACGAGGGAAACACGGTGTCCCTGTGGACACGGCCGTGTGGGATGGCCGTTCACAGATCGAGCGCCACGCGTCTTGCCACCGAGCGCCGCGGCAGCGTAGAACAGTCCTCACACCGCGGTCGTAATCACCGCTCCGCCAGGGGCATACGGCCACAGGATCACAGGGATAACGATGTCAGCATGCCTGCGCGGGTACACCGTGCGGGCCATGGCGACCGCTGCGTCGGCGCCTCCTGGTCCACGTGTCACCGCGACGTGGCGGCTCAACCCCGCGACGTCGTGCCTGCCTGTCGCCGCAGGGTCGTGATGCGCACAGCGGACGAGGGCCCTCCCCACGCCGGGAGGGCCCTCGTCCTGCCAGACGTCAGCCGCGGACCTGCCCGTCACCCTCGACGACCCACTTCGTCGTCGTCAGCTCCGGCAGTGCCATCGGACCGCGGGCGTGCAGCTTCTGCGTCGAGATGCCGATCTCGGCACCGAAGCCGAACTCCCCGCCGTCGGTGAATCGCGTCGAGGCGTTGACGAGCACGGCCGCCGCGTCGACCTCGGCAGTCCATCGGCGGGCGGCGGCCCGGTCCTCGGTGACGATCGCCTCGGTGTGGCCCGAGCCGTGACGACGCACGTGCTCCATCGCGGCGTCGACGTCGTCGACGACCGCGACCGACATCTCCATCGCGAGGTACTCGCAGTCGTGGTCCTCATCGGTGGCCGGCAGGACCTCGACCCCCTCGGGGGCCAGGGCGACGACACGCTCGTCGCCGTGGAGCGTCACGCCCGCTGCCGCCAGATCCGCCAGCGCCGGCGGCAGGAAGTCCGCGGCGATCCCGGCGTGCACCAGGAGGGACTCGGCGGCGTTGCACACGCTCGGCCGGTGGGTCTTGGCGTTGAGCGTGATCGCCAGGGCCTTGGCCCGGTCGGCGGCGGCATCGACGTAGACGTGGCAGTTGCCCACGCCCGTCTCGATCACGGGCACGGTCGACTCGGTGACGACGGCCCGGATGAGACCGGCTCCCCCGCGCGGGATGAGCAGGTCGACCAGGCCGCGGGCGGTCATCAGCGCCCTGACCGCGTCGTGGTCGCCCTCGAGGAGCTGGACGGCGTCCTGCGGCAGTCCGTGGGCCTGCAGCGCGCTGCGAAGGGCGGTCACCAGCGCGCGGTTGGTGCTCGCCGCGGCGGAGCCGCCGCGCAGGATCATCGCATTGCCCGACTTCAGCCCGAGGCCGGCCGCGTCGACCGTGACGTTGGGGCGGGCCTCGTAGATCATCCCGACGACGCCCATCGGCACCCGGACCTGCCGGATCTGCAGGCCGTTGGCCAGCGTCGAGCCGCGCACGACCTCACCAACCGGGTCGGGCAGTGCAGCAAGGTCGCGCAGTGCCTGCGCGACGGAGGCGACACGGTCGCAGTCCAGGGTCAGGCGGTCGAGCAGACCGGTGGCCATCCCCCCTTCGCGTCCCCGGGTCAGGTCCTCGCCGTTGGCAGCGACGACGTCCGCGGTGGCGGCGTCGAGGGCGTCGGCGAGCGCGAGCAGGGCGGCGTCCTTCTCGGCGCGGGTCAGCAGCGCCAGTCGGCGGGAGGCGACGCGGCCGCGCTGGGCCAGATCGCGGACTACGGCAGTGCTGTCGGTCATGCCACCAGACTAGGAGGGATCTGCCTGCCCGCTGATGACGGTCCGGGAGGTGGGCAGTGGAACAATGCCCGGGTGACCACGACGATCCTGTCCATCCAGTCCCACGTCGCCTACGGACACGTCGGCAACTCCGCGTCCGTCTTCCCGATGCAGCGTCTCGGGGTCGAGGTGTGGCCGGTCAACACCGTGAACTTCTCCAACCACACCGGCTACGGCGCCTGGCGCGGGCCCCTGATGGACCCGGCGGACGTCGCCGACGTCATCACCGGCATCGGTGAGCGCGATGCCTTCGGCGAGGTCGACGCGGTCCTGTCCGGCTACCAGGGTGGCGAGGGCATCGGCGCGACGATCCTGGCGGCCGTCGCCCAGGTCAAGGCCGCCAACCCCGCGGCGATCTACGCCTGCGACCCGGTCATGGGCAACGAGAAGTCCGGCTGCTTCGTCCACGAGTCGATCCCGGTGCTGCTGCGTGAGAAGGTCGCTCCGAAGGCCGACCTGATCACGCCCAACCAGTTCGAGCTGGGCTATCTCACCGACACGCAGCCGCACACACTCCAGGAGACCCTCGCCTCGGTCGACCGGGCCCGTGAGATCGGGCCGAGCACCATCCTGGTGACCTCCGTGCTGCGGCCGGACCGCCCGGAGGGCACCATCGAGATGCTCGCCTGCCACGAGGACGAGGCCTGGATCGTGCAGACGCCGCACCTGCCGCTGAAGGCCAACGGGTCGGGTGACGTCACCGCCGCCCTCTTCACCAGCCACTGGGTGCGCACGCACTCGCTGCCCGAGGCGCTCGGTCGCACGGTCTCCTCGGTCTTCGACCTGCTGCGCACGACCCACGACTCCGGTCGGCGCGAGCTGCAGATCGTGGAGGCGCAGGAGGTCTACGCGCACCCGCGGATGCAGTTCGAGGTCGCGCAGGTGCGCTGAGGCACCTCTAGAGGATCGCCAGGTGGTCCCGGTGGATGACCTCGCGCTCGTACTGCGGCCCGATGGCCTCGGCGAGCTCCTTGGTGGAGCGGCCCATCAGGTGCGGCAGCTCGCCGGAGGTGTAGTTGACCAGCCCGCGGGCGATGACCACGCCGTCGGGTCCGATGACGTCGATCGGGTCGCCGTCGGTGAAGGAACCGGTCACCCCGGTGATCCCGGCCGGCAGCAATGAGCGGCCCCGCTCGCGAAGGGCGGCGACGGCCCCCGCGTCGATCTGCACCGAGCCACGCGGCGAGGTCGCGTAGGCCAACCACAGGCCGCGCGAGCCACGGGAACGCTCTCCCGGGAGGAAGAGGGTGCCGACATCCTCACCGGCGATCGCCGCGCAGACCTGCTCGGCGCAGGTGAGGACCGTCGGGATGCACGCGGCGTGCGCGATCGTCGCGGCCTCGACCTTGGTGGTCATGCCTCCCGAGCCGACGGCCGACCCGGTGCCACCGATGGAGATGTGCGCCAGCTCGCTCGGGTCCGCCACGACGGGGACCCGCTCGGCCCCCGGATCGCTCGGTGACGCGGTGTAGAGCGCGTCGACGTCGGTGAGGAGCACGAGTGCGTCGGCACGGATCAGCTGGGCGACGAGCGCGGCCAGCCGGTCGTTGTCGCCGAACCGGATCTCGTCGGTGGCGACGGTGTCGTTCTCGTTGACGATCGGCACGACACCCAGGCCGAGCAGCGAGTCCAGGGTGCGGCGGGCGTTCGTGTAGTGCGTGCGCCGGGTGACGTCGTCGACGGTGAGCAGCACCTGGCCGATCGTGTGGCCGTGCCCGGCGAAGGCCGCGTCGTAGGCGGACAGCAGCACGCCCTGCCCGACGCTGGCCGCGGCCTGCTGGCTGGCCAGATCGCGCGGACGCGTGCTCATCCCCAGCGGGGAGATGCCGGCGGCGATTGCACCCGAGGAGACGAGGACGACCTCGGTGCCGGCGGTGTGACGCACGGCCAGCGCGTTGACCAACGCGGTCAGCCGGGCGACATCGAGCTCTCCCCCGGCGGCGCTCGTCAGGGACGAGGAGCCGACCTTGACGACGAGGCGTCGCGCGTCGGCCACTGCCCGCCGGGTGCCATCGGGCTTCACTCGTCGACCCAGTGGCCGGACTCCCGCTCGTCGCGCAGCTCCTCGCGCGCAGCGCTCTGGGCGTCCTTGCGTGCGTAGAACTCCTCACGACGCTCGCTGGTGGTCCGGCGGGTGTTCTCGTCCAGGCGCTGGTCCTGCCCGCGGCCGCCGAGCAGCTCGGCGCCACCGACGAGGGTGGGCTCCCAGTCGAAGACCACGGCGTTGTCCTCGGGGCCGATGAGCACCGTGGACCCGGCGACGGCACCGGCCTTGGTCAGCTCGTCCTCGACGCCGGCGCGGTTGAGCCGGTCGGAGAGGTAGCCGATCGCCTCGTTGTTGGCGAAGTCGGTCTGGTGCACCCAGCGGGTCACCTTGGCACCGATGACGCGGAAGACCTCGCCCTCGGACGTCGTCTCCCGGCGCACGACGAAGCCGGAGTCGTCGACGGCCTTGGGGCGCAGCACGGCCCGCTGTGGTGTGACGTCGGACTCGATGTTCTGCCGCGCCTCGACCACGTGCCGTGCCATGGCGAAGGTCAGTTCCTTCAGCCCCTGGTGGGCCACGGCCGAGACGATGAAGACCTCGATGCCCCGCTCCTGAAGGTCGGGCTTGACCATCTCGGCGAGCTCGCGGGCCTCGGGGACGTCCGCCTTGTTCAGCACGACGATGCGGGTGCGCTCCGACAGCGGGAGGCCACCGAGGGTCTCGTCGGCGACGTAGGCCGACAGCTCCTCCTCGATGACGTCGAGGTCGGTCATCGGGTCGCGGCCCGGCTCGAGGGTCGCGCAGTCGATGACGTGGACGAGCACCGAGCAGCGCTCGACGTGGCGCAGGAACTCCAGACCCAGCCCACGCCCTTCGCTCGCCCCCGGGATGAGGCCGGGCACGTCGGCGACGGTGTAGCGCATGTCGCCGGCGGTGACGACGCCGAGGTTCGGCACGAGGGTGGTGAAGGGGTAGTCGGCGATCTTCGGCTTGGCCGCCGAGAGCACCGAGACGAGCGAGGACTTGCCCGCGCTGGGGAAACCGATGAGGGCGACGTCGGCGAGCGACTTCAGCTCGAGCACCACATCGGTGGCCTCGCCGGGCTCGCCGAGCAGCGCGAAGCCGGGGGCCTTGCGGCGGCGGCTGGCCAGCGCCCGGTTGCCCAGGCCGCCGCGGCCGCCCGTGGCCACGACGAACCGTGCGTCGGCCCCGACGAGGTCGACCAGCACGTCGCCCCGGCTGTTGGTCACCACGGTCCCCTCGGGCACGGGCAGGACGAGGTCCACGCCATTGGCGCCGTTCTTCTCGTCGCCGGCACCGGGTGCGCCGTTGGTCGCGCGGCGGTGGGGGCTGCGGTGGTAGTCGAGGAGGGTCGTCACCTGGGGGTCGACGACGAGCACGACGTCGCCGCCATGACCGCCGTTGCCACCGTCGGGTCCACCGAGTGGCTTGAACTTCTCGCGGTGCACGGACGCGACCCCGTGGCCACCCTTGCCGGCCTCGACATGCAGGGTGACCCGGTCAACGAAGGTCGTCACGACCTCACCTCTTCTTCTTCCGGCATTCGGATGGGACGGCGAAGGGGGCAGGTCGAGTCGACCCGCCCCCTTCGCCGCACGCAGTGGTCTCGCGTCAGCCGGCGGTACCAGCCGGGATGACGCTGACGGTCTTGCGGCCGCGCTTGGAGCCGAACTGCACCTCGCCGGCGGCGAGGGCGAACAGCGTGTCGTCACCGCCACGACCGACGTTGTCGCCGGGGTGGAAGTGGGTGCCGCGCTGGCGCACGATGATCTGGCCGGTGCCGATGACCTCGCCACCGAAGCGCTTCACACCGAGGCGCTGGGAATTGGAGTCGCGACCGTTCTTGGTCGAGGACACACCCTTCTTGGATGCCATGTCAGTGGTTCCTAACTCTCGGGAAGGCTCAGGCCTTGATGTCGGTGATCTTCAGCTGGGTCAGCGGCTGGCGGTGACCCTGGCGACGGCGGTAACCGGTCTTGTTCTTGTACCGGGTGATGACGATCTTGGGGCCCTTGGCGTCCCCGACGACCTCGGCCGTCACGGAGGCCTTGGCCAGTGCGTCGACATCGCTGGTCACGGTCGAGCCGTCCACGAGGAGGATCGGCTTCAGGTCGACGCTGTCGCCAGCGCCGCCCTTGATCGAGTTGATGGTGATGGTGTCGCCGACGGAGACCTTCTCCTGGCGGCCACCCGCGCGAACGATCGCGTACATCAGTGGGAACTCACTTTCGTTACTGGCGCACTCGCTCTGGTCTGACCGGCCAACAATCCCCGCGCCGAAGGGCACGAAGCGTCCACACGGTGGGCGCACCAAGGGTAGAGACTACCGTCGAGGGCCCTCACCCCGCAAAACGCGGGTGGCGCCCGGTGCGCCCCACCCGCCTCCGGATCATCGGGTCACCCGGAAAACCCCGGGTTCGCAAGAGTATGAAACTGCTGCGAACCCGGGGAAAGTCCGGCTCAGTACTGCGCGAAGGGGGCCGGTCAGGTCAGTCGGTGGATTCCTCGGCCTGGGGCGGGCCGGCCTGGGCGACGACACGCTTGCGCTTGCGACGCGGCGGGGTGGCCGGGGCCTGGGGGGCATCGGCGACCGGGGTCGTCGGCGCGGCCCCGCTCTCCCCCGCGATCTGGGTCAGCGGAGCGCTGGAGCCGGCTGCGGGTGCCGTCAGGTCGACCGGCTCCAGTGCTACCGGGGCCCCCGCGCTGGAGGCCGCGCGACGACCGGCGCGACGACGGGCCGGCTTCTTCGCCGGCTCGGGCTCGGGCGTGGTGTCGGCCGCTGCGGGCTCAACGCCCTTCGGCTCCTTCGTCGGCTCCTCAGGCTGCTTCGTCGACTCCGCCGCGGGGGCCGGTGCCTGCGCCTCACCCGTCGCGACGTCCTCGCTCAGACCCGGCTCGGCGATGCTCTTCACGGCTGCCGCGTGGGCAGCGGCCGCGATCTGGGCCGCGGTCCGCCCGTTGGCGTCCTTCTCCTCCTCGGGCTTGGACTTCGGCTGGGAGTCGTTGTTGCCGCCCCCGCCCTTGCCGCGGCCGCGGCGGGACTTGCCGCCTCCACCGTTGGAGCCACCGCCGTTGCCGCCGTGGTCGTGTGCCACCGGCTCGTTGTGGACGATGATGCCGCGCCCGCTGCAGGCCTCGCAGTTCTCGGAGAAGACGTCGATGAGACCGGAGCCGACCCGCTTGCGGGTCATCTGGACCAGTCCGAGCGAGGTGACCTCCGCGACCTGGTGCTTCGTGCGGTCACGCCCCAGGCACTCCAGCAGACGCCGGACCACCAGGTCACGGTTGGCCTCGAGAACCATGTCGATGAAGTCGACGACGATGATGCCGCCGATGTCACGCAGCCGCAGCTGGCGCACGATCTCCTCGGCGGCCTCGATGTTGTTCTTCGTCACCGTCTCCTCGAGGTTGCCCCCGGAGCCGGTGAACTTGCCGGTGTTGACGTCGACGACCGTCATCGCCTCGGTGCGGTCGATGACCAGGGATCCACCCGAGGGCAGCCAGACCTTGCGGTCCATCGCCTTGGAGATCCCCTCGTCGATGCGGTACTCGTCGAAGACGTCCTTGTCGCCGGTCCACCTCTCGAGGCGGTCGGCCAGATCGGGGGCGACGTCGTCGACGTAACCCTTGATCTCGCCCCAGGCGCCGTCACCGGAGACGACCATCTTCGCGAAGTCCTCGTTGAAGATGTCGCGGATGACGCGCACGGTCATGTCGGGCTCGGCGTGCAGGAGCGTCGGTGCGCCGCCCGCGGAGGTCTTCTTGCCCTTCTTGGCCTCGGACTTCTCGCTGATCTTGTCCCAGGCCTTCGTCAGGCGCTCGACGTCGGAGGTCAGCTCCTGCTCGGAGGCGCCCTCGGCGGCGGTGCGCACGATGACCCCGGAGCTGTCCGGGACGACCTGCTTGAGGATCGACTTCAGGCGCGAGCGCTCGGTGTCGGGCAACTTGCGGGAGATACCGGTCATGTTGCCCTCGGGCACGTAGACCAGGTAGCGGCCGGGCAGGGACACCTGCGAGGTCAGCCGTGCACCCTTGTGGCCGATCGGGTCCTTCGTCACCTGGACCAGGACCGAGTCGCCCGAGGAGAGCGCGTTTTCGATGCGGCGGGCCTGGCCGTTGCCGACGCCCTGCGCCTCCCAGTTGACCTCACCTGCGTAGAGCACGGCGTTGCGGCCCTTGCCGATGTCGATGAAGGCGGCCTCCATGCTCGGCAGGACGTTCTGCACGCGGCCGAGGTAGACGTTGCCGACCATCGTCGACGTCGTCTCCCGGGAGACGTAGTGCTCGACGAGCACGCTGTCCTCGAGGACACCGATCTGGGTGCGGTCGCCCTGCTGGCGCACGACCATGACCCGCTCGACGCTCTCGCGGCGGGCGAGGAACTCGGCCTCGGTGATGACCGTGCGGCGTCGGCCGGCCTCACGGCCCTCACGGCGACGCTGCTTCTTCGCTTCCAGACGGGTGCTGCCCTTGATGGCCTGCGGCTCGGTGCGGCGCGTCTCGCGCACCTTGGTCACGGTGCCGGGCGGGTCGTCCTGACCCGAGTTGCCGCCACCGTTGCCGTTGCCCCCGCCACCACGGCGGCGGCGACGGCGACGACGAGAGCTGCCCGAGGACTGACCGTCGTCACCGGAGTCGTCGTCGTTGTCGTTGTCGTTGTCGTTGTCGTTGTCGTCGTCAGAGGTGTCGGACGAGTTGTCGTCCTGCCCCGAGGAGTCACCCCCGCGGCCCCGACCACGTGAGCGGTTGCGGCCGCCGGAGGACTTGTGGGAGTTGTCGTCCCCGTCGTCGGACGAGTCGTCCGAGGAGCCCGACCCGGTGGAGCCCGACCCGGTGGAACCGTTGCCGTCCTTGGTGGAGTCCGAGTCGTCGGTCGAGTCCGACGACCGGTTGCGACCGCGCCCGCCGCGGCGACGACGCCGGTTGCGGCCCCCTTCGCCCTGGTTGTCCGAGTCGTCTCCCTGCTGGGAGTCGTTGTCGTCACGGGAGTCCTGCTCGTCCTCGTCCTCGTCCTCGACGGGCTCCGGGTCGCGCTGGCGACGCTTCGGGGCGGCGACGGGAGCGGGCGGCTGGAAGAGGAGCCCGAAGCCCGGGACCGTGGCGGCGGGCGCCTGCTCCTGGGCCTGCTCGTCGTCAGTGGTCGTCTCCACCCGGTCGCTCGCCGCGGTCTGGTCGACCGGGGTGGTCCGGGTCGATTCCTCGGCCGGGTTCTCGGCGTTCTCGTTCTCGGGAGCCATGCGGCACCTCCAGCACCGGCGACCGTGCCCCACACCGGCACCTCAGGGGTGCGACCAGGCCGCTGGCGCGGCGTTCGCGGGCTCTGGTGGCCCGCGGAAGCAAGTCCGTCTTGCCTCGAGGTGGCTCGCGCCGTGCGCGGCACCCCCACGGGGCCGACGGCGGCTCAGTCGGCGGCCAGTGGATCGGCCACGCTCTCGGTCTCGCTACTCCAGATCCCCTGCGCCAACCGGGTCGCAATCGGTGACCGCGGCGGCGCGAACGAGGTGGCAGCGGTGATCGCGCTGAGGACGTCGTCGGGGCGAACGGCAGGTGTGGTGTGCCGCACGACCATGGCCAGTATCGCACAGCCGTCCTCATCGAGACCGGTACGCGCCCACTCCACGGGACCGCGCGCGTCGTAGGACTTCACTCCGCGCTTGAACATCCGCTCCACCTCGATCCTCTCCTCGGCGAGGAATCCGGCGACCGCCACCTCCAGATCGGCCACCTCCACGCCGGGGAAGCGCAGCTCCCAGCGGCTCGCCTGCAACAGATCCGCGAGGCCCCCGGGGCGGGCCTCGACGACCGTGACGATGTCCAGCCCGTCGGGCAGCGCCTCGTCCAGGGCCGTGGCCACGGCGTCGGGGTCGACCTGCTCGGTCACCGAGATCTCGAAGTACTCCGCCTCGCTCGCCGCACCCGTGGCCGCACCGTTGGCATAGGAGATCTTCGGGTGCGGGTGGAACCCGGCCGAGTAGGCCATCGGTACCCCGGAGCGGCGCAGCGCGCGCTCCAGCGCCCGCCCGAAGTCACGCGTCGAGGAGTGGCGCAGCCGCCCCCGGCGGGCGTACTGGATGCGCAGCTTCTGGACAGGAGGCGGCGGGGGTGGCCCGTCGGGGGTGCGTTGCTTGGCCATGGGGACCAAGCCTAGGCGTCACGCGAGAGCAGCTCGACCAGGTGCACGCCCTCGCGCTCGGACAGGTCCGCGATCTGCGTCTGACAGGAGAAACCGTCCGCAAGGACGACGGTGTCCGCCGCTGCATCCCGGATCGCCGGGAGCAGCTGCAGCTCGGCCACCTGGACCGAGACGTCGTAGTGCCCGAGCTCGACCCCCCAGTTCCCGGCCAGACCGCAGCAGCCGCCCAGTCGGGTGAGCGTGGCGCCGGTGCGGGCGAGCAGGGCCTCGTCGGCGCTCCAACTCATCACCGCGTGCTGGTGGCAGTGCGGCTGGGCGACGACCTCGGTCCCGGTCAGGTCGGGCGCGTCCCAACGGCCCTCGTCGATGGCCGTGCCGAGCAGCTCGGCGACCGTGCGCACGGTGGTCGAGACCGTGCGCGCCGCGGCGGAGTCGACCAACCGCGGCAGGTCGTGGCGCAGGGCCGCGGTGCAGCTGGGCTCCATGCCCAGCACCGGGATGCCCGCGTCGGCCGCCGGGGCGAGCACGCGGACGGCGGCCGCCAGGGTGGACTTCGCCGCGTCGAGCTGGCCGGTGGAGATGAGGGTCAGGCCGCAGCACAACGACTCCGCCGGGACGAAGGGGGTGAACCCCGCCTCCCGCAGGAGCGCCACCGTGGTGCGCCCGACGTGCGGTGAGAAGTGGTCGGTGAAGGAGTCGACGAAGATCGCGACGGGGTGGTCGGCGCCGGCCATCTGCGCGGCCGAGGCGATCATCCCTTCGCGCTGCACCCAGGTGCGGAAGGTCTCCGCCGCGAAGGTCGGCAGGTTGCGACGGGGGTCCACGCCGGCGGCGGGGAGGGTGAGCTTCTTCAGCCCCGGCAGCGAGGTCATCGCGTTGACCAGGCGCGGTGCGCGTGAGGCGATCCGGGCCAGCTGCGGCAGCCGGCCGAGCGAGTAGTGGCTGCGGGGGCGCAGTCGTCCCTTCCACGTCTGGTGCAGCGCCTCGGCCTTGTACGTCGCCATGTCGACACCGGTCGGGCAGTCGCTGGCGCAGCCCTTGCAGGACAGGCACAGGTCGAGGGCGTCGTGGACCTCGCTCGAGCGCCAGCCCCCGGTGACCGTCGAGCCGTTGAGCATCTCCTGCAGGACCCGGGCACGACCGCGGGTGGAGTCCTTCTCCTCCCCCGTCGCCTGGTAGCTGGGGCACATGACCGTCGTGGACGTCCCGGCTGCGCGGCACTTGCCGACGCCGGTGCAGCGATGCACGGCCTGGCTGAAGTCGCCGCCGTCCTCCGGGTAGCCGAAGGCCAAGGGCACCGGGGCCTTGCGTGCGGCCGGGATGCGCAGGTCGGCATCGACCGGGGCCGGGTCGACCAGGACGCCGGGGTTGAGCAGATTCGTCGGGTCGAAGGCGTGCTTGACGGCGCCGAAGAGCGCGATCGTCTCGGGGCCGTACATCCGGGGCAGCAGCGCCGAGCGGGCCCGACCGTCGCCGTGCTCCCCCGACAACGATCCGCCGTGGGCCGCGACAAGGTCGGCGGCCTCCTCGACGAGCGAGCGGTAGCGCTCCTGCGCGCCGGGGGTGTCGAGCTCGATGTCGAGGCGGATGTGCAGGCAACCGTCGCCGAAGTGCCCGTACGGCAGTCCCTGGACGTCGTGCTGCGCAAGGAGGTCGTCGAAGGCGCGCAGGTAGTCGCCGAGGCGGTGTGGTGGGACGGCCGCGTCCTCCCAGCCGGCGTGGGCGGGGCGGTCCCGCTGCGAGCGCGCGGACAGGCCGGCGCCATCCTCGCGGATCTTCCACAACGAGCGCGCCTGCGCGGGGTCGGTGACGACGCGGGCGTCGAGCGACTCGATCTCGCGGCAGATGTGCTCGGCGGCCGCAGTCGCGCTCCCGATGTCCTCGCCGGGGACCTCGACGAGCATCCAGGCGGCGCCCCGCGGCAGGTCCGGGACGGCCTGCGGTCCGCGGCGCACACGCACGACGTCGACGATGCGGGAGTCGATGCCCTCGGCGGCGACCGCACCCAGGCCCTTGAGCAGGTGGGCGACGTCGCCGGCGGCGTAGATGTCGGGGAAGCCGAGCACAGCCAGTGCAGTCGCCGGCGGGTCGCTCACCAGCCGCACCCGGGCGTGGGTGGCCACCGCGAGGGTGCCCTCGGAGCCGACGAGCATGCGACCGACGTCGAGACCGTTCTCGGGCGCGAGGTGCTCCAGGGCGTAGCCGGAGACCTGCCGCCCGAAGGTGCCGAACTCGGTGCGGATCGTCGCCAGGTGGGCGTCCCGCAGGCCCGTCAGCCGGGCCACCAGCGCGTCGTCACCGGTGAGCGAAGGGGGTCCCCCCGCCACTCCCGTGGTCGCGGACAGGCGCGTACCCGCCGCGGTGAGCAGGTCCATGCCGACGATGTTGTCGCTCGTGCGGCCGTACCCGAGGGCGCGGTTGCCGCAGGCATTGTTGCCGATCATGCCGCCCACGCTGCAGCGGGAGTGGCTGCTGGGGTCGGGACCGAAACGCAGCCCGAAGCGACGGGCCTGCGCCTGCAGGGTGGCGTGGATCGTGCCGGCCTCGACCAACGCGGTACGGGAGTTCGGGTCGACCTCAAGAACGCGGTTCATGTACCGCGAGGTGTCGATGACGATGCCCGGGCCGATGGCATTGCCCGCGATGGACGTACCGCCACCGCGGGAGGTCAGCGGGATGCCGAGCTCACGGGAGACGGCGAGCGTGGCCTCGATCTCCCCGGCCTCCCGGGGGAAGACGACGGCGCGCGGGGGGATCCGGTACAGCGACGCGTCGCTGGAGTACATCCCCACCGTCAACGTGTCGCTGCGCACATCCGCCACCCCGGAGCGGCGCAGGGCCTCGTCGAGCTCAGTGTGCCTGACGGTCATCGCACTCATGTCCCGATTCTGCCTCCTCGCTCCGGGCGTCCTACCAGGGGATGGCCAACAGCACGATGGCCAGCACGGCAATCAGGAGGGCACCACCGAGCGTGTACCGCCGGCGCGCTTCCTCGCTCCACTCCCGGGTCGACAGGATCGCGAAGCCGAGTCCGTAGGCCACCGCGACGACGACCACGACACCTGCACCGATCTCCATTGGGTGTCCCTTCCCCGTGATGCACTGTCTGGTGCCAGCGTGGCACGGATCCGGCGGCGGTGTCGGACGGTGTTCCCGCCGTCCGGGATCATTCGGGCCGGGGACGCTCAGGAACGGACCATCGACTCCTTGCCGGAGCCCAGCACGGTCAGCGGCAGCAGGGTCTTGCCCGTCGGGCCGACCTCGATGTCGGTGCCCATCTGGGGACAGACGCCGCAGTCGAAGCACGGCGTCCAGCGGCAGTCCTCGACCTCGGTCTCGTCGAGGGCGTCCAGCCAGTCCTGCCAGAGCCACTCCTTGTCCAGTCCCGAGTCGATGTGGTCCCAGGGCAGGACCTCGGCCTCCTCGCGCTCCCGGGTGGTGAACCAGTCGACGTCGACGCCGGTCCCCTCGAAGGCCTTCTCGGCCGCGGCCATCCAGCGGTCGTAGGAGAAGTACTCGCTCCAACCGTCGAAACGTCCACCGTCGCGCCAGACCTGCTCGATGACGCGACCGACGCGACGGTCGCCGCGCGAGAGCAGTCCCTCGACGATGCCCGGCCGGCCGTCGTGGTAGCGGAAGCCGATGGAGCGGCCGTACCGCTTGTCGGCCCGGATCGCATCGCGCAGCTTGTGCAGGCGCTCGTCGGTCTGCTCAGCGCCCAGCTGCGGCGACCACTGGAAGGGGGTGTGCGGCTTGGGCACGAAGCCACCGATGGAGACGGTGCAGCGGATGTCGTTGTGGCCGGCGACCTCGCGACCGGTCTCGATGACGCGCTTGGCGACCTCGGCGATCTGCAGGACGTCCTCGTCGGTCTCCGTCGGCAGGCCGCACATGAAGTACAGCTTCACCTGGCGCCAGCCCGCGCCGTAGGCGGCGGAGACGGTGCGGATGAGGTCCTCCTCGGTGACCATCTTGTTGATCACCTTGCGGATGCGCTCGGAGCCACCCTCGGGCGCGAAGGTCAGCCCGGAACGACGACCGTTGCGGGTCAGCTCGTTGGCCAGGTCGATGTTGAAGGCGTCCACGCGCGTGCTCGGCAGCGACAGGCCGGTGTTGGTGCCCTCGTAGCGGTCGGCGAGGCCCTTGGCCACGTCGCCGATCTCGGAGTGGTCGGCGCTGGAGAGCGAGAGCAGGCCCACCTCCTCGAAGCCGGTGGCCTGCAGGCCCTGCTCGACCATCTCGCCGATCCCGGTGATCGAGCGCTCGCGGACCGGTCGGGTGATCATGCCCGCCTGGCAGAAGCGGCAGCCGCGGGTGCAGCCGCGGAAGATCTCCACACTCATCCGCTCGTGGACGGACTCGGCGAGCGGCACGAGGGGCTTCTTCGGGTACGGCCACTCGTCCAGGTCCATGACCGTGTGCTTGTCCACGCGCCACGGGACACCGGACTCGGCGGGCGCCACGCGCTGGATGCGCCCGTCGGGCAGGTAGTCGACGTCGTAGAACGCCGGCACGTAGACGCCGCCGGTCGCGGCGAGGCGACGCAGCACCTCGACCCGGCCGCCGGGACGGCCCTGCGCCTTCCACTCGCCGATGATGTCGGTCGCGGCGAGCACGGCCTCCTCGCCGTCCCCGACGATCGCGGCGTCGACGAAGTCGGCGACCGGTTCGGGGTTGAAGGATGCGTGGCCCCCCATGATGACCAGCGGGTGCTCGTCGGTGCGCTCGCTGCTGTGCAGCGGGATGCCGGCGAGGTCCAGCGCGGTGAGCATGTTGGTGTAGCCGAGCTCGGTGGAGAAGCTCAGGCCGAAGACGTCGAAGTCACCCACGCGGCGGTGCCCGTCGACGGTGAACTGCGGCAGGTCGTGCTCCCGCAGGAGGGCCTCCATGTCGGGCCAGACGGCGTAGGTGCGCTCGGCGAGGGCGTCGGCGCGCTCGTTGAGCACCTCGTAGAGGATCATCACGCCCTGGTTGGGCACGCCGACCTCGTAGGCGTCGGGGTACATCAGGGCCCAACGGACGGTCAGCTCCTCGCCCCGGGGGCCGTGGCCACCGACCTGCCAGTCCTTGACCGTGGAGTTCAGCTCGCCGCCGACGTACTGGATGGGCTTGCTGACCTTCTCGAGCAGGGGCTCGAGGGCAGCGAAGATCGTCTCACCAGTCATGGATCAAGGGTAGGTGATCAGGCCGGGTACATCTCCTCGATGTCGCCCTTGAACTTGTCCGCAACGACCTTGCGACGCATCTTCAGGCTCGGGGTCAGCTCGCCGTCCTCGACGGAGAGGTCGCGGCCCAGGATGTGGAACTTCTTGAGCTGCTCGTGCCGGTTGAGGCCGGCGTTGAGCTCGTCGATGTAGGACTGGACCATCTCCCGGGCCTGCAGCGAGGAGACGATCTCGGTGTAGCTCGCCCCCTCGAGGCCGTTGGCCTCCGCCCAGGGCTGGATGGCCTCCTCGTCCAGGGTGACCAGAGCGGTGACGAACTGGCGGGACTCGCCGTGGACGAGCAGCTGGCCCACGTAGGGGCACAGACCCTTGAAGGTCGACTCGATGAGCGAGGGCGCGACGTACTTGCCGTTGCTCGTCTTGAACAGGTCCTTCTTGCGATCGGTGATCTTGACGAAGCCGCGCTCGTCGATCTCGCCGATGTCGCCCGAGTGGAACCAGCCGTCCTGCGTGAGCACCTCGGCCGTGGCCTCGGGATTGTCGTGGTAGCCCTCCATGATGTGCTCGCCGCGGATGAGGATCTCCCCGTCGTCCGCGATCTTGATCTCCGTCTGGGGGGTGGGCCAGCCGACGGACCCGACGCGAAGGGCGTAGGGCCGGTTGACCGTGGCCGCGGCCGAGGTCTCGGTCAGGCCATAGCCCTCGAGGATCTGCAGACCGGCGCCGTTGAACCAGTGCGCGATGTCCGTGTTGAGCGCTGCGGAGCCGGAGATGAAGAAGCGGATCCTGCCGCCGAACCGCTCCCGGACCTTGGCGAAGACGAGCTTGTCGGCGATCGCGTGCTTCAGGCGCAGGACCACCCCGGGCCTGCGGTCATCGGACAGCGCCTGTGAGTACTCGCGTCCGGCCTTGGAGGCGAAGTCGAAGATCGTGGCCTTCGCGCCCCCTTCCTCCTGCATGCCCAGCGAGATCTTGCCGTAGACCTTCTCGAAGATCCGCGGTGCCGCGGCCATGAAGGTCGGTCGGACCTCGCCGAGGTTGTCGACGATCTTGTCGATGCGTCCGTCGACGGCGGTCTGCATGCCGACATCGGTGCTGACGAGCAGCAGAACCTTTGCGAAGACGTGGGACAGGGGCAGCCACAGGTAGTGCACGTCCTCGGCCGTGAGCATGCCGGTCGCCCGGATCGCCGCACCCTGGTAGGTCCACGTCGCGTGCCGCAGGCGCACGCCCTTCGGCCGGCCGGTCGTGCCGGAGGTGTAGATGATCGTCGCGAGCGACTGCGGCCCCATGGCGTCGATCCGCGCGTCGACGACCCCCGGGTCCGATGCGAGGAGCGCCGTGCCGCGCTCCTCGAGGTCGGCGAAGGTGAGCATCCAGTCATCGAGGTCGACCCCCTCGGGGTCGATGACGACGACGTGGGTCACCTCCGGGATGGCGTCCCGGACCTCGCGGAGCTTGTCGACCTGCTCCGCGTCCTCGGCGATGACGATCTTGGAGCCGGAGTTGTCGACGATGAAGGCGACGTCGTCGCTGATCGACGTCGGGTAGATCGTCGTCGTCGCCGCACCCGCGGCCATGATCGCGTAGTCACCCAGCACCCACTCGATCCGGGTGTTCGAGGCGAGGGAGACCCGGTCCTCCGGCTGCACACCGAGGTCGACGAGTCCGGCGGCAAGCGCCCAGACCCGGTCCCCGAGCTGGGCCCAGGTCAGCTCGTCCCAGGCGATGCCCGCCGGGAAGGAGTACGCGGTGCTGTCGGGGGTGTCGGCGATGCGCTGCCGAAGCAGGTGGCCCACGCTCGGGGCGCGGTCCTCGAACGCACTGGCGTCGTAGGCCTCGTCGGCGGGGGTGCGGGGGCTGGTCTCAGGCACTGGGGCCACTCCTTCGTGGGCGGTCTGTGAGCGAAGCATGACCCACGAGTAGGTCGGTTGTCACCCACCTGTCCGCAAGTTCACACTTTGGTGACCCACTCGCCTCGCCCGGAGTCCCTGCGCGCCAGATCCCTTGCGCGCGTTTGCCGCCCGGCTCGCCCACGGCGCTCGGTCGAGACCGCGACGACGATGCCGACCGCCGCCCAGCAGGCGAACATCGAGGACCCTCCGTAGGAGAGGAAGGGCAGGGGCAGTCCCGTCACCGGGACGAGGCCGAGATTCATCCCGACGTTCTCCACCGACTGCACCGCGAACCAGGCCGCGACTGCCCAGCAGACGAGCTGGACGAAGGGGTCGACGCTGCGAGTGCCCGCGAGCGCGATCCGGGCCACCACGAGGCCGAGGACGCCGATGACGAAGGCCGCCCCGACGAAGCCGAGCTCCTCCCCCGCCACCGAGAAGACGAAGTCGGTCTCCTGGAAGGGGATCGCCCCCGCACTCGTCAGCTCACCGGAGAACAGGCCCTGGCCGTCCCAGCCGCCGCCCGAGATCGCGGCCCGCACCTGCTGGGTCTGGTACCCGATCCCCTGCGGGTCCGTTGCCGGGTCGAGGAAGGCGGTCAGCCGGTCGCGCTGGTACGGGCTGAGCAGGGGTGTGGTGAAGGCCGTGACCACGGCGGCGACACCGACCACGAGGACCCCGAGCAGCCACGGCCACGCGGCTCCGGAGATGACGAGCACGCCGAGGCCGAGCGCCACGAGCACCAGGGCGGATCCGAGGTCCGGCTGGGCCATGACCAGCAGGACCGGCACCCCCGTGACCAGCCCGGCGAGGAGGATCTCGCGTGGACGGGGGCGTTGCCGCCGTTCGGCGGCCGGGGCGAGCAGCATCGGCAGGGCCACGCAGAGCCCGACCTTCGCCAGCTCGCTGGGTTGGATCGAGAACCCGCCCGGCACCCGGATCCACGATCGGGAGCCGTTGACCTCCACCCCCAGGGGGGTGAGCACGAGGACGAGCCCGAGGACCCCCGCGAGGTAGACCACGGGCGCCAGGGTCCGCAGCATCGAGCGGTCCAGCCGGACCGCGACCAGGGCGATGACCAGCCCGATGGCGAGGTTGAGCAGGTGCCGCACGAGGTAGGCCGACCCTGACTCGGCACGGGTCGCGGAGTACACGAGCAGGGCACCCAGGCCCGAGGCGGTCAGCGCCCCCGCGACGAGGACGAGGTCGGAGCGCAGCAGGCCCGCGAGGTCCCAGCCGCGCGACCGCGTGGTCACGGCTGCAGGATCGACCGGGTCGTGTCGACGTCCCGGGCCATGGCCTCGAGCAGCTCGTCGATCGAGTCGAAGCGCAGCGTCGGACGGACGTGACCGACGAAGTCGACGGCGACCAGCTCGTGGTAGAGGTCGAGGTCCGTGCGGTCGAGGACGTAGGCCTCGACGACGCGTGCCTGCCCGTCGAAGGTCGGGTTGGTGCCCACGGAGATGGCCGTGGGAAGACGCCGGTCGCCGCTCCCTTCGGGCAGGTCCAGGCGCGTGAGCCAGCCGGCGTAGACCCCGTCGCTCGGGACGAGGCCAATGGTGTCGGTGCCGAGATTGGCGGTCGGGTAGCCCAGGTCCCGGCCGCGGTGGTGGCCGTGGACGACCGTCCCGACGACCCGGTGCGGGCGGTCGAGGATCTCGGCGGCGGCCTCGACCTCGCCGGCGGCCAGGTGGGCGCGCACGGCGGAGGAGGACCAGCGCTGGTCGTCGCCCTGGTCCTCGATGACGACCACGTCGAAGTCGTGCGCCCCACCCAGCTCGCGGATGAGGGAGACGTCCCCGGTGTAGCCAGCGCCGAAGCCCTTGGTGTCCGCACCGACGACGAGGGCGGCGGCGCCAAGACCGGTGACGAAGGTGTCGACGATGTAGTCGACGGCAGAGGTCTGGGCGAACTCCATGGTGAAGGGCAGAACGAGCACCCCGTCGATACCCGCCTCCCGCAGGAACTCGTCGCGCAGGCTGCCCGGGGCGATGAGCTCGGGCGCCCGCTCGGGGTGCATCACCTCGACCGGGTGGGGGTCGAAGGTGACGACGACGGTCGGCAGGTCGCGCTCGTGACCCTGACGGATCAGCTCATCGAGGATCGCGCGGTGACCGCGGTGCACCCCGTCGAAGTTGCCGAAGGTCGCCACGCACGGCCGCAGCTGCGACGGGGTGGCACTCGGGGATGACCATTGCTGCACGAGGACCCACTCTACGAACTGGCCGGGGCGAAGACGACGTGGGCACGCGCCGTGGGACGGCTCTCGTCGAGCACGGCGATCAGCGACCCGTCCGGGGCAAAGGCCCCGACGGGCTCCTCGCGCCCCGGCAGGGCACTCGGGATCCGCTGCCCGAAACCGAGCGAGCGGGCCTGCTCCGCAGTGATCTCGCGGTGGACCAGCGCAGCCCGGGCGGCCTCGGCCAGAGGAGTCATCGGTAGGTCTGCCGGCTCGGCACCCCCGTCGCGCAGGGCGGTCAGGGCGTCGAGCGTGTGGGAGTGATCGAGCGTCAGGCCTCCGACTCGGCTGCGGCGCAGGGCGGTCAGGTGGCCGTGGCTGCCCAGGTCCTCGCCCAGGTCGCGGGCCAGCGCCCGCACGTAGGTGCCCGAGGAGACCTCCACCTCGACGTCGACGTCGAGGACCGTCGTGCCCCCGTCGGGGCCAGTCACGCTCGCCTCGCGCACGTCGAGCAGATCGAAGCGCGAGACCGTCACGGCACGTGCCGGCAGGTCGACGTCCTGGCCCGCACGCACCCGGGCGTAGGAACGCTCGCCCTTGACCTTGATCGCGCTGACGGCGCTCGGGACCTGCTGGATGTCGCCGGTGAGCCGGGCGACCGCCGTCGCCAGGGCGGGTCGGTCGATGCCGGCCACGTCGCCGGTGGCCGTCACCTCACCCTCGGCGTCGTCGGTGACCGTCGCCTGACCGAGACGGATCGTGGCGGTGTAGGCCTTGTCGGCCCCGACAAGGAAGGTCAGCAGCTTGGTGCCCCTACCGACCCCGAGGACGAGGACGCCGGTGGCCATCGGGTCGAGTGTGCCGGCGTGGCCGACCTTGCGGGTGCCGTACAGCCGGCGGCTGCGGGCGACCACGTCGTGGCTCGACCAGCCCGCGGGCTTGTCGACGACGACCAGTCCGTCGCTCACTCCGGCGCGGACGGGGGCTGCTCGTCGTCCCCCTTCGTGCGGTACGGGTCGGCCTCACCGGCGGGCATGGCGTCGGTCCGGGAGCGGGCGAGCTCCTCGTCGCGTTCCTTGGCCGAGGCGAGCAGGTCCTCGATGTGCGAAGCCGTCTCCGGCAGGCCGTCGACGAAGAGGTCGAGCGTCGGGGTCAGCCGGATGCCGAGCTGCTTGCCGACGAGGGAGCGCAGCTTGCCGCGGTGGGCGCGCATGATCTCGATGCTGTGGTCGCGCTGGGCGTCATCACCGAAGACGGTGTAGAAGACCGAGGCGTGCTGGAGATCGCCGGTCACGCGCACATCGGTGATCGTGACGAACCCGAGGTCGGGGTCCTTGATGACCTGGTGCAGGTTGGCGGCGATCACCTCCTTGATGCGGTCGGCGATCTTGCGGGCGCGGGCCGGGTCGGCCATGGCACACCTCCGGTGAGGGGCTGGGGCGGGGGACTCCCCCACGGTATGCGAAATCGAGCAGGCCGGTGACGCAGGTCAGTAGTAGCCGTTGGCACCGGCCACGATGAACCAGGTCCAGTACCCGATGCCGACCACGATCCCCAGGACACCCAGTCCGAGGCCGACCAGCGCCATCGTCCGGCTGTTGGCGTCTCCGGCGGTATCGGCGCTCTTCTTGCCGAAGGCGCCGAGCACGATCGCGCCGATGGACACCACGAAGCACATGCACGAGCACAGGCCGATGACGCCGACCACCAGCGAGGCGATCGACAGGATCAGGGGGTTCTTGTCCCCCGGGCCGCGGCTGCCCGGGGCGGGCGGCGGGGTCATCGGCGGCTGACCGCCCGAGCCGTACGGGGACTGGCCGTAGGTCGGAGCTCCCGAGGGCGGGGGCGGGCCGGTCGGGCCACCGTAGGGCGGTCCCGCAGGAGCGCCGTACGGCGGCTGCGCCGGAGTACCGGGCGGGGGCGGCGGCGGACCGGCCGGTGGCCCCGAGGGCGGACCGGCCGGACCCTGGCCGGGGGTGGGTTCTCCTGGTTCGGAGGAGCCGTACGGCGGGTTCCCGCCCGGGCCGGGCGGCGGAGGGGGTGGCGTCGTCATGCGCACACCCTACGCACCACGCGGGGCCATCGGAGCCACCGGCGGGGATGACGAAAGGCGCCGTCCTGAGGTGCGACGGAGGAGCCACGAAGGGGGGCCGGTCAGCTCGGCGGATTCACGGGGTGCTCGCAACACCGTGTGTTTTTGTCTTGGTGGTTAGGCGCTTTGAAGTAGATCACGAAGACGCTCGGCTGGGGTTGCCCAGTCGAGCGTCTTTCGTGGTCTGGCGTTGAGTTCTTGGGCGACGTACTCCAGCTCTTCAGGGCCGTGGACGCTCAGGTCGGTGCCCTTGGGGAAGTACTGGCGCAGCAGCCCGTTGGTGTTCTCGTTGCTGCCGCGCTGCCAGGGTGAGGCCGGGTCACAGAAGTAGACCGGCATGTTGGTGGTCATCGTGAACGAGGCGTGTGCGGCCATCTCGGCGCCCTGGTCCCAGGTCAATGACCCACGTAGATGCCCCGGAAGGTCGTTCACGGCTGCCACGAGCTGGTCACGCACGGTGAGCGCGTCATGACGTTCAGGTAGGTGCAGCAGCATCACGTACCGGGTGGCGCGTTCGACCAGTGTCCCGATCGCTGAGCCACTGTCTTTGCCGATGATCAGATCGCCCTCCCAGTGGCCCGGGATCGCCCGGTCGGCGATGCACGCCGGCCGGTCACTGATCATTACCATCTCGTCGACGAACCGCGGACGACGCACCCCACGGTCCTGTGGCTTACGCATCGCCCGCCCGGTGCGCAACGCGGCCTGGACCTCGCGTTTGAGTCCACCACGGGCCTGGAAGTACAAGGCCTGGTAGATCGTTTCGTGGCTCACGCGCATGCTCTCGTCGTCGGGATGGTCGATCTTGAGCCTGTTACTGATCTGCTCCGGGGACAACTTCCGTGCCAGCGCGGCAACGACATACTCACGCAGCCGACCCGGCGCGGCCAGCTTCGAAGGCTTGGGCCGGACACGCCCGTTCATCGACTGGTGATGCCCTTGGTAGGGCGAGTACCCGCCCGTGGCGTCACGGTGGGCGGCGACCTCCCGAGTGATCGTCGAGGGCGCCCGGCCCAGACCCACCGCGATCGAACGCATCGAGACGCCCTGCTTGACCCCATCGGCGATGGCCAGCCGCTCCTGCAGCGACAACAGCCGGCCCGTGCCCACCACTTGATCCATGGGCTTGTTCATAGCCGGGCGTTTGGCCGGTGGGCCGGTGACGCGCCCATCGGGATAGATCTTTCGACCGTGGCTGCGCCGGACCCCGCGCTTCCAGTACCGACCCGTATCGAGGGACACGCCGACTCGGCGGGCCGCGAGGGAGTGGTGCATGCCCTCGGCCAGCAGTCGGTCGAACTCTGCCCGGGCCTTGGGCTTGCCCAACGGCAACGGCGCAGCCGGAACAAGGCCGGCCCCTACCAACAATCGACGAGCCAACCCGTGCGATCGGCCCACTGCGCGCGCAGCCGCACCGATCGATCCCTCTCGCTCGAAGACGGTCACCACCTGGGCGATCAGCTCCGGCGTGACCTCAACAGGACGTCCTCGCCCCTGGGAAACAGACATGGTCCTCGCAACTCCTCAGATCGAGGTGTTGCGAGGACCATGTGAACCGAAGCTCTCGCCGGCCGGCCCCCCTTCGAGGCTCGCGCCCGGGGGCGCTCACACCTCAGGACACCGCCTTCGTCGGTGGTACCGCTCGATCAGACGCGGGGCTTCTCGCGCATCTCGTAGGTGGTGATCAGGTCACCGTTCTGGACGTCGTTGAAGCTGCCCAGGTTGATACCGCACTCGAAGCCCTCGCGGACCTCGGTGACGTCGTCCTTGAAGCGGCGCAGACCGGTCAGCTCGAGGCCCTCGGTGATCACGACACCGTCGCGGGTGATGCGCGCCTTGGCGCCTCGCTTGATCAGGCCGCCGCGGACGATCGAACCGGCGATGTTGCCGAACTTGCTGGAGCGGAAGACCTCGCGGATCTCCGCCGAGCCGAGCTCGACCTCCTCGTACTCCGGCTTGAGCATGCCCTTCAGGGCCTGCTCGATCTCCTCGATGGCCTGGTAGATCACGCCGTAGTAGCGGATCTCCACGCCCTCGCGGTCGGCGACCTCGGCGTTCTGCCCCTCGGCCCGCACGTTGAAGCCGAGGATGATCGCGTCGGAGGCCATGGCCAGGTTGATGTTGTTCAGCGTGATCGCGCCGACGCCACGGTCGATGATCCGCAGATCGACCTCCTCGCCGACATCGATCTGCAGGAGGGCGTCCTCCAGCGCCTCGACCGAACCCGACACATCACCCTTGATGATGAGGTTGAGGGTGTCGATCTTGCCGGCGGCGATGACCTGGTCGAGGTCCTCGAGGCTGATCCGCTTGCGGGCCTTGGCCAGGCTGGCCTGGCGGTCGGCTGCCTCACGCTTCTCGGCGATCTGGCGCGCAGTGCGGTCATCGGGTGCGACGACGAAGGTGTCGCCGGCCCGCGGCACGGACGAGAGCCCGAGCACCTGGACCGGACGGGACGGGCCCGCTTCCTTCACCTGGTTGCCGTGCTCGTCGAGCATGGCTCGCACGCGGCCGTGGGCCGACCCGGTGACGATGGCGTCACCGACGTGCAGCGTGCCCGACTGGACGAGGACGGTCGCCGTGGCGCCGCGGCCCTTGTCCAGGTTGGCCTCGATCGCGACACCACGGGCGTCCCGGTCGGGGTTGGCCCGCATGTCCAGGGCCGCGTCCGCCGTGAGCAGGACCGCCTCGAGCAGGGCGTCGATGTTCTGGCTCTGCTTGGCCGAGACGTCGACGAACATCGTCTCGCCGCCGTACTCCTCGGCCACGAGGTTGTACTCGGTCAGCTGACCGCGCACCTTCGCCGGGTCCGCGCCCTCGACGTCCACCTTGTTGACCGCGACGACGATCGGCACGTCGGCGGCCTGGGCGTGGTTGAGCGCCTCGATGGTCTGCGGCATGACGCCGTCGTCGGCAGCCACCACGAGGATCGCGATGTCGGTGACCTTCGCACCACGGGCACGCATGGCGGTGAACGCCTCGTGACCGGGGGTGTCGATGAAGGTCAGCGCACGCTCGGCGCCCTCGTGCTCGGTCTGGATCTGGTAGGCACCGATGTGCTGCGTGATGCCACCGGCCTCGCTGCCACCGGTGTCGGCGTTGCGGACGGCGTCCAGCAGGCGCGTCTTTCCGTGGTCGACGTGACCCATGACGGTGACGACCGGCGGGCGGGCCTGCAGGTCCTCCTCGTCCTCGTCCTCGATACCGATGTCCAGGTCGACGTCGAAGGACTCGAAGAGCGCGCGCTCCTCCTCCTCCGGCGAGACGATCTCGATGATGTATCCGAGCTCGGCGCCGAGCAGCTGGAAGGTGTCCTCGTCCAACGACTGGGTCGCCGTGGCCATCTCACCGAGGTTGAACATCACGGTGACCAACGAGGCGGGGTTCGCGTCGATCTTCTCCGCGAAGTCGCTCATCGAAGCGCCCTGACGCACCCGGATCTTGGTGGTGCCGTCGCCGCGGGGGACGACGACGCCGCCCACCGACGGTGCTTGCATCTTCTCGAACTCGGCGCGCTTCGCCCGCTTCGACTTGCGCTGCTTGCGCTTGCCGCCGCCACGACCGAAGGCACCCTGGGTGCCGCCACGACCACCGGGGCCACCGCGGTAGCCACCGCCGCCGGGACGGCTGCCGGGGCCAGCACCGGGACGACCACGACCGGCACCGGGACCGCCGCGACCACCGGGCCGCTGGCCCGGACGCGGGACGGCCGAGCTGGCCGGCATCATCCCGGGCGACGGACGAGCGCCGCCACCCTCGGGACGCGCACCCGGAGCAGCTGCCGCCGGACGCTGACCGCCCTGGGCACCGCCACGACCGCCGGGACGCTGCCCCGGACGGGGCATTCCCTGGCTGGAGGCGAAGGGGTTGTTGCCGGGACGAGGACCGGCGCCGCCGCCCCCTTCGCGACGGGTACCCATGCCCTGGTTGGACGCGTAGGGGTTGTTGCCCGGACGCGGGCCCGGGCGGCCTGCGCTCGGCTTGGCCTGCGTGGGACGCGGGCCGGGAGTCGGGGGCTTGGGGCCCGGCTTGGCAGCCGGGGCACCCTCGTCGGACGCCTTGGCAGCCGGCTGCTCCGGGGCGGCCGGCTCCTCCGGGGTGACAGGCTTCTCGGCGGCCGGCTGCTCAGGAGCGGCCGGGCCGGGCTTGGGTGCTGCGGGGCCGGGCGTCGGAGCCGGCGTGGCAGCGGGCTGGGACGGCTCGGCGGGAGTCGACGGCTGCGCCTGCGGCGCAGGAGCCTCGGCGGCCGGCGCCTTGGGAGCCGGCGTGGCCGGTCCCGGCTTGGCGGGTGAGGGCTTGGCCGCGGGCTTCGCGGCGGCCTTCTTCACCTTGGGATCGGGCGCAGGCGGGTTGTCCTTCACCTTGCGCACGACGGGTGCCTCGATCGTCGAGCTCGCAGACTTCACGAACTCCCCTATGTCACCCAGGTGGGTGAGCAGGGCCTTGCTGGAAACCCCGAGCTCCTTGGCGAGCTCGTGGACACGGACCTTGGCCACGTTTCTCCTTCTCTGGTCCGTCCTGAGAGAAGGCGCGGACCGTCGTCAGTTGAGGTGAATGCTCATTGCTGAGTACTCATCGGGTGCTCATCAGCGTCAAACCCGCTCTCGGCTGTGGTGCGTACGGTTGGTCGGTTCTTGCTGGTTGCTGCTGGGCTCGTCCTCGAGCCAGGCACGGACGGCGTCGGTCCCATCCACCCGCTGTCGGAACGCACGGGAGAAGGCCCGCCGCCGGACGGCGAACTCCAGGCAGGCGATGTCGGGGTGGAGCCACGCCCCACGACCCGGCACACGTCGACGCGGGTCCGGGATCGCCGTGGTCGGCCCACGATCATCCGTCACCACGACGATGCGCAGCAGTGTCGATCGGCTATCCCGTCCGCGACACCCGATGCACGTCCTGATCGGACCTGCCTGAGGTGCCTCGCACTGGAGTCCAGTCCGAGCGACGTCCACAAGTCTACCGCCTATCCGACTCGGGTCGATCACCCCGGGGACTGCCCGGGTACGGCGACGCCCCCACTGACGTCCGGAGCCGTGTCCGGGCGGATGTCGATGCGCCAGCCGGTGAGCTTGGCCGCCAGGCGGGCATTCTGCCCCTCCTTGCCGATGGCCAGCGAGAGCTGGTAATCCGGCACGACGACGCGGGCCGAGCGCAACTTGGGGTCGACGACCGTGACGGACTGCACCTTCGAGGGCGACAGGGCCGCGGAGATGAACTGCTGCGGATCCTGCGAGTAGTCGACGATGTCGATCTTCTCGCCCTGCAGGTGGCTCATGACGGCCCGCACGCGGGCACCCATCGCACCGATGCACGCGCCCTTGGCGTTCAGGCCGGGGATCTTGGAGTGGACCGCGATCTTCGTGCGGTGGCCTGCCTCACGGGCCAGGGCCGCGATCTCGACCGAGCCGTCGGCGATCTCCGGGACCTCCATCGCGAAGAGCTTGCGCACGAGGTTGGGGTGGGTGCGCGACAGGCTGATCTCGGGGCCGCGCATGCCGCGCTTGACCGCGACCACGTAGACGCGCAGCCGCTCGCCGTGGGTGTACACCTCGCCGGGGACCTGCTCGGCCGACGGGAGGATGCCCTCGACCGTGCCGAAGTCGACCAGGACGTTGCGCGGGTTGGAGCTCTGCTGGATGACGCCGGCGACGATGTCGCCCTCGCGGCCGCGGAAGTCACCGAGGACCGCGTCGTCCTCGAGGTCACGCATGCGCTGGGTGATCACTTGGCGAGCGGTCGCCGCGGCGACGCGGCCGAAGTTGTCCGGGGTGTCCTCGAACTCCGGCCCCTGCTCCCGTCGCATACGGGTGCGCATCAACGGGTTGCCGTCCTCGTCGACGGGCGGGGCCTCCCCTTCGGCCGGCTCGACCGGGACCTCCTCCTCGACCAGGTGCTCCTCGCGGGCCCAGACGATGACGTGCCCCTGCGTGCGGTCCAGCTCGACGCGGGCGTGCTTGTAGGCGCCCTCCGTGCGGTGGTATGCGCCCAGCAGGGCTGCTTCGATCGCGTCCACGAGGACGTCGAAGGGGATCTCGCGCTCACGCTCGAGCGCCTTGAGTGCGTGGATGTCGATGTCCATGGATCAGGCCTCCATCTCGGCGTCGGCATCCACCGACGTGCTCTTGGGACGGGAGAACTCCACCTGGGCGATGCCCTTGGTGATCTCCACGAACGGAATGTGGGCGGTGTGCGGCTGCTGCTTCTTCGTGCCCTTGACGTGCAGGTCGACACCGTCGGCAGTGACCGCAAGGACCCGGCCGGTCTGCTCGCCCTCGGTCAGGCGCAGCTCGACGAGGCGGGAGACGCAGCGGCGGAAGTGCACGGGCTCGGTCAGCGGGCGGTCGGTGCCGGGGGTCGAGACCTCGAGGGTGTACGGCTGGTCGCCCATGACGTCACTCGAGTCGAGTGCGTCGCTGACGAGACGAGTGGCGTCGGCGATCTCGTCGAGGGTCAGCGGCTCGACCGGGGTGTTCCCGACGACCTGCGCGACCGGTCGCTCGACGATGATCCGGGCGACGCGCCGCTTGCCGGCCGGCGTCACCGTCACCGAGTCCACGACGAAGTCGTCACCCAGTGCTGCGGACACCTGCTCGTGGACGTCTTGGTCCGGACCCATGGGAAGCCTTCCGTGTGGAGTTGCCGTGCTGGGCCGACACTCTAGTCATGATCGAGCGCCGTTGCCTCGTGCGAGGATCGTCCCCGTGCCCTCCCCACCCAGTCGTCGACGCGTGCTCGCCGGTGCCCTCGCGGCCGGTGTCACGACCCTGAGCGGCTGCGGGGTGCGGCTGGAGGACGGCGCGCCGCACATTCCCTTCGTCCCGACGAGAGAGCCGGTCCCCGGCGAGTCGGCCCTGCTGGCGATGCTGGGGGCGCTCGAGACAAGTGACGAAGAGCACGCCGGCGAGCGGGCCGATCTGCTGCGGACGGCGCTTCTGGATGCCCAGGTGCCACAGGACCTGGTCGACGGTGTCACTGCCCCGGCACCCGGGGGTGAGGTCGTCTCGGCCTTCGAGGGGTCGATCCGCGACTGCGGCCCGGGAGTGCTGCCGCTCATCGGCCGGCTGACCGCCACCCACCGGATCACCACCCACGCCCAGGAGGATCTGTGGAGCCAGCCGGGCACCAAGGCGTGGTCGACGGGCGCGGTCGCGGCCGATGCCCGGCAGGCGACCCTGGCGACGATCTACGCGCTGGACCTCATCGCTGCGCGGGCCACTGACGAGCGGATCTCGAAGCAGGTCCTCGACGCCGGCAAGGGTCTGCGCCAGCTGAGCGTGCGCCAGACGACGGCAGCGGGTGAGGCGGTGCGTCCCGCTCCCCTGGGTTACGACGTGCCCCACGAGCTGACCCCGCAGGAGGGCCGGGCACTCGGGCGGCGCTGCTTCGAGCGGTTGCTCGCGGCCTACGGGGGCACCTTCTACCGTCTGGGCGACGACCGGGCCGCGGCGCTCGAGGTGACCGAGTGGATGGTCACGGTGGAACAGCTCTCGCGTGGCCGGTTCTCGCTGGTCGTCCCGGTCCTCTACGGGGACGACCCGACCGCCTCGTGAGGGTCAAGGACGCGGCCGCGCTGGTGCCCGTGGCCTTCGCCGAGCGGATCGCCGATCTCGAGGCCGAAGGGGGCCCGCCCGGCACCGATTGGGTGGCTGCGCTCCCCCACCTGATCGTCGACGTGCTCCACGAGTGGTCCCTCGAGGTCGACGGGCCCGCGATGACCGGACGTTGCGCGCTCGTGCTGCCCGTGCGGGGTCCCGACGGCCGGGCCGCGCTCAAGCTCGGTTGGCCGCACGCCGAGGCCGAGGGTGAGCACCTCGCGCTGCGGGCCTGGGACGGACACTCGGCGGTGCGCCTGCTGGCCGCCGACCCACGCCGCTCGGTGCTGCTGCTCGAGCGCCTGACGAGCGAGGACCTCACCGACCTGTGGGACGAGGAGGCCGTCGCGGTCATCGCGGGCTTGTACCCCGACCTGCACACCGACCCGCTGCCGCAGGTGCGCACGCTCCTGCCATGGGTCCGCCAGGTCCTCTCCCGCCCGGCCGCCCGACGACTCCCCCGGCAGGTCCTCGAGCAGGCGCGGTCCACCCTTCGCTCGCTGGAGGGTGAACAGGTGCGGCTGCTGCACGGCGACCTGCACTACGCCAACGTCCTGTCCGACGGCACCGACTGGGTCGCCATCGACCCCAAGCCCGTCAACGGGCACCCCACCTGGGAGGTCGCGCCCCTGCTGTGGAACCGCTCGCAGGAGATGGGCACCGGCGCCTCGCTGCGCTGGTCGGTGCGCCGGCGGATCGAAGTGGCGTGCGCCGTCGCCGGGCTCGAGGAGGAGGTCGTCCGCCCGGTCGGCGCCCTGCGCGAGGTGGTCAATGCGATCCGGGCGCTCGAGGAGGACGACCAGGACCGGGTCTCGCTGGCGATCTCGATCATCAAGGCCCTCGGCGACTGAGGCCACCCCGGCGTGGCGCAACCCTCGAGTCGATCGGCGGTCTAGGATCCAGCCATGCTTCTCATCGGCCTCATTCTCTTCGGCATGATCATCGGTGCCGGGGCACAGTTGCTGCTCGGACGGGAGCATGGCGCCATCGATTGGACCGTGGCGATCGTCAGCGGACTCCTCGGATCCTTCGTCGGCGGCCTGCTGAGCAGTGTGTTGGCCGGAGACGGCTTGGAGCTGCGGGCCAGCGGACTCATCGGCTCACTCGTCGGTGCCGTGATCGTGACCGCAGGCTGGCGCTGGTACGTGGCGCGGCCACGGGCGTAGTCCACTACGTCCCACCCGACGCCGCCACGCGACGCCGCCACCCGACGGCGTGCGCAGCGGGTGAGACGGTGGAGGAATGGCCAACCGACTCACCGACAGCCTCTCCCCCTACCTGCGCCAGCACGCCGACAACCCGGTCGACTGGTTCGAGTGGGGCGAGGAGGCCTTCGCGCAGGCGCGGCGACGGGACGTACCGATCTTCCTGTCGGTGGGCTACGCCGCGTGCCACTGGTGCCACGTCATGGCGCACGAGTGCTTCGAGGACGAGCAGGTCGCCCGGGCGCTGAATGCCGGCTGGGTCAGCGTCAAGGTCGACCGCGAGGAGCGGCCGGACATCGACGCGGTCTACATGCTCGCGACGCAGGCGATGACCGGGCAGGGCGGTTGGCCGATGACCGTGCTCATCACGCCGGACGGCGAGCCCTTCTTCGCCGGGACCTACCTGCCCAAGCCGCAGCTGCTGCAGCTGCTCGACGCCGCGGGCACCGCCTGGCGCGAGGACCACGAGCGCCTGATGGCGAGCGCGTCGAGCATCGCCGGCCAGCTCGCGGGCATCGCGGACCCCGGCCCCGGCACCCCCGTCGACGAGGAGCAGGTGGCCCTGGCCGTGCACTCGCTGCGCACGAACTTCGACGACGCCCGGGCCGGCTTCGGCGGGGCCCCGAAGTTCCCGCCGTCGATGACCCTGGAGCACCTGCTGCGCCACCATGCCCGCACCGGGGACGCCGACGCCCTCGCGATGGTCGAGCGCACCTGCGAGGCGATGGCCCGCGGCGGGATCCACGACCAGCTCGCGGGCAGCTTCGCGCGCTACAGCGTCGACTCGCAGTGGGTCGTCCCCCACTTCGAGAAGATGCTCTACGACAACGCGCTCCTGCTGCGCGTCTACACCCACTGGTACCGCCAGACCGGCTCTCCGCTCGCGGCCCGGGTCGCCGGGAGCACCGCGGACTTCCTGCTGCGCGATCTGCGCACCGGCGATGGAGGCTTCGCCTCCGCGCTCGACGCGGACACCAGCGTCGACGGGCACTCCGTCGAGGGCGCCACGTACGTGTGGACGCCGGCGCAGCTGGTCGAGGTGCTCGGCCAGGACGACGGCGCCCGTGCGGCACGGCTGCTGGAGGTCACCCCGGAGGGGACCTTCGAGCACGGGGCGTCGACGCTGCAGCTGCTGCACGACCCCCACGACCCGCAGTGGTGGGAGGACGTGCGCACCCGGCTCCTGACTGCGCGTGACGAGCGCCCCCAGCCCGCCCTCGACGGCAAGGTCGTCACCAGCTGGAACGGTCTGGCCATCGCGGCCCTGGCCGACACCGGCGTCACCCTGCAGCGTCCTGAGCTCGTCGAGGCAGCCGCAACCGCGGCGCGGCTCGTCCTGGCGGAGCACCTCGTCGACGGCCGCCTGCGCCGCACGTCGCTCGCCGGTCGGGTCGGCGGCGCCCCTGCGGTCCTCGACGACCACGGCAACCTCGCGGAGGGCCTGCTCGCCCTGCACCGCGCGACCGGCGAGACCGCCTGGCTCGAGCAGGCCGCGAGGATCCTCGATCTGGCCGTCCGCCACTTCCACGACGCCGACGGCTGGCACGACACCCCGGTCGACGGTGAGGCCCTCATCACCCGTCCGCGCGGCCGCACCGACAACGCGGAGCCCTCGGGCGTCTCCGCGATCGCCGGCGCGCTCCTGACCCATTCGGCCCTGGCCGGCGACACCGGGTACCGGGCGCTCGCCGAGGAGGCCGTCGCCTCCCAGTCGCGGATCATCACCCACGACCCGCGCTTCGCGGGGTGGGCGCTGGCCCAGGCCGAGGCGATGCTCGACGGTCCCCGCCAGGTCGCGATCGTCGGCGAGGACGAAGGGGGGAGCGGCCCCCTTCGTGCCGTGGCGCAGGCCTCCCCCGCACCTGGTCTCGTCATCGTCACCGGCCCACCGGATGCTCCCGGCGAACCGCTGCTCGCCGACCGTCCCCTCGTGGACGGCCTGACCACGGCGTACGTGTGCCGAGGATTCGTGTGCGACCGGCCGGTCACCGATGCCGAGTCGCTGCAGCAGGCGCTGGCCCGCGACGCGTGAGGCTCAGCGTCCGACGTCGAGGGTGGTGATCGAGCCCGGCGTGACCGGCTCGTCCCAGTCGATCTCGCGGTGCGAGCGCTGACGCAGCCACGCGAGCGAGGCACGGATCGTGTGCTCGTGACTGATGACGACGAGGTGCTCGGGCTGCTCGATCAGAGCGGGCGCGAACCATTCCCCGACGCGGTCGTGGACGTCGCGCATCGACTCGCCACCTCCCCAGCGCACCTCGCTGATGTGCTGCCCCTCGGGCACTTCCCGGGCGGTCAGCGAATCGGCCCGCTCCCCCTCCAGGTCGCCGAGGGCCTGCTCGCGCAGGCCGGTCTCGTTGCGCACGGAGGCGCTCCACCCACCCGGACGCAGGGCCACGGAGATGATCTCCGCGGTCTGCAGCGCCCGCATCAGGTCGCTGCTCCACAGGCAGAGGTCGCGGTATCCGCCGGGCGCCCCCAGGAGCGCCGCCAGCGCCAGGCCCGCGCGGGCGGCATCGGCCCGGCCCGACTCGGTCAGGACCGGCTCCTCCACTCCCCGGTGGGCACCCTGGATGATCCGGTCACGGTTCCATGTGGACTCCCCATGACGGATCAGGTGCACGTGGGTCGAGGTCACGGGCCCCACGCTAGCCCGCCCTCGTAGAGTTACCGCTCGTGAGTGGACTGCTGATCACCGGGACATCCTCCGATGCGGGGAAGTCACTCGTCGTCACCGGCCTGTGCCGCGTCCTCGCCCGGCGCGGCATGTCGGTCGCGCCGTACAAGGCACAGAACATGTCCAACCACTCGATGGTCTGCCACGACGGGAGCGAGATCGGTCGCGCCCAGTACCTGCAGGCACAGGCAGCGGGGGTCGAGGCCACCTCTGCGATGAACCCGGTGCTGCTCAAGCCGGGCAGCGACCGGCGGGCGCACGTGGTCGTGCGGGGACGGCCGGCGGGTGAGCTCGTGGCCGGCGAGTACGCGACCGGTCGACGGCATCTGGCGCAGGCGGCCTTCGCCGCGTACGAGGAGCTCTCGCAAGCCCACGACGTCATCGTCTGCGAGGGCGCCGGCTCCCCCGCGGAGATCAATCTGCGCGCCGGTGACTACGTCAACCTCGGTCTGGCGCAACGCTTCTCGATGCCCACGGTACTCGTCGGCGACATCGACCGGGGCGGCGTGCTCGCCGCGCTCTACGGGACGTGGGCGCTGGTGTCGCAGGAGGACCGGCCGTTGCTCGCGGCGTACCTCATCAACAAGTTCCGCGGGGACGCCTCGGTGCTCGAGTCGGGGCTGGCGGAGATCACCCGGCGTACGGGGATGCCCTCGCTCGGGGTCCTGCCGTGGCTGGAGGACGTGTGGCTGGATTCCGAGGACGGGCTGACGACCGGCGCGTGGTCCAGCGACGACGGCGTGCCCGCCGAGCGGCGGCTGACCGTCGCGGCGATCCGCCTGCCACGCACCTCCAATGCCACCGACGTGGACGCCCTCGCGGCCGAACCGGGCGTGGACGTGCTGGTCACCCGTGACGTCGACACCGCCCGCGAGGCGGACCTGCTCGTGCTGCCCGGGACACGCGCGACGGTCTCCGATCTGGCATGGCTGCGGCGCTCCGGCCTGGCCGACGTCGTCGTCGAGCGGGCGCGGCGCGGTGCGCCGGTGCTGGGCATCTGCGGCGGCTACCAGATGCTGCTGGACGAGATCGCTGACACCGTGGAGGGCGAAGGCAGCGGTGCCGGCTCTCCCGAGGCGGTCCCCGGCCTCGGCGTGCTGCCCGGACGGGTCGCCTTCAGCGAGGAGAAGGTCCTCGCGCGACCGTCCGGGTCATGGCGTGGGCACCACGTCGAGGGCTACGAGATCCACCACGGGGTGGTCACCCCGACCGGTGGCGAGGACTTCCCGGGTGGTCACGCGGTCGGACCCGTCCGTGGGTCGATCTGGCACGGGACGCTGGAGTGCGACGGCTTCCGGCACGCCCTCCTGGCGGACGTCGCGGCCACGACCGGGTCGCCCTGGTCCGCACCTGCCGGGGGGACCCCCTTCGTCGCACGGCGGGAGCGGATGATCGACACCCTCGCCGATGCCATCGAGACCCATGTCGACGTCGATGCCCTGCTGTCGCTGATCGAGGAGAACCGATGAAGGACACCACGGCCCGTGGAAGCCGTGCCCGATCAATTCAGGTGATCGGCATCGGTGCCGGATCCCCCGAGCACGTGACCGCCGAAGCAGCGGCCGCGCTGGCCGAGGTCGACGTCTTCCTCGTGGCGGACAAGGGCGGCGCGAAGGACGAGCTGGTGGCCGTGCGGCGCGCGATCTGCGACCGGTTCGTCCCGGCCGGGCACCGCTACGACTTCGTGACCGTGCCGGACCCGAAACGCGGCCCGGACACGCAGCGCGACTCCGCGCAGTACGCACAAGGGGTGCACGACTGGCACTCCGCGCGCACCGACGCCTACGTGCGGATCATCGAGGACATGCCGGAGGACGCGGTCGTCGGTTTCCTCGTGTGGGGCGACCCGGCCTTCTACGACAGCACGATCCGCATCGTCGACGCGATCGGCGAGCGGATCCCCACCACGGTCCGTGTCATCCCGGGGATCTCCGCCTTCCAGACCCTGGCCGCCGCCCACGGGATCGTGTTGCACCGCGTCGGTGAACCGGTGCACGTCACGACCGGTCGTCGCCTCGTCCAGGAGTGGACCCGGGCGGAGGCGTCCGGGCTCACTCTCGGCACGGTCGTCGTCATGCTCGACGGCCACCTGCACTGCCGCGAGCTCGCCACCACCCACCCGGACACGCTCATCCACTGGGGCGCCTACGTCGGCATGCCCCAGCAGGTGCTGCGCTCGGGTCGTCTGGCGGACGTCATCGACGAGCTCGCCGCCCTGCGTGTCCGGCTGCGCGAGGAGCACGGCTGGGTGATGGACGTCTACGCCCTGACGCCGTTCTAGGGTGGGGAGATGGACGCCGACATCAACTTCTACTTCGATCCGGTCTGCCCCTTCGCCTGGATGACCAGCAAGTGGGTGCGCCAGGTGCAGGCGCAACGTGACTACACCGTGGACTGGCGATTCATCTCGTTGCGGCTGGTCAATGCCGAGGTCGACTACGACGCGCAGTTCCCCCCGGAGTACGAGGCCGGGCACACGGCCGGCCTGCGGCTGCTGCGGGTGGCCGCCCGGGCCCGTGCGGAGCACGGTCGTGCGGCGATGGCACCGCTGTATGCGGCCTTCGGGGCGCGCATCTTCGACACCGCACCGGACCCCGTCGACGATCGCCCGGAGGCCACGCGGCGCGAGCGGCGCGGGACGCGGGAGTTCGTGGAGCCGATCCTGGCCGAGGCGGGTCTGCCGCTTGCGCTGGCGGCGGCCGTCGACGAGGAGTCGTGGGACCACGAGATCCGGCAGGAGACCGACGAGGCGCTGTCCCTGACGGGCAAGGACGTGGGCACGCCCATCATCCACTTCCAGCCACCCGAGGGGGTGGCCTTCTTCGGCCCGGTGATCTCTCGCCTACCCAGCCGCGACTCTGCTGTGGAGTTGTGGGACCACGTGACCGGACTGGCGGCCTTCCCGGGGTTCGCCGAGCTCAAGCGCAGCCTGCGTGAGCTGCCGCAGCTGGCCGGGCTCGGTGTCGAGGAGGGCACGACCGGTCAGCAGGAGGACTGGCACGGCGGCAGCCGTCGCCAGAAGAAGTGATCGATGGACGGGAGAGCAGCATGAGCACCACGGGTACGCGCAGCCACCAGGAGTCCGTCACCGTCCGAGCGTCGCCCGAGGCGCTCTACGACCTGGTCTCGGACATCACCCGCACGGGCGAATGGAGTCCGGTGTGCACCTCGTGCTGGTGGGACGAGGACGTCGACACCCCCGGCGTGGGAGCGTGGTTCACCGGTCACAACGAGCTGCCCGACCGCACGTGGGAGACCCGCTCGCTCGTGGTGGCCGCGGAGCGCGGCCACGAGTTCGCGTGGCTGGTGGGCGGCAGCTACGTGCGCTGGGGCTTCAGCTTCACCCCGACGCGGGAGGGGACCCGCCTGACCGAGTCCTGGGAGTTCCTTGATGACGGGATCGCGATGTTCCGGGAGAAGTTCGGCGACCGGGCGGACCTGGAGATCGCCGAACGCACGGAGCAGGCCCTGGCAGGCATCCCGCGGACGCTCGCCGCGATCCAGCAGATCGCCGAGAGGGGCGGCACCGGGGCGAGCTGACTCGTTCAGTGCGTGCGGGCGGCGACGCGACGCACGGCCAGGCCCTGCAGCACCATCGAGGCGGCGAGGCAGGCGCCCACCCCCTCCCCCGCACGCAGCCGCAGGTCGAGCAGCGGCTCCAGACCGAGCTCGCGCAGGACGAGCGCGTGGGCCCGCTCGCGACTGACCTGCCCGGCGATGAGGTGGCCCTGCACGCCCGGTTCCAGTCGCGCAGCGATGACCCCCGGCAGGGACGCGGCAAGCCCGTCGAGCACGACCGGTGCGCCGGCCGCCGCGGCACCGAGGGTGACGCCGGTGAGCAGAGCGATCTCCGGCCCCCCGACCGCGGCGAGGAGACGAAGGGGGTCGCTCTCCCCCTTCGTCCGGGCGAGGGCGGAGGCGACGACCTCCCGCTTGCGCGCGACCATGTCCGCGTCCGACCCGGAGCCGAGGCCGACGGCGTCCTGGGGCTCGAGGTCGAGCAGGGCGCAGGCGAGTGCCGCGGCGACGGTGGTGTTGCCGACACCGACCTCGCCGAGGCAGACGAGGCCGGACCCTGCGGCTTCACGACCGATGTCGCGCCCGACGGCGACCAGTGCGTCGACATCGCTCGCGCTCACGGCGTCCGACGTGGCGATGTCCCCTCGCTCCCCCGAGGGCCGGGCACTGCGCGCACCACCCACCGGATCCCCGTCGACCCCTGCGTCGACGGGGATCACGGCAAGGCCCGCCCCCCGGGCTGTGGCTGCGCCGATGGAGGTGCCGGTGACGGTGGCATGCAGGACGTCTCGCGTGCTCGATGCCGGGAAGGCACTGACCCGCAGACCCGCCACCGGGTGGTCTGCGCCGGCGAGGACGAGGGTGGCCCCCGCGACGTCCGCGGCGCCGACGGCGAGCACCCGGTTGAGCGCTCGGTCGAGCACGCCGAGCGACTCCGGCGGGGAGAGCAGCTCGTCGGCGGAGTCGGTGGCGCTGACCAACCGGTCACCCTCCGGGCCGTGCACCACCGGCCGCTCGTACGACACGGGTTGCTGCGGCGCTCCCTCGTCGGCGGGCCACCGGTCCCGGATGACGACCTGCTCCAGCGGCGTCTTCTTCGACCAGGCGGCCCGCTCCAGCCCCGGTGACGGCGGACGCTCGTCCGGCCAGCCCAGGCAGAGCCACCCGAGGGTGACGACGCCCTCGGGCAGGCCGAGCAGGTCGGCGAGCTCGTCGGGGTCGAAGAGCGTCACCCAGCCCATGCCCAGACCGTGTGCGCGGGCGGTGAGCCACATGTTCTCGATCGCGGTCGCGCAGGACCACAGGTCCGCGTCGGGGAAGGTCGCCCGACCCAGCACACCGGTTGCGGGAGTGCGCCGGTCACAGGCGACGACGATTCCCACCGGGGCCTCGCGCAGGCCTTCCAGCTTGAGGTCGAGCATGCGAGCGGCGCGTTCGGAGGCCAGCTGCTCCGCCTGCTCCAGCCGGGCTCGGTCGGCCATGTGTGCGGCCCGGTCACGGGTGGTCGCGTCGGTGACGACGATGAAGCGCCACGGCTGCGAGTGACCGACGCTCGGGGCGCGGTGACCGGCCTCGAGCACGGCGGTGAGCAGATCCTCGGGGACCGCGTCCGGGCGGTAGCGGCGGATGTCCCGCCGTCCGGCGACCACCGACGCGAGAGCCTCGGTAGCGGCCTCGCCCATCGCCCACCCGGAGGGGTCACCGCGTCGCTGCGCGGCGCTGCTGGTGTCCCCCACCGTCGGGACGGGCCGCTCGTACCGAGGGGCTCCCCCTTCGTCAGGCATTACCGGTCATCGTCCGCTGTGTCTTCCAAGTCACCCTCGATGTCGAGGTACACCTGCTGCATCTGCTGCACGACCTCGGTGTCGGGCTCCTCCCACAGGCCCCGGTCGGCTGCCTCGGTGAGCTTCTCGACGATGCCGCGCAGCGCCCACGGGTTGGCCCGGCGCATGAACTCCTGGTTGGCCTCGTCGAGGACGTAGTCCTTGGCGATCCGGTCGTACATCCAGTCGTGGACGACCCCGGCCGTCGCGTCGAAGCCGAAGAGGTAGTCCACGGTCGCCGCGAGCTCGAAGGCCCCCTTGTACCCGTGCCGCTGCATCGCCGAGATCCAGCGCGGGTTGACCACGCGGGAGCGGAAGACGCGGTTGGTCTCCTCCTGCAGGGTGCGCGTGCGCACCGCGTCCGGCGAGGTGGAGTCGCCGACGTAGGCCTTCGGCTCGGAGCCGGTCAGTGCACGAACGGTGGCGACCATGCCGCCGTGGTACTGGAAGTAGTCGTCGCTGTCGAGGATGTCCGACTCACGATTGTCGACGTTCTTCGCCGCGACCTGGATGCGGCGGTAGGTGCGCTCCATGTCCTGCGCGGCCGGCTTGCCGTCGAGGTCGCGACCGTAGGCATAGCCGCCCCACTGCGTGTAGACCTGCGCGAGGTCCTCGTCGCTGCGCCAGTTGCCGGACTCGACGACCTGCAGGATGCCGGCACCGTAGCTGCCCGGCTTGGAGCCGAAGATCCGGGTACGCGCGCGCCGCTCGTCACCGTGGTCCGCGAGGTCGGCAGCAGCGTGGGCGCGCACGTGGTTCTCCTCCTCGGGCTCGTCCAGCCCCGCGACCAGCTCGACGGCGTCGTCGATGAGGGCGATGACGTGCGGGAAGGCATCGCGGAAGAACCCGGAGATGCGCACCGTGACGTCCACGCGCGGGCGGCCGAGCTCGACCAGCGGGATCGGCTCGAGCCCGGTGACCCGGCGGGACTGCTCGTCCCACACCGGGGTCACGCCCAGCAGGGCCAGCACCTCGCCGATGTCGTCACCGGAGGTGCGCATCGCGGAGGTGCCCCACATCGACAGGCCCACGGAGGTGGGCAGCTCCCCGGTCTCCTCGCGGTAGCGCTCGAGCAGGGAGTCGGCCATGGCGGTGCCGGTCTGGTAGGCCAGCCGGGAGGGGATGGCCTTGGGGTCGACGGAGTAGAAGTTGCGGCCGGTGGGCAGGACGTTGACCAGGCCGCGAAGGGGGGACCCGCTCGGCCCGGCGGGGACGTACCCGCCGTCGAGGGCGTGCAGGACGACGTCCAGCTCCCGATCGGTCGCCGCCAGGCGCGGCACCACCTGGGTGGCCGCGAACTCCAGGACTCGGGCGACCTCGCCACTCCTGTCGGCATCGAGGTCCGGCTCCGCCGCTGCCACGACGGCGCTCGCGGCACCGGCCGACCAGTCCGCGGCGGCGAGCCCCTCGACGAGGCGACGGGCGCGGGTCTCGACGTCGTCGGTCTCGGTGGCCGAGGCGTCCTCGGTCAGGCCGAGCGCGGCCCGCAGACCGGGGACCGAGCCGACCTGGCCGGAGAACACCTGCGCCGCGCGCAGCACGGCGAGGACGAGGTTGACCAGCTCCTCCCCCGCCGGCGCCTGGCCGAGAACGTGCAGTCCGTCGCGGATCTGGACGTCCTTGATCTCGCAGAGCCAGCCGTCGACGTGCATGACGAGGTCGTCGAACCCGTCGGCGTCGTCGAGGTCGACGTCCGTCAGGCCGAGGTCGACGTGCATCTGCGCGGCGTGGATCAGCTGCCAGATCTCGCCACGCAGCGCGGGCGCCTTGGCCGGGTCCATCGCGGTGACGTTGCCGTACTCGTCGAGCAGCTGCTCCAGGCGGGCGATGTCGCCGTAGGACTCGGCGCGAGCCATCGGTGGGATGAGGTGGTCGACGATCGTCGCGTGGGCACGGCGCTTGGCCTGGGTGCCCTCGCCGGGGTCGTTGACCAGGAAGGGGTAGATCAGCGGCAGGTTGCCCAGGGCGGCGTCGGTGCCGCAGGAGGGCGACATCGCGAGGTTCTTGCCGGAGAGCCACTCGAGGTTGCCGTGCTTGCCGACGTGGACGATCGCGTGGGCGCCGAACTCCTCCTCGATCCAGCGGTAGGTCGCCAGGTAGTGGTGGGTCGGCGGCAGGTCGGGGTCGTGGTAGATCGCGATCGGGTTCTCCCCGAAGCCCCGCGGCGGCTGGACGAGCAGGGCGACGTTGCCGCGCACGAGGGCCGCGGTGACGATCTCCCCCTTCGCGTCCCGGGTGGTGTCGACGAAGACCTCCCCCGGCGCCTCGCCCCAGTGCTGCGTCATCGCCTCACGCAGGTCGACCGGCAATCGCTGGAACCACTGCGTGTACTTCTCGGCCGGGATGCGCACCTGCGCGCCCTCGACCTGCTCCTGGGTGAGCCACTCCTCGTCCTGTCCGCCGGCGGCGATCAGCTCGTGGATCAGGGCATTGCCGCAGGTGGTGTCGGGCGCCTCACCCCCGATCTCGGGCAGCGGGTCCATACCGACGTAGCCCTCACCGAGGTCGTAGCCCGCCTCGCGCATCGCCCGCAGCAGACGGATCGTCGAGACCGGGGTGTCCAGGCCGACGGCGTTGCCCAGGCGGGAGTGCTTCGTCGGGTAGGCCGACAGGACGACGGCGATCCTGCGCTCGGCCGGCGGGGTGGAACGCAGTCGGGCGTGGTTGACGGCGATGCCGGCGACGCGAGCAGCGCGCTCGGGGTCGGCGACGTAGTGCGGCAGCCCCTCGTCGTCGAACTCCTTGAAGGAGAAGGCGACCGTGATCAGGCGACCGTCGAACTCCGGGACGGCGACCTGGGTGGCGACGTCCAGCGGACTCATCCCGTCGTCGGAGGCCTGCCAGTCGGCGCGACCCCAGGTCAGGCACAGCCCCTGCAGGATCGGGATGTCGAGGGCAGCGAGGGCCTCGACGTCCCAGGCCTCGTCGTCCTCGCCGGCCCCGGCGGTGGCGGGCTTGGTGCCGCCGGCGGCCAGGACGGTGGTGATCATGGCGTCGAGGGTGCCGAGGTGGTCGAGGAGCCCCTCGGGGGCATCACGCAGGGAGGCGGCGTGGATGACCTCGCCGTGGCCACCGGTGGCGTCGATCGCGTCAGCCAGGGCGCGCGCGTAGGCGGTGTTGCCGGCGGCGTACTGCGCCCGGTAGATGAGCACGCCGACCCGGGGTCGAGTGGAGCCATCGGGAAGGGGGGCGGGCGCCTCGCGCTCCAGCACACCCCAGGTGGGCAGTGCCTGCGGCGCGTCGAAGACCTCACCGGTGAGCAGCAGGGTGTCGCCGAGGAAGGCGTGCAGCTGGGTGAGGTTCGCCGGGCCGCCCTCGGCGAGGTAACGGTGGGCCTCGGCGACGGTGCCGGGCGCGACGGTCGAGAGCTCCATCAGGGCGGCGTCCGGCTCCTGGGTCCCGCCCAGGACGACGAGCGGGGTGGTGCCGGTGCGTAGTTCGCCGAAGCCCTCCCACAGTCCCTGCGGGGAGCCGAGGTAGCGCACGATGATGATGTCGGCGCCGGCGACGCGCTCGGCGATGTGCTCCTCGGTCAGGCGGGCCGGGTTGCCGACGGTGAATTCGGCATCGGCGCTGCGGGCGCTGAGCAGGTCGGTGTCGGACGTGGACAGCAGTGCAACGGTGGGCACGTCGTGAGCTCCTTGAGCGGGGTTCCGCGCCCCGCGGTCGAAAGGGGCCCGCGCCGTGTGCCCGGGCCAGCAGAACCGACGTGTCTGACTCGCGATGAATCGCTCACAGTGGCGGGACCGTCCCGGGTTCGCACCGGGTTCCGTCGGGTTCTGCCGGTAGCAGCCTACCCATCGTGCTGGTCGCGGCGAACAGCCATGTACCTCATCCGCTCCTGGGCGGCCACCAGCAGGCTGTAGCCGATGACGATGTTGGCGACGACGTCCCGCAGACGCCACTCGCCCACGGGCACCCGTTCGACGCGCGGCTGGGCCTGTCGGCCCAGTGCGGCCAGCCAGGCCCCGACCAGGGTGAAGATCAGTGCGGCTGTCAGGACATCCATCGTGCGGCCCTCCTGGACCGGGGAGTCCGACCACGGCACCGAACACGATCACGGGTAGGTGTCGCCGTGGCGGCCATCCCATCTCCGATCGTGCGGCTCGAGCCACCCACCGTGGCTCTCCTTCCATTACAGCCCCGAATGACAGGGAGGACAAGGGTCACTCTCGTGGCACCTGCGTATGCTGCGATCCCGTGTCCACCCCTTCGTCCTCCCGCAGTGGCGCCGACCGCTGCCCGGGGCTGCTGACCCCCTTCGTGTCGGCGGACGGGGCGATGGTGCGTCTGCGGATCCCCGGAGGGCGCACGAACGCGTCCACGGTGGCCGCGGTCTCCTCTCTCGCAAAGGATCTGGGCGATCCGGACATCACCCTGACCTCCCGCGGGAGCCTGCAGCTGCGGGGTCTGCCGCAGCCGTTGCCCCGGGAACTCATCACCGCGATCGGCGACCTCGACCTCGTGCCGTCGGGCGCGCACGACAAGGCGCGCAACATCGTCGCCGACCCGGCTCCCGGGCTCGATGACCTCGTCGCCGAGCTCGACGCGGGACTGCTCGCCGACCCCGGGTTGGCGGGCCTGCCCGGTCGCTTCCTTCTCGCCGTCGCCGAGCCGGACGGCCCGGTCCTGGCGCAGCCGTGGGACATCGCGATCGTCGACGAACGCCGTCCTGAGGCGCGAGGGACGGGGCCCCACGATCCACGTGGTCGCCTCGAAGGGAGGGGGACGGCCCGCGTCCTCGTCGACGGCCACAGCGTGGTCGTCGATCGCGCGGATGCACCGCGCGCCGCGCTCGACGTGGCGCGTCGCTTCCTCGCCGTGCGCCCCGACGAGCGCACCTGGAACGTGCGCGACCTGCCCGCGTCAGAGGATGCAGACGGTGCCACCGCTGCCCAGGGCGCCAGCAGGGCCGACCTGCTGCCGGGGGGCACCCCCTTCGCCGTGGCCCCTGGTGAGCCGCCCGCGCCCGGGCCGGTCGGGGACGACCTCGTCGCCCTCGTCCCTCTGGGGTTGCTGACACCGGCCATGGCCCTCTCGTTGGACGAGGTGGGAGGAGTTCTGCGACGACCCTCGAGCCCCGGTGGTCCGGTCTCGAGGCTCAGGCCCGAGGGGCCCTCGCACCTCGACCACCGTGTCGTGGTGACCCCGTGGCGCTCGATCGTCCTCCCCGGGGGGGCGGAGTACGCGGACGATCTCGCCGCTGCCGGGCTGGTCACCACACCCGACTCCCCCTGGAGCGTCCTGACGGCCTGTGCCGGCGCCCCCTCGTGCAACCGGACGACGACACCGACGCGCCGGATCGCGCAGGAGGCGGCCCCCTTCGTCGACGTCGATGGGCCGCCGGTCCACGTGATCGGGTGCGACCGCGCCTGCGGGCACCCGGCCCGTGAGCACGCCATCTCCCTGAACCCCTCCTGCGCTGCGGACGTCGTTGCCGCGCAACGCTCCTGACGAGAAATGAAGGACTGATGACCGTTCCCAGCCAGCCCACCCGGCGCTACGACTACGTCACCGACGGCCAGGAGATCTATCGGCGCTCCTTCGGCATGATCCGCCAGGAGTCCGATCTCTCCCGCCTGCCCGAGGCCCTGCACGGCGTCGCGACCCGACTCATCCACGCCGCCGGTGACACGGACGTCACCGAGCACATCGCCGCCCACGAGGACGTCGTGCGCGCCACCCGAGAGGCCCTCGCCGCGGGCGCGCCGATCCTCACCGACAGCAACATGCTCGCCCAGGGGGTCACGCGCCGCCGCCTGCCCGCGGACAACGAGGTGATCTGCACGCTGCGCGACGAGCGTGTGCCGCAACTGGCCGCTGCCTGGGGCACCACCCGCGCCGCGGCCGCGGTGTCGCTGTGGGGCGACCGGCTCCAGGGCTCGGTCGTAGCCATCGGCAACGCGCCGACGGCCCTGTTCCACCTGCTGGAAATGCTCCATGACGGGGCTCCTCGGCCGGCAGCCGTCGTCGGTATGCCGGTCGGCTTCGTCGGCTCCGCCGAGTCCAAGGTCGCTCTGGCAGAGCACGACCTGCCGGGAGGAGCCACCCCTTGGCTGGTCGTCCACGGCCGCCGCGGAGGCTCCGCGATGGCCGCGGCCGCACTCAACGCCCTCGCGAACCCGGACGAGCTGGCATGAGCGGGCGCTTCTACGGCGTGGGCATCGGCCCCGGCGACCCCGAGCTGATCACCCTCAAGGCCGCCCGGCTCATCGCCGAGGCGGACGTCATCGCCTACCACGCCGGCGCCGGCAAGCAGTCGATGGCACGGTCCATCGCCGCCGGTCTGATCCCCGAGGGCGTCGTCGAGGAGGAGCTGCGCTACCCCGTGACCACGGGTACGACCAACCACCCGGGCGGGTACTACGGGGCGCTGGCCGACTTCTACGACGAGTGCTCGCAACGGCTCGAGTCGCACCTCGCGGCCGGTCGAACCGTCGTCGTGCTCGCAGTCGGCGACCCGTTGTTCTTCGGGTCCTTCATGTACGTCCACGACCGACTCTCCCCGCACTACCCGACGCAGGTCGTCCCGGGGATCACCTCGCTGTCGGCGGCGACCGCAGCCGTGGCCACCGGCCTGTGCCGCCACGAGGACACCCTGACCGTCCTGCCCGGCACCCTGGCCGTGCCCGAGCTCGCCCGGCGCCTGGCCGACACCGACGCCGCGATCATCATGAAGCTCGGTCGCACTTTCGCCGGAGTGCGTGAGGCACTGCGCCGGGCGGGGCTGCTCGAGCGTGCCGTGTACGTCGAACGCGCCTCCGGCACAGGGCAGGTCGTGCTCCCCGCCGCCGAGGTGGACGAGGGCCGGGTGCCCTACATGTCGCTCGTCGTCGTGCCCGGTGAGGGGCTGCGGGACGATGCCGCCGGACGAGCGGCCGACTTCGTGCGGATGACGGCTGGGGCGGAGGGCGCCACCGGCGCAGGAGAGGTACTGCCCCCCTTCGAGGCGCCCACGCGGCACGTGGGACCCACTTCGTCGCACCTCAGGACACCGCCTTCGTCATCGTCCGGCACCGTGCACGTGGTCGGCCTCGGCCCCGGCCCGGACCGCTGGCTCACGCCGGAGGCCTCCGACGTCCTCGGCTCGGTCGCGCACGTCGTCGGCTACGGGCCCTACCTCGCCCGGGTACCGCAGCGCGAGGGCCTCACCCGCCACGCCAGCGGCAACTCCGTCGAGCTCGACCGCGGCCGACTCGCGCTCGACCTGGCGAAGGGGGGCGAGGACGTCGCCCTCGTGTCCGGCGGCGACGCCGGTGTCTTCGGGATGGCGACGGCACTCTTCGAGTCCCGGGATGCTGCGCTGACCGAGGACCGCGGCTACGCGGACGTGCCGGTGAAGGTCGTGCCCGGGGTGACCGCGGCGCACGCCGCGAGCGCCCTCGTCGGTGCCGTCCTGGGCGGGGACCACGCCCTGGTCAACCTCTCCGACAACCTCAAGCCGTGGGACGTCCTCGCTGACCGCCTGATCGCACTTGCCACCCACGACATCGCGATCGCGCTGTACAACCCGCGCTCGCGCTCGCGCCCGGACACCCTCGGTGCGGCGCGGGACCTGCTCGTGGACGCGGTCGGCCCCGGACGGGTCGTCGTCGTCGCCCGGCACGTGGGGCGGGACCAAGAGTCCGTATCGGTGTCGACTTTGGGCGAGCTCGACGTCGAGGCCGTCGACATGGGCTGCCTCGTGGTCATCGGTGCCTCGAGCACGCGAGTCACCGATGACGGCCGGGTCTGGACGCCGCGCTCCGTGGGCTGACCCGACGGCGTTGTCCGCGCCTGTGTCCCGCTATTTCGGGACACGGGCGCGCTGTTCGCCGTCAGGCCCAGAAGGGAGGCTCCCCCGCGGGCGCGTCCTCACGAGGTGAGGGCAGGCGGGACCCGTCTCCCCACCCCTTCGCCCAGTCGGGGGTGCGACTCGGGGGCGGGTCGATACCCAGGAGGGGCCACAGGCGTTCGGTGTCGACGCCCTTGCCCTTGTGCAGGAACCGCATCCGCACCAGCGTCTGCGCGCACACCTGGTCGTCGACGACGAAACGCTGCTCGCAGTACACGCTGACCCGGTCCCATCCGGCGATGACACTCTGCAATTCGTAGGCCTGCATGGGCGCCAGTGAGGTCCGGAAGGTCATCGTCTCCTGCATGACGACCGGCGAGACCCGGTGGCGCAGCAGAGCCCGGCCCCACCCGGAACGGATCATCAGATCGATGCGACCGAGATCGGCCATCGAGAAGTAGACGCCGTTGTTCATGTGGCCGGCGAGGTCGATGTCATTGGGCAGGACCCGCAGGCGCAGGGTCGCCGGCTGATCGGGCGCGACGCCGCCTCGGCGCTTGGCGGTGGCAAGGGTCCAGGCAATGCGAAGTGAGCGGTTCATCGGGTCGTCCTCGGGCTGGGGTGCATCAGCCCCACATCCTGCCCGTCGCCCGGTGGGGTCCCGGTGGTCGACGGGCCGGGCCACGGTGTGAGGATCGCCACGGGGTCAGGGGATCATCCGCTAGGTTCGACGAGGCAGTGACCGGTCGCACACGCGCGCAGCTCGGCCGTGGCGGCCCTCGACCTCAACTCCGTCGTCACGGGCAATCGGCGCGGGTCACTGCCACTGCGCTGGATCCTGCTGCACGTGCTGCGGGAGGTGGCCCAGCACGCCCCTATCGACGCCCTGCCTGCTCGGCTTCGATCGCCCTACCGTCCAGATCGGCCACCCGGCGGCAGGAGTAGAGGTGCGACTCGACGAAGTCCTCAGCGCGCAGCGCCCAGCCGACGACGATGATCGCCGCCTGCCTCAGGTCGTGGGCCTCGACCTCGTCGGCGATGTCGGCGAGCGTCCCGCGCAGGACGATCTCCTCGGGCTGCTCCACGCGGTAGGCCACGGCCACCGGGCAGTCGGCGCCGTAGTGCTCCGCCAGACGCTCGGCGAGCTCGCGGGTGCGACGGATCCCCAGGTGGAGCACGAGAGTGGCTCCCGTCGTGGCGAAGGCCTCCAGCGACTCCCCCGACGGCATCGCCGTCGAGTCCCGCTGGGCGCGGGTGAGCACGACGGACTGGGCGACCTCGGGGACGGTCAGCTCGCGGCCCAGGCGCGCGGCGGTCGCGGCGTAGGCGGCGATGCCCGGGGTGATGTCCCACGGGACCCCGCGCTCGTCCAGGCGCCGGGTCTGCTCGGCGATCGCGGAGTACACCGAGGGGTCACCCGAGCACAAGCGGGCGACGTCCTCGCCGCGGTCGTGGGCGGCTGCCATCTCGGCGATGATCCCGTCCAGGTCGAGCGCCTGGGTGTCGACGAGGCGGGCGCCCCGGGGGCAGTGCGCCAGGACGGCCGCGTCGAGGTAGGTGCCGGCGTACAGGCACACCCGGCTCGCGGCGAGCAGCCGGGTGGCGCGGACGGTGAGCAGGTCGGCGGCGCCGGGTCCGGCACCGATGAAGTGGACGGTCATTCTTCTCCTCGGACGACGGCGAGCTGGACCACGGCACGCGCCGGGGTCCACGACAGGTGGGCCCCGAGCGGGACGGCCCGCTCGATCATCAGGCGGGTGAGGTCACCGCCGGCGCGCTCGTGGATGGCAAGCAGTGCCGCCTCACCCCCGAGGGTGACGGCGTGCGCCACGAGGCGACCACCGGGGCGCAAGGAGGCCCACGCTGCCTCCAGGATCGGCTCGGCAAGGCCCCCGCCGACGAAGACGGCGTCCGGCCGGGTGAGCGCGCTCAGGTCGCGCGTCGCGCTGTCCCCGTGGAGGACCGTCACCCGGCCCGCGAGGCCGAGGGCGGCCGCATTGGCGGTGATCCGCTCGGCCCGGGTCGCGTCGCGCTCGATGCAGGTCGCGGTGGCCCGCTCGGCGCCGAGGCACCACTCGAGGGCCACCGTCCCGTTGCCGGCACCGAGGTCCCACAGGTGCGAACCGGGTGTGGGCCGCAGCCGCGACAGGGCGCTGGCCCGCACGTCCCGCTTGGTCACCTGCCCGTCGTGCTCGATGAAGTCCTCGGCCCGCCCCGGCATGGCGCCCGCGGTCGTCACGGCAGCCGGGCTGCAGGCACGCACGTCGAGACAGCAGACCACGAGGTCGGCGGTCGCACCGGTGAAGGCGTCCGCACGGGCCGCGACGGCCCCCTCGTCGGGCCCACCCAAATGCCACCGGGCAGTGATTTCCGTTGCGCCCCGACCGTGCTGGGTCAACAGTTCGGCAAGACGCCAAGGGTCGGAGCCGTCGGAGCAGAGCACGACGACACGGGCCCCGGGCGCCAGGTGCGGCAGCACCGCGCGCAGGTCCCGGCCGACGGTGGTGACCACGGTGGTCTCCTCGGCGGACCAGCCCTGGCGCGCCCGGGCGAGGACGTCGCACGAGAGCGCCGGGTGGATGCGCACCCGGTCGGCCCCGAGCAGGTCGACCAGGGTCGTCCCGATCCCCGAGCGAAGGGGGTCCCCGCTGGCGAGCACGACCACGGCACCGGTCGACTCGGCCGACTCCAGGAGTCCCGGCAGTGCCGGGAGAAGGGGGCTGGGCCAGGCCACGAGATCGGCCCCGGTGGCGGCGTGCTCGGCCACGAGATCGAGGTGGCGCCGGCCACCCAGCACGGTGGCGGCGTCGCGGACGAGGCCGCGCCGCCCTTCGTCCAGGCCGACCCAGCCGTCATCACCGATACCCACGACGTCGATCACGGACGCCAACCATAGGCCCATGTCGGCCTGTGGCATGCTGTCGTCCGGCGCAGCCAACCGAGGAATCCGGTGCGAATCCGGAGCGGTCCCGCCACTGTGAAGGCCGTCAAGGCCAAGCCAGGACATCGGTCTGCGCTCGCCGGAGCGAACCCGCCCGGCGACGTCGTACGGCGAGCGTGGACACTCGCCAGGAGGCCTTCGTGACCCGCTCCGAGTCTGCACCCAGCTACCCCTTCACCGCCCTCGTCGGCGCGCAGGAGCTGACCACCGCACTGGTGCTCAGCGCGATCGCCCCGGAGATCGGCGGTGTCCTCGTCCGGGGAGAGAAGGGCACGGCCAAGTCCACCGCCGTGCGCGCACTCGCCTCCGTCCTGCCCGAGCAGCAGGTGGCACAGGGCTGCCGGTTCGGGTGCGACCCCGAACGCTCCGAGGACTGCCCCGACGAGCCGCACTCCGGCCCGGCGACCACCCGACCGGCCCGTCTGGTCGAGCTGCCGGTCGGCGCCACCGAGGACCGCGTCGTCGGCTCCCTCGACCTGCGCCGTGCCCTCGGCGAGGGTGAGGCCGCCTACCAGCCGGGGCTGCTCGCCGACGCCCACCGCGGGATCCTCTACGTCGACGAGGTCAACCTGCTGCACGACCACCTGGTCGACGTGCTCCTGGACGCAGCGGCCATGGGGCGCAACACCGTCGAGCGCGACGGTGTCTCCATCTCGCACCCGGCCAGGGTCACGCTCGTCGGGACGATGAACCCCGAGGAGGGCGAGCTGCGTCCGCAGCTGCTCGACCGGTTCGGCCTGACCGTGCACATCGCCGCCAGCCGTGACCCGCACGAACGGGCCGAGGTCGTGCGTCGGCGGCTCGACTCGGACGCCGACCCCGCAGGATTCGCGGCGCGGTTCGCCGAGTCCGAGGCCGAGCTGACCCAGCGGCTCGCCGACGCCCGCGAGGCCGTGCGCCACGTCCGCCTCGACGAACGCACGCTGCGCACCATCGCCCGGGTGTGCGCCGGCTTCGACGTCGACGGGATGCGTGCCGACATCGTCACCGCCCGCACCGCCGCCGCCCACGCGGCCTGGCAGGGCCGCGACCACGTCACCCGCGCGGACATCCGCGCCGCCGCGCTGCTGTCGCTGCCGCACCGCCGGCGCCGGGCTCCCTTCGACGCACCGGGGCTGGACGAGGACCTCCTCGACGCGCTCCTGGACGACGAGCCGGAGGACGACCCGCCCGGCGGCGGGGACTCCCCCGGCGACGAAGGGGGCGGTGGGCCCGAGCAGGAGACGCCGCCGCAGGACCAGCCGGAGCAGTCCCCCGAGGAGGACGCGCACGAGGAGGACGGCTCGGGCAGCACGAACGGCCCGCGCCCCAAGAGCGAGGACTCGGCGGCCGAGGGCTCGACGGACCCGTCCACCCGGGCCGAGGACACCCCTTCGTCGGAGTCCGAGGACGCGCCTGAGGCCCCCTCCGGCGGCATGCCCACACCGGTGGGCACGGCCAGCGCGCAGCAGCCCTACCGTGCCCGCCGCCTCGAGCTGGCCGGCGTCGGCTCCGGGCCGTCCGGGCGCCGCTCCCCGGCCCTGACCCCTCGCGGTCGCACCGTCGGCGTCCACCCGGCCGGGATCGAACCGGCGGGCGCACCCGTGCACCTGACCGCCACCCTTCGCGCCTCCGCCGCTCGTCGCGCGGGCGGACTCGGTCCCGCCCGGGTCACCGGCACCGACCTGCGCCATGCCGTCACCCGCGGTCGGGAGGCCAACCTGGTCCTGCTCGCGGTCGACGCGTCCGGCTCGATGGCCGCCCGCAAGCGGATGAGCGAGGTGAAGACCGCCGTCCTCTCCCTGCTCCTGGACGCCTACCAGCGACGTGACCGGGTCGGGCTGATCACCTTCCGCGGCGCGGGCGCCGAGGTCGCGCTACCGCCGACCTCGTCCGTCGACGCCGCCGCCGCACGGCTGGCCGAGATGCCGCACGGTGGCCGCACCCCCCTGGCCGAGGGACTGAGCGAGGTCGCCCGCGTCGTCGCCCGCGAGAGGGTGCGCGACCGCAACCAGCGCGCCCTCGTCGTGATCGTCACCGACGGCCGCGCAACGGCCGGCACGCACGCCCTCGCACGGGCCCAGCGCATCGCCGACGCGTGGGGCACCGCGGCGTCCGCCATGGAGACCGTCGTCGTGGACTGCGAGTCCGGCCGCTTCCGGATGGGTCTGGCCGCCGACCTCGCCGGGCGCATGGGAGCCGAGCACATCCCCCTCGAGCAGGTCGCCGCCAGCGGCCTCGTCGAGATCGTCACCGACCGCACCAGCCCCCGAAGGAGCGCCGCCTGATGGCCCAGGGAAAGACCCCCGTCACCCCGGACGACGGGATGACCACGCGCCAGCGCCGCCACTCCCCACTCGTCGTCGTCCACGGTGGCACCGGCAAGGGCAAGTCGACCGCAGCCTTCGGGCTCGCACTGCGCGCCTGGAACCAGGGCTGGGGCATCGGCGTCTTCCAGTTCGTCAAGTCCGCGAAGTGGCGGATCGGCGAGGAGGAGGTCTACAAGACCCTGGGTCGCGTCCACGAGGAGAGCGGCCAGGGCGGCCCCGTCGAGTGGCACAAGATGGGCTCCGGCTGGTCCTGGTCGCGCAAGGCCGGCACCGAGGAGGACCACGCCGCGGACGCCCGTGAGGGGTGGGCGGAGATCAAGCGACGCCTCGCCGACGAGACCCACACGCTCTACGTGCTCGACGAGTTCACCTACGTCCTGAAGTGGGGCTGGGTCGACATCGACGACGTCGTGACGACCCTGACCAACCGGCCCGGCTACCAGCACGTCGTCATCACCGGCCGCGACCCGCACCCGAAGCTGCTCGAGATCGCCGACGTCGCCACCGAGATGACGAAGATCAAGCACCCCTTCGACCGCGGGCAGAAGGGCCAGAAGGGCATCGAGTGGTGATCCCGCCGCACCCGGCGGGTATCCCCCTTCCCCGCGTGCTCGTCGCCGCCCCCGCCTCCGGGCACGGCAAGACGACGATCGCGGTGGGGATCATGGCGGCCCTGGCCCGCCGCGGGCTGGCCGTGGCCCCGGCCAAGGTCGGTCCCGACTACATCGACCCCGGCTACCACGCGCTGGCGACCGGGCGACCCAGCCGGACCCTCGACCCGCACCTCGTGGGCGAGGGGAGGGTCGCTCCCCTCCTCGCCCGCGGCGCCACGCACCCCGATCGCGCGGACATCGCCGTCATCGAGGGCGTCATGGGCCTGCTCGACGGACGGCTGGGCACGGACGGCTTCGCCTCGAGCGCACACGTCGCGACCCTGACGCGCACCCCCGTGGTGCTCGTCGTCGACATCTCCTCGACCTCCCGGACCGTCGCGGCCACCGTGCACGGGCTCGCGACGATCGACCCGCGGCTCGAGGTGGTCGGGGTCGTGCTCAACAAGGCCGGCACCCCCCGGCACGGCGACGAGGCCAGGCGGGCCGTCGAAGCCGTCGGGGTCCCGGTGCGGGGGGTGCTCCCGCGCGATGCCGCGATGCACGTGCCCTCGCGCCACCTCGGGCTCGTCCCCGCCGCCGAACGCTCCTCTGCCGCGGCGTCCCTCGAGCACATCGCGACCGTCGCCGAGGAGCACATCGACCTCGACGCGCTGCTGTGCGCGGCCGGCACGGCACCCGATCTGGAGGAAGAGCCGTGGTCGCCCGAGCTCGTCGTCCCCTCGCAGGTCGTCGCCGGAGGAACCCGACCGGTCGTCGCCGTCGGCGGGGGACGCGCCTTCACCTTCCGCTACCCGGAGACCGTCGAGCTGCTCGAGGCGGCCGGTGCGCACGTGGTGGACTTCGACCCCGCGCGGGACGAGTCGCTGCCCGAGGGGACGTGCGGGCTCTACCTCGGCGGTGGGTTCCCCGAGGTCCACGCCCGGTCGCTGGCGACGAACCACCCTCTCGTGGAACAGATCCGCTCCGCGGTCGCCGCGGGGATGCCGACCGTCGCCGAGTGCGCCGGGATGCTCTACCTGGGCCAAGCTCTCGACGGCCACCCGATGGTCGGCGCGGTGCCCACGCGTGCCGCGATGGGCCGACGGCTCACCCTCGGCTACCGCGAGGCCGTCTCGGTGACCGACTCGGTGCTCGGGCCGGCCGGCACGCGCGTCACCGGGCACGAGTTCCACCGCACGCAGGCCACCCCCGGTGCGGGGACGAGCGCTGCCTGGTCACTCGACGGGCGCGAGGAGGGCTTCGCCCTCGACCCCGCGGGTACCGGCAGCGCCACCCTCGTCGCGTCGTACCTGCACACTCACTGGGCCGGCTCCCCCGACCTCGCGGCCTCCTTCGTCGCCGCTGCGCAGGACTGGAACGCAAGGAGGGGTGGCGCTGAGAGCGCTTCCCACGAACGCGGATCGGGCGGGATGCATCTGGCAGGACGTCGTGGCGCGGGAGGGAGTGCCCCGACTCAGGGGCTGAGCTTGCGAAGCCCCAAGGGGCGCCCCTGCCGGTCCACGACGTCCGGGCCACCAGCGGAACCCCCGCCCCACAGCGACCCGCTGCGTCACCACGGCGACGTCGAGCTCGCGGACGACCTCATCGACCTCGCGGTCAATGTCCGGCTCACCCAACCACCGGCGTGGCTGGCCTCGGCCCTGGCCGACGAGCTGGCCTCGGTCGCGACCTACCCGGACGCCACCCGCGCCCGCGACGCGATCGCTGCCCGACACGGCCTGGCCCGCGAACAGGTGCTCCCCACCAGTGGCGGCGCCGAGGCCTTCACCCTGCTCGCCCGGGCGATGGCGCCCCGCGACGCCGTCGTCGTGCACCCGCAGTTCACCGAGCCCGAGGCAGCGCTCGTGGCTGCCGGGCACGACGTGCGCCGGGTGCTGCTGCGCGGTGAGGACGACTTCACCCTCACCGACGCCGCCGTCGAGGAGATCGGGGACGCGGACCTCGTCGTCATCGGCAACCCGACCAACCCGACCGGCGCCCTCCACCCGGCCGATGCCCTTCGCTCCCTCGTGCGGGCAGGGCGGGTGCTCCTCGTCGACGAAGCCTTCATGGACGCCGTGCCCGGCGAGGTCGAGTCGCTCCTGCCCGGTGACCTCGCCGGTGTCATCGTCGTGCGCTCGTTGACCAAGACGTGGGCCGTCGCCGGCATCCGGGCCGGGTACGTCGCCGGCGACCGCGACCTCGTCGCGGCCCTGGCCACCCAGCAGCCGCACTGGTCGGTCGGGTCGCTCGCGCTGCGCGTGATGACCGAGACGGTCGCCCCGCACGCCCTGGGCGAGGCCGCCCGCGCCGCCGACGAGCTGGCCCGCTGGCGCGCCCACCTGACCGCCGGGTTGGCCGGCCTCGACGTCCCGACGAGCGGGACGCACGCCCCCTTCGTCCTCGCCCGGGTCGGTCCGGGAGTCCGCGAAGAGCTACGCGCTGCCGGCTGGGCGGTGCGCAGGGGGGATACTTTCCCCGGGTTGGACCCTTCGTGGGTACGGATCGCCGTCCGTGACCCGCACACCATCGACGGCCTGCTGCGTGAGCTGGGTCGGATCCTGCCACGACGAGAACGCACGAGGTCAGCATGAGCACTCCCACCCCCGAGCCGACCGGACGGGTCCTCCTCGTCGGTGGCGGACCCGGCGACCCCCGCATGCTCACCCTCGCCGGCCGGGACGCGCTGACCGCGGCGGACGTCGTCGTCACCGACCGGCTCGCGCCGCTGGCGGCCATCGCCGAGCACGCCCCGCACGCCGAGGTCGTCCACGTCGGCAAGATCCCGCGCGGCGAGTTCACCCCGCAGGAACGCATCCACGAGATCCTCCTGACGCACGCCCGCGCGGGGAGGACCGTGGTGCGCCTGAAGGGTGGCGACGGCTACCTCTTCGGCCGCGGCGGCGAGGAGTGGCAGGTCTGCACGCAGGCCGGCATCCCCGTCGAGGTGGTCCCGGGTGTCTCCTCGGCCTTCGCCGTCCCCGCCCTCGCCGGTATCCCGGTCACCCACCGCGGCCTGTCCCAGGGCGTGGCCGTCGTCTCCGGTCACGTCGCCCCCCAGGACCCCCGCAGCGAGGTCGACTGGCAGGCGCTGGCCACCTCCGGCCTGACGATCGTCGTCCTGATGGGCGTGGCCACCCTCGGCCCGATCGCGCAGACCCTCATCGACGCCGGCCTCGACCCGGCCACCCCCGCCGCGTCCATCGCCGACGGCGCGAGTCCGCAGCAGCGGGTCGTGCGTGCTCCCCTGTCCTCGATCGCCACCACGGCCGACGAAGGGGGCATCGCCCCGCCCGCGATCACCGTCATCGGGGACGTCGTGGCCGCCTTGGAGGGCATGCCGCACGTGCCGGGCACGGAGGACGTCGGGTGAGCACCCTCGGCGACGGGCTGCGGTTGGCGGTCGGGACCTTCACACGGATCCCGAGCGGCAGCGTCACCCTTGATGACCGCACGGCACGCACGGCGCTGCTGCTCGCACCGGTCGCGGTGCTACCGCTCGCCCTCGTCGCCGGGGTGATCGCCGCGGGTGTCGAGGTGGGGCTGCCTCCCTTCGTCGCGGCCGGGCTGGTGCTCCTCGTCCTCGCGTACGGCTCCCGGGCGATGCACCTCGACGGGCTCGCCGACGTCGTCGACGCGTTCGGCGCCGGATGGGACCGCGATCGCGCCCTGACGGTGATGCGCCGTGGCGACATCGGGCCGATGGGTGCCGCCGCCCTCGTGCTCACACTCCTGCTCCAGGCCGGCGCGATCACCGACCTCCTGGGCGCCGGGTGGCGTGGAGCCGTCGTCGTGGCGGCCGCGGTGCTGCTCTCCCGGTCGGTGTGCGCCCGGCTGTGCGCAACGGATGCGACGCCGGCGGCCGGCTCGCGGATGGCCGCGGCCTTCGTCGGCACGGTGCCGGTACTGGCCGCCGGAGCTCTCGCACTGGTCATGGCCGGGGTCCTCGCCCTGACGGCTCTCCCCCAGCTCTCCCTCCTCGAGGGCAGGGACCTGCTGCGCGGCGCCCTCATGGTCCTCCTCGCGCTCGTCCTCGCTCTGCTGGCCCCGACCCTGCTGCGCGACAAGGCCGTCGCCGTCCTCGGCGGGGTCAACGGCGACGTGCTCGGGGCCGCGGTCGAGATCACCTTGACCACCGTCCTGGTCGTCCTCACGCTGGCGTGGTGAGCATGCGCGTCCTCGTCACCGGTGGTGTCCGCTCCGGCAAGTCCCGGCACGCGGAGTCGCTGCTGCTGCCCCCACACCTGCCGATCGACGCCCCGGTGACCTACCTGGCCACCGGGCCCCGGCTCGACGACGCCGACTGGGCGGCCCGCGTCGCCCTGCACCGGAGCCGACGGCCCGCGTCGTGGTCGACGGTCGAGACCACCGACGCCGCTGCGGCACTCACCGCCGCCACCGGCCCGGTCCTCCTGGACTGCCTCGGCACGTGGTTGACCGCACAGCTCGACGAGCTCGGGGCATGGGAGTCGCCGGAGTCCCGGTGGGGGCACCAGGTCGACGAGCGCATGGCCGCGCTCGACTCCGCCTGGCGCGCATCACCGCACGTCGTCGCCGTGACGAACGAGGTCGGCTGGGGCGTGGTCCCCGAGCACCGTTCCGGGCGGATCTTCGCCGACCGGCTAGGGCTGCTGGGCCAACGCCTGGCCGCGAGCGCCGACCGGGTCCTCCTCGTCGTCGCCGGTCAGGTGCTCACCGTCAAGGACACGGCCGAGGACCCCGACCCACCCAGGGGCGGGGCGTGAGGCTCCCGACGCCCCCACCCGTGGTGGTGGGCCTGGTCGCGGGATGGGCGGCCGACCACCTCCTCGGCGACCCGCGTCGCGGGCATCCCGTGGCGCTCTTCGGCACGTGGGCCGGCTGGGTCGAGGAGCGCAGGTACACCGACTCCAGGGCCGCTGGGGTCGTCACCGAGGCGATCGTGCTCGCGCCGGTGCTGGTCCTGGGCCTCGTCGCCTCCCGCCTGCCTGCTGCGGCCGGGGCCGGGGCGACCGCCACCCTGACCTGGGCCGCTCTCGGCGGCACCAGCCTGGGTCGCGAGGGCACCGCGGTGCACGACCTCCTCGCCGCGGGCGACCTGCCGGCGGCGCGGGCCCGGGTGGGCAACCTCGTCGGCCGGGCCACGGGCGATCTGTCCACGGACGACGTCGCCCGCGCGGCCGTCGAGTCGATCGCGGAGAACTCCTCGGATGCCGTCGTCGGCACCCTCGTGTGGGGCGCACTCCTCGGACCGCCCGGGGTGGTGCTGCACCGCGCGGTCAACACCCTGGACGCGATGCACGGGCACCGCACGCAGCGCTACGCGAGATTCGGGTGGTCCGCGGCCCGCCTCGACGACGTCCTCGGCTGGGTGCCCGCGCGGGTGACCGTCCTCGCGACCGCCGCGGCGACCCCCCTTCGCGCCGGCGTGGTCGTGCGCACCGCAGTCCGGGACGGCCACGCCCACCCCAGCCCCAATGCCGGCCCGGTCGAGGCCGGCTTCGCTGCCGCTCTCGACCTGCGTCTGGGCGGACGCACCGTCTACACCAGCGGGGTCGAGGAGCGTCCGATGCTCGGGCGCGGCCGTGCGGTCGCCGTCGCGGACCTCCCGCGGGCGGTCGCCCTGGCCCGGCGGGTCGGCGCCATCACGCTCGCGGCAGCCGTCGTCCTGAGGGTCGCCGTGGGCGCCCGCTGAGCACCTGATCGACCCAGTCGGCGGCGGCACCGGCATCGCTGACCTGCTCGACGCCGTCGGCGCGCGCGGGCCGGGCAACGACGACGACCGGGATCCCCAGGGTCGCGGCGGCGGTGAGCTTGGCGGCGGTGAAGCTGCCACCGGAGTCCTTCGTCAGCAGCACGTCGACACCGTGCTCACGCATCAGCGTCTCCTCACCGGCCACGTCGAAGGGGCCGCGCGAGCGCAGCACCGTCCACGGCTGCGGCAGGGGGTCCTCGTGCGGCTCGACGAGCCGCACGAGGACGTCCCGGTCGGCCCAGGCCCCGACGTGGTGGTGCAGGGTCTGCCGACCCGTCGTGACGAAGGGGGCCCTGCCCAGGGCGTCCGCCGCCTCACGGGCGGCGACATGGCCCTCCACCCACGTCCAGCGGGCGGCATCGGGGTGGTCCGTCCAGCCGGGGCGGGCCAGACGCAGCAGCGGCACGTCGACCTGCGCGCAGGCCTGCGCAGCATGGGAGCCCATCGTCTGCGCGAAGGGGTGCGTCGCATCGACGACGGCGCTCACGTCGTGCTCGGTGATCCACTCGACGAGCCCGTCCACTCCCCCGAAGCCGCCGATGCGCACCGGCCCGACCGGCAGTCGTGGTTTCGACACCCGGCCGGCGAGCGATGAGGTGAGGGTGACTCCCTTCGCCGCCAACTGCGCAGCGAGGTCACGGGCCTCGGCGGTCCCACCGAGGACGAGGACGTGGGTCATGCGTCCAGACTGTCACGGCGATGACGAGCGGCGAGGGTGACCCCGTACGGTCTGCGACGTGGACCTGCTCACCGAGATCACCGGCCGGGCGGTGCCGTCGGCCCGTGCCCCGCAACTGGCCGCACCGGGCCTGCTCGCGGTACTGGCGCTCGCCGCGGTTGCCGTGGCGTGGTGGCCCGCCTGGCGGGTGCTGCGCCTGGTCGTCACGCTCGTGCACGAGCTCGGCCATGCCGTGGTCGGGGTGGCCGTCGGGCGCAGGTTCCGCGGCTTCGTGCTGCGCGCGGACATGTCCGGCCACGCCGTCACCGTGGGCCGACCCAGCGGACCCGGTCTCGTCGTGACGACGTGGGCGGGCTACCCCGCCCCGGCGCTCCTGGGGATGCTGCTGGTGTGGTTGGCGGCGAAGGGGTGGACCGCCCCGGTCCTCACGGCGCTCCTGGCGGGGCTGCTGGTGGCACTGGTCTTCGTTCGGTCCGCACTGACCGGACTCGTCGTCGTCGGCTCCCTGGCCGGGGTCGCCGCCCTGTGGTGGTGGCGCGAGGACGGCCTGCAGCAGCACGTGCTCGTCGGTACCGGACTGGTGCTGCTCGCCGGCGCCTGGCGCCATCTCGCGAGCGTCCTGCGTCGGGTCGGACCGTCCAGCGACCCCGGCGCGCTGGCGCGGTTGACCGGGATCCCGGTGCTGGTGTGGCAGGTCGGGTTCGTGGCCGTCCTCGCCCTGGCATCGTGGATCGTCGGCAGTGAAGTCCTCACGGTGCTGTCCCGCTAGTCAGCAGTACTTCGTAGCGAGAGGCGTGGTCACTCGCCGTCGGCCAGCCACGGGTCGATGAGGTCGAGCACGTCGAGCAGGGTCTCCGCCACGCCGTCCGGTGTCGCGTCGATCGTGACCTGCTGGTCGGCAGGGATGTCACTGTGCGGCACCCAGATGGCGCGCATGCCGACCTCCTGGGAGCCGAGCACGTCCTCGAAGAGCCGGTCGCCCACGTAGACCGCGTTGACCGGCTCCACGTCGAGGGCGGCACACACCGCCTCGAAGGCCTCGGCGTGCGGCTTCATGACGTGCAGCTCCGAGGAGTAGACGTCGGCGTCGATGAGGTCGAGCACTCCGTCGCGGGCGAAGATCTCGCGGTGGTACTCGCCGCTCCAGATGGTGTTGGACAGCACGCCGGTCCTCAGGCCCCTGGCACGCAGGCCCTGCAGGAGCGGACGCACCTGCGCGTCGGTGTGGGTGTGCGGCTCCCAGAAGCGGCGGTACGCCGCAAGCGCGACGTGGTGTCGGTCCTCGCGGTGGTCGACGCCGGCCTCGGCGAGGATGTCGTCGAGGTGGGCACTGCGATGGTCCTCCCGCGCCCGCTGCCAGGCCGCACGTTCGGCGGCGTGCAACCGCTCGCCGAGCTCCTGCGCCCGCTCGAGGTCCTCCTGGGGGACCTCGTCGGAGTCGATCGGGATCCCGTGGACCTCCCGGGCGAAGACGCGCCACTGCTGGCCCAGGTCGATCGTGTGCCAGGGCGTGAGGGTGCCGCCCCAGTCGAAGATCACCGCGCGCACGGGCCCGGCGGCCGGGCGCTCGTGGGCGGCCAGCGGGTGGCGTACTTCGCCGACGCTCATGCGGTGGCCCCGATCTCGGCGCGGACGGCGGCGACCGCGTCGCCGACCGGGACCTCACGGCGCTCACCGGTGCGGCGGTCCTTGATCTCGACGACGCCGTCGGCCAGCCCCTTGCCGACGACGAGGATCGTCGGGACACCGATGAGCTCGGCGTCCTTGAACTTCACTCCCGGGCTGACCTTGCCGGCACGGTCGTCGAGGATCACCTCGACCCCCTTCGCCTCCAGCTGGGCAGCCAGGTCATCGGCAGCGACGAAGAGCTCCTCGCCCTTGCCGGCGACGACGACGTGCACGTCGAAGGGCGCGACCTGCCGAGGCCACACCAGGCCGACCTCGTCGTGGTTGTCCTCGGCGATGACACCGACGGCACGGGTGACGCCGACCCCGTAGGACCCCATGGTCACGGTGACGAGCTTGCCGTTCTCGTCGAGGACCTTCAGCCCCAGCGCCTCGGCGTACTTCGTCCCGAGCTGGAAGATGTGGCCCATCTCGACACCGCGCGCGAGGGTGAGCGTGCCGGTGCCGCTGGGGCTGGGGTCCCCCTCGCGGATCTCGGCGGCCTGGATGCGCCCGTCGGCGGTGAAGTCGCGCCCGTGGACGAGGTCGATGACGTGCTTGCCGGGCTCGTCGGCGCCGGTGACCCAGGCGCTGCCCTCCGGGATGCTGGGGTCGAGCAGGAAGCGGATCTGGTCCTCCGGGTACTTCTCACCTTCCGGTGCACCGTCCTCGTCGCGCTCTTCCAGGTTTTGGATCAGATCGCTCCCGCGACCCAGCACGCCGGGACCGATGTAACCCTTCGCCAGCTCGGGGTGGGAGGCGAAGTCCTTCTCCTCGAAGGCCTCGACCTCCGCGGGTGCGACCTGCGCCTCGAGGCGCTTGGCATCGACCTCCCGGTCGCCGGGCACGCCGATGGCCAGCGGCTCGCGCCATCCCTGCGGGTGCTCCTCGTCGGCGGGGTGCACGAGCATGACCAGGACGTTCTTCAGCGTGTCCGCGGCGGTCCACCCGCGACCGTCGGCACGCGGGTGGTTGGCGTTCAGCTGCGCGACGAGTGTCTCGATGGTCGGGGTGTCGGGGGTGTCCTCGACGTGCGCCGGACCGACGCCCGCCTCGACGGGGGCGGCAACGGGGATCTCCACGGCCTCGATGTTGGCCGCGTACCCGCTCTCGTCCCGGACGAAGGTGTCCTCGCCGTTGGGGCTGACCGCGAGGAACTCCTCACTCGCGCTGCCGCCCATCGCCCCCGAGTCGGCCTGGACGATGACGTACTCGAAGCCGAAGCGGTCGAAGATCTTGATGTAGGCGTCGCGGTGCGCGTCGTAGGCCTTCTGCAGACCGGCCTGGTCGATGTCGAAGGAGTAGGAGTCCTTCATGATGAACTCGCGTCCGCGCAGCACGCCGGCGCGGGGCCGGGCCTCGTCGCGGTACTTGTTCTGCATCTGGAAGATCGTCAGCGGCAGGTCCTTGTACGAGGTGTACATGTCCTTGACCGCGAGGCAGAACATCTCCTCGTGGGTGGGGCCGAGCAGCATCTGCGCGTCCTTGCGGTCGACGATGCGGAAGAGGTTGTCGCCGTAATCGGTCCACCGGTTGGTGGCCTCGTAGGGCTCCTTGGGCAGCAGGGCGGGGAACGCCAGCTCCTGGCCGCCGATCGCCTCCATCTCCTCGCGCACGATCGTCTCGACCTTGCGCAGGACCCGCAGCCCCAGCGGGAGCCAGGTGTAGATACCGGGCGCGGCGCGGCGCACGTAGCCGGCGCGCACGAGCAGCTTGTGTCCCGGCAGCTCCGCGTCGGCCGGGTCCTCCCGAAGGGTGCGGAGGAAGAGGGACGACATGCGCGTGACCACGGAAGGGCTCCTGGCGAGGTGTTGGAGGGCGTACCCGGCAAGGATATCCGCCGGTCAGCCGACGAGCGCGTCCCCCGCCTCCACGAGCCGTCGCGTCACCAGCCGGACCGCGGCGCGCTCGGCACGGTCGGGCCGGGACAGACCGACGATCCAGCGCGCGGAGACCACTGAGGTCAGGGGGCGAAGGGAGATCCCGTCACCGGGTTGCGTGGTGAACCGGGGCAGCAGGGCCACCCCCTCGCCGGCCGCCACGAGCGCAGCGATCAGCTGGTTGTCGCGAATCCGCAACCGCGGCGCGATCGTGGTCCCGGTGGCCTCCCCGAGGCGCTGGAGGACGGTGTCGAAGGGGAAGTGCTCCGGGACGCCGATCCACATCTCGTCGACGACGTCCCCGGGGCGGAGCGCCTCGCGGGCGGTCAGTGGATGGTCCTGCGGCAGCGCGACGTCGAGCGGCTCACGCAGGAGCACCGTGCGTCGCAGGCCCTGCGCGCCTGCCGGCACTTCGCTGGTCAGGCTGTGCGCGATGACGATGTCGGCATCGGCGACCGCAGCGGCGTAGTCGTGCTCGGCGAGGTCCATGTCGGTGACCTCGATGGTCACCGCGGAGTCGGCCAGGGCGGCCAGGGCCCCCGGCAGCAGGGCGGTCATCGCGCTCGGGAGCCCGGCGACACGCACCGTCCCGACCGGCTGGCCGCGATGCGCGTCGAGTCGGGCCCGGACCCGGGCGAGGGCCTCGGCGACCTCATCGGCGCCGTCCGCGAGCAGCTCTCCCGCATCGGTCAGTCGCAGCCCTCGGCCATCCGGCTCGACGAGTCGGGTCCCGGCGGCACGTTGTGCCGTGCGCAGCTGCTGCGACAACGCCGAGGGGGTGCGGTGCGTGGCCGCTGCGACGGCCACGAGGCTGCCTCGCTCACGCAGGTCCCGCAGCAGTTCCAGGTGCCGGATGTCCACGTAGGCACCCTAAAGGAATAGTGCATTTTGATTCGCTTGTCCTGCATGGACGGGTGGCCTCAGGATCGGACCGTGCCCCTTCGTCACCGTTTGCTCGCCGTCCTCGTCGCCGTCCTGTGGGGCGCGAACTTCATCGCCATCCACGCCTCGCTCGAGGTTTTCCCGCCCTTCCTGTGCGCCGCCCTGAGATTCCTCCTCCTGGCGATCCCGACGGTGCTGTTCGTCCCGCGCCCCCGGGTGCCCGCGCGCTGGCTCATCGGCTACGGCCTCGGCTTCGGCGTGCTGCAGTTCGCCTTCCTCTACCTGGGGATGAGCCTGGGCATGCCTGCCGGTCTGGCATCCCTCGTCCTGCAGAGCTCGGCCCCCTTCACCGTCGTCCTCGGGGCGGTCCTCCTCGGCGAGCACGTCACGGGGCGGGCCGCCGCGGGGCTCGCCCTCGCCGCCTTCGGCATGGCGGTCGTCGGCTCCCAGCGACTGTCCGGTGAGGCGGGCATTCTTCCCTTCCTCCTCACCCTGCTCGCCGGCCTCGGCTGGGCCTTCGGCAACCTCGCCGCCCGGCAGGCCGCTCCCCCGAAGCCGCTGCACCTGGCGCTGTGAATGACCGTCGTGCCGCCCCTGCCGCTGCTCGCGATCTCCGCCGTGGTCGAGGGACCGGGGAGCATGTGGCGTTCCCTCACCGGGTCCTTCTCCACCGGTCCGCAGGAGCTGCTCGCGTGGGGCGGCCTGGCCTACACGGCTCTCGTGGCGACCGTCGTGGGGTCGGGCCTGTGGACGTGGCTGATGTCGCGGCACAACGCGGGCTCGGTGGCCCCCTTCTCCCTGCTCGTGCCGATCACGGGCCTGACCCTGGCGTGGGCGCTGCTCGGGGAGACGCCGTCCCCGGTGGAGCTGGTGGGCGGGGTCCTGGTCATCATCGGCGTGTGGGCCACGACCCGCCGACGCGCGACCCTGCCCCCTTCGTCCCCGACGGGTGCGCCCCGCGTCGCCGTCCCCACGGGTGGGGCCGCCTCGGCCCGGTAGCCGGCCGGGTCACTCCCCCACCGCAGCGACGAGGGCCGGCAGCACCTCGGCGGCGGTGCCCCGCACGACGTGGTGGCACATGTCGGAGACCTCGGTCTCGGTCGGGTTGATCTCGATGACCGTCGCCCCCTCCGCGCGGGCCATCGCCGGGTAGCCGGCCGCCGGGAAGACGAGCCCGGAGGTGCCGATGACCAGCGTGACGTCACCGGGCTGAAGCGTGTCGATCGCGGCCTCGGTCGCCTCGACGTCCGCCTCGGGCAGCATCTCGCCGAACCACACGACGCCGGGGCGTACGTGCGCCCCGCACTCGGGGCACTGCGGCGGGACGAGGCGCTCCTCCGGCTCGGCCGGGAGGTCGACCTCCCCCTCGTACGGGGAGTCGCAGTCGGTGCACCGCAGCGCGAACAGGGACCCGTGGACGTGGGCGGCCACGCTCGAGCCGGCGCGCTCGTGGAGGTCGTCGACGTTCTGCGTGGAGATCATCACCTCCCGCAGCCGCGCGAGCTCGGCGAGTGCCCGGTGACCGGCATTGGGCTCGACCCCGCGCACCAGGTGCATCCGCCACGCGTACCACCCCCAGACGAAGCGGGGATCCTCCTGCCACGCCTCGGCGGTGGCCAGCTGCGAGGGATCGAACTCCTCCCACAGCCCGGTCTGCGCGTCACGGAAGGTCGGCACGCCGGACTCGGCGCTCATGCCGGCACCGGTCAGGACCATGACCCGGCGGGCACCGCGGATCGCGGCGACGACCTCCGGGGGGAGGTCAAGGGTCGTCTCGTGGGTGCTCATGGGCTCATCCCCTCCCGGCAGCGCGCAGCGCGATGCGCACGAGCGGCCACTGGAGCGGCAGCCGGGCAAGGGTCCCGGCGAAGGAGCTCCAGGCCTGCGGGGTCTGCCCGCGCCGGGCCCGGCGGGCGTGGTCGATGCTCATCTGCACGTTCGCCGGGAAGACCGCGACGAGCAGCGCCGCACTGGCCAGGCCTGCCGCTGGTCGGGTCGGCGAGATGAGCAGGCCTGCAGCACAAGCGATCTCGGCAACCCCGGAGGCGTGCACGAGCGCCCGGTCGTGGTCGCGCAGCGGCGACGGCACGATCGGCTGGAAGACCTGCGGCCGCACGAGGTGGATCACCCCGGAGGCCGCGAAGGCACTCGCCAGGAGGGTGGTGGGCAGGTCGGGTCGGGTCATCACGGTCCTCGTCTAGAAGATCTGGCGCAGGTTGGAGCGGGAGAGGTCGAGCAGCTCGTCGCCTCGACCGGACATCACCGTACGCAGTGCGTAGAGCGTGAAACCCTTGATCTGCTCGGCCGAGATCGCGGGCGGGATGGTCAGCTCCTGCCGGTCGGTGACCACGTCGACCAGGGCCGGGCCGTCGTGGGCGAGGGCCTCGCGCAGCGCACTCTCGAGCTCCGCCGACTCCGTGACCCGGATCCCCCGCATGCCGACCGACTCCGCGACCTTGGAGAAGTCGGGGTTGTCCAGGTGGGTGCCGAAGTCCGGTAGTCCGGCGGCCTTCATCTCCAGCTCGACGAAGTTGAGCGAGGAGTTGTTCAGCACGACGATCGTGATCGGCAGGTCGTACTGGCCGACGGTGAGCATCTCGCCCATGAGCATCGCCAGACCACCGTCACCGCTGAGGGTGATGACCTGCCGCTCGGGGTGGGCCACCTGGGCGCCGATGGCGTGCGGCACCGCGTTGGCCATCGACCCGTGGAGGAAGGAGCCGATGACCCGACGCTCGCCGCGGCACTCGAAGTAGCGGGAGGCGTAGACGACCGGCGAGCCGACGTCGGGGATGACGACCGCGTCCTCGTCCGCGAGGTCGTTGATGAGCTTGGCCACGTACTGCGGGTGGATCGGGCGTCCCCGCTTCGCCGGGACCGCCAGGTCGTCCAGGTCCTCGCGCGTGCGCTTGTAGTGCGCGCACGACTCATCGAGGTGGCGTCGGTCCTCGTTGCGCCGCAGCATCGGCAGCAGCTCGCGCACGGTCTCG